>CAZNPP010000091.1:0-16772 GCA_964574785.1 uncultured Chloracidobacterium sp. | reverse complement strand
CTAGCGATTAAAGAACGGCCATTTTACGCGGAGAATTGCGAGAACCGCAAGCGCCGCTTTGCGTTTCGCTTTGCCGGTTCTGGTAAGCTTATAATGACGCCCGCTTTTCTGTATGATACTCAATTTTCCACTCAGGCATAAGTTTAGAACCATAGTGGGGTTGCCTTGAAGGTATGAGAGCTGCACTGCGCGCCGAAAACCTGTCGAAACTCTATCGCATCTACGACCATCCCACCGACCGATTAAAGGAGATGGTTAGTCGCGGGCACTGGAAGCGGCACCACGAGTTTTGGGCGCTTCGAGACATCGGATTTGAAGTCGAAAAAGGAACCACCACTGGCATCATTGGCCCAAACGGGAGTGGTAAATCAACGTTGCTTCAGATAATGACCGGTACTCTCGAACCAACGCACGGGAGCGTCCGGCGGGAAGGCCGAGTAGCCGCGTTATTAGAGCTGGGGGCCGGCTTTAACCCAGAGTTTACAGGAACTGAAAACGTCTTCATGAGCGGAATGCTGATGGGTTTGTCCCGAAAGGAGATAAACGCATTACTCCCAGAGATCGAGAGGTTTGCAGAAATTGGTCCCTTTATCTATCAGCCGGTAAAGACCTATTCCAGCGGCATGTATGTCCGCCTGGCATTCTCAGTCGCAGTCAGCGTTTCCCCAGAAATTCTGATCATAGACGAGGCGCTTGCTGTAGGCGACGCGGTGTTTCAGCACCGGTGTATGAGAAGGTTGAAAGCATTGCAGGCCTCCGGCGCAACTATCCTGTTCGTTTCCCATGATCCCGGAGCGATTCGAGCCCTCTGTTCTCGCGCGATCCTTCTCAATAATGGAAGAATGTTGGCAGACGGAGCGCCCATTGACGTGCTAAATCGTTATCAGGAGTTAATCATGGCCCGCGAGGAAGCTTATGAAGCTGACTCTGAGGGTCTATCAGATGAAAACGATGACGTGAATTCTTTAGCCGACCGTGTCGCGCCGGAACTGAGCTTTACTTATCGTCATGGCGATCGAACTGCAGAAATCCGTCGTGTCGAATTGCTTGACGCCTCAGCGCGCTCGGTTGAACTGGTCGAAACCGGCGAACATCTTTTGGTTAAAATCCTCGTGTTTTTTAAGACTGAAGTGGAAGACCCTGTATGCGGCTTTCTAATCCGCAATCGGCATGGAATTAATTTATACGGAACAAATACTCAATTGTTGAACGCCGATATCGGTCCGGTGTCACGCGGGGAAGCCATCGAAGTAACATTCTCGTTCAATTGTTGGCTGGCTCCGGGTTCTTACTCAGTAGCGGTTGCGGCACACAGCCCTGCGGCAGTGAGTTTCGATTGGCTCGATGGGGTACTTTATTTCCATGTAATCAGCGGCGTCACAATGGAGGGTATCGCCAATCTGAATGCCAAGGTTTCTACAAGCCGCGTCGCGAAAAGTTTTCGACAGACGAGGGAAAACATCCCTGTCACACAACAAGACTAGAAGTTTAGATGTGTAAGGTCTTACACTTATGAAGAAAAAAGCACTTATCACCGGCATAACCGGGCAGGATGGCAGCTACCTGGCCGAGCATCTTCTTACCAAAGGCTATGAGGTTCATGGACTGGTGCGTCGGGTGGCCATGGAGGCTCCGGAACAACGCTTCGCAAGAATTGCGCATTTGCTGGACCAGATCGTGCTCCACCCTGCAAGCCTGGAAAGCTACCCCAGTATTTTTCATGTAGTCAGCCAGCATGACTTCGCTGAATGCTATCACCTTGCTGCCCAGAGCTTCGTTGCCGAGAGCTTCGCTGACGGCTTCTCAACCATGAACACCAATATCAATGGTACTCATTACGTATTGGCAGCACTTCGTGAGGTACGTCCCAACTGCAAGTTCTATTTCGCTGGTTCGAGTGAAATGTTCGGGAAGGTACGCGAGACTCCGCAGCGAGAAACGACACCGTTCCATCCGCGCAGCCCCTATGGTATCAGCAAGGTTGCAGGCTTTGAATTAACAAGAAACTACCGTGAGGCCTACGGAATGTTCTGTGTGAGTGGAATCCTGTTTAACCACGAAGGACCGCGACGAGGCTTTGAGTTCGTCACTCGTAAGATCACCAGCAATGTCGCTCGAATCAAGCTGGGTCAGGCATCCGAGCTACGAATCGGCAATCTGGAAGCGAAGCGCGACTGGGGACACTGCATAGATTATGTCCGGGCCATGCACTTGATGCTACAGCACGAAAACCCTGACGACTATGTTATAGCTACCGGTGAAACTCACACTGTGCGTGAATTCTGTGAACTCGCCTTCGCGGAAGTTGATCTGGACTATCGCAATTATGTAAAGGTCGATGAGAGATTTCTGCGACCGGCAGAAGTCGATGTTCTAGTAGGCGATGCTACAAAGGCCCGCATCACACTGGGGTGGCTGCCAAGATATAAATTTCCAGAACTCGTCAGGGAAATGGTGCACGAAGATTTGAAACTTTTCAGTAACGCCGACAAGGCAAATTTTGCGAAGGTCTAAATCACTTGCTCAACGGCAGTAATCATCATTTGGATATTCAGGAATTGATGGGCAACATTCGTTCGGCGTTAAAAGAGCGCGGTGCCCAGAAATCCCAAAGCGCGGGCCACGTCCCTGACCCGTTCGCCCGCACATTCACACCTTCCGCCGAACTCAGACTGCCCCGTTTGATTCTCACGCCCGAATTCAAGCCAAATGTGGAGCGTCGTTACCGTCTGAACTATCTCCTGAAGTTCCATGACGACGTATTCGTGGTCAATGCGTATCGAGCCATAATGATGCGCGAGCCTGATGAAGCCGGTTATCGCACCAACCTCGAGCAGTTAAGGAACGGGCAGTTAAACAAAATCGATATCCTGGCTGGCCTACGGTACTCCAGGGAGGGACGCGAAAAGAATGTTTTGATTGAAGGCCTGGCATTCCAGGCAGCGCTAAGACAGATTTCTCGGTTGCCGGTTATCGGCTATCTTTTTCAGATCGTTACCGGAATAGTACGTCTCCCCAATTCGATTCGCAACCAACGTCAGTTTGAAACCTTTTCCCTTAGCAGACAGCAATCAATAGCTAATCATATTAACGAGACAAATTCTCTGCTGGCAGAGTCACTGACCGACGTAATGGCACTAGCACAAATGCTATCGAGCCAGGCAGCGGACCAGCAGCAGCAATCAGATTCAATCATAGCTCAGTTGGATTCTACCGTCGCCGCCTGGCAGGAGCAGACGAAGAGTTTTCAGACGCAAGGTGCCCAGATGCTTGATCACATAAGGGTGGTTAAAGATGAGATCTTCGCTGGACATCGCGAAAGCCAGGAGCAGATCAGAATTCTGGCTCAGACACTGACTCAACTTGTGGAGGAGCGGGTTAATCATTTGTCTGCCCGACAGCAACAAATTACTGCTCAGTTTGCTCTCCATGAGAGACGGATAATTGATCTATCCGACAAGCGGCGCCCGAACGCATCTGCGCCCCAAGTGGTAGTTCCTGAAGATAAAGAAAAGGGAAAGTTGCTTGATACGCTGGCAGCCCTTTTAGAGGATCGGTTTCGCGGCAATCGACAGGATATTAAGAAACGCTTGCGAGTCTATATTCCTGTCGTCAAGTCAGCCAACATAAGCGACAACATTCTGGATCTCGGTTGCGGTCGGGGCGAATGGCTCGAGGTGTTGAAGGAAGAAGGATTCGAGTCTCACGGGGTTGATTCTAACCCTATGATGATCGAGGAGTGTCGGCGGCGAGGCCTTGAGGTGAGTGAAGCCGATGCCGTTTCATACTTACGCGGATTAAACGACCATACACTTCAAGCTATTACTGGTTTCCACCTGATCGAGCACCTCAAATTTGATACGCTGGTCGCGCTAATAGATGAGGCCGTACGGACGCTAAAGCCTGGCGGGTTAGTGGTCTTCGAGACTCCAAACCCCGAGAATGTCCTCGTAGGTAGTTGCAACTTCTACCTCGATCCTTCTCATCAGCATCCGCTTCCTCCCGAAATGATGCGCTTTCTGCTGACGTCGCGCGGCCTTGATCGAGTAGAAATTATAAGACTCCATCCCATTGAGTCAGACCGAATCCTGGAAGATACTGAAGTGTCCAAACGCTTCAATGAGCTTTTTTACGGGCCGATGGATTATGCACTCACTGGCATCAAGGTATAGAGAGCAATACCTTTTTCAGAACTTCCGCCAATAGCGCAGGAGCTGCAATTGAAACGATGTCACGGATCGCCATAGTCACTCCCCACATGACAACGGGCGATGCCGTTTGCAACGATGTCTTCGGCATGCATGAGGCGTTGAGACGACGCGGCTACGAGTCGCGAATCTACGCTTCAGACTGGTCTGTGAATAGCTTTGGTAAGTGGCTTGGTCTAAAGGTCAAGTCGGTTATGCTTGAAAGAGCATTTTGGCCGATCTCTAAAATTGGGAACTTCCTCGAAACTCGTGACGATCTTCTTATCTACCACTACTCAATGGGGTGGCCACTGGGTCTCGCTCTGTTGAAGGAGTTGCCCTGCGCAAAGGTGATCAAATACCACAATGTCACGCCGCCGGAATTTTTTGCCGGATGGAGCGAGGACTACGAAAATGTGTGTCGCAATGGACGTCAAGAGATTGGGTTAATCGCAAAGGCTAACGCTGACCTCTTTCTTTCAGATTCCAAATACAACATGAGCGAGTTGATCGCTGCAGGAGCCGAGCGGTCAAGAAGCCGGGTAGTTCCCCCCTTCCACCACACCGATCGCCTGCATTCACTCGCGCCGTGCCTTGACATCCTGGATCGGTATCGCGATGGCAAGATCAATCTCTTGATGGTCGGACGAGTTTCTCCAAACAAAGGACACGTCTCGCTGATTGAAGCGTTCGCCACTTACCACCACAATTACAATGATCAGAGCCGGCTCATTATCGTTGGGAAGGAACCCAAAAGTTTGAGAGACTACTCTCTCTATCTCAGAGAGACCGTCAGAAGGCTGGAACTTGAGGACGACGTCGTCTTCACCGGTGAAGTAAATGAGGAGTTCTTAAAGACCTATTACTTGCTGGCAGACATTTTCATGATAACCAGTGAGCACGAGGGATTTTGCGTTCCTTTGGTAGAAGCCATGTCGATGAAGATTCCCATTCTTGCTTACAATTCGGCTGCGATGGCTGAAACCATCGGTTGCGCTGGTGTCGTTTGGGACGAGCGCAATTCCGACCTCATGGCGGAATCGATCCACTACATTGTGACCAACGAGTCTACAGGTGCTGAACTGGGCTTTTCCGGGTGGCAACGATACCTGGAGCTATATAGCACCCGGCGCATCGAGGTTGAATTCTTAGATGCCCTGAGCGGCTTAGTATGAAAAAAGTCGGCATTGTCGTTCAACGCTGTCATGAAAACATAGTGGGCGGGTCAGAATCGCTGGCTTGGCAGTATGCCTGTTTGCTTCGCGATGCCTACGAGGTGGAGGTGATAACGACGACAGCGATCGAGACCGCGAAATGGGAGAATTTTTTGCCTGTGGGCAGCGAAGTAAGAGAAGGGATTCACATTCGCCGCTTTCCTGTAACAATTGGTCGCACGCGCTCGTGGTCGAAACTGCATCAGAGAATTCTGCAAGACTTCATCGCCTTTGATGCCGGAAGACAAAAACCCTTCCAGACTCGTTTCCTCCCCTGGAGTACCGCGCTACAGGAAGAGTTTATTCGCACCCAGGGACCCTACTCAGAACCGCTTAATGAGTTCCTGCAAGATCATGGACCAGATTACCGGATCATCATTTTTGTCACTTATCTTTACCCGCCGACCTATTTTGGCTTGTTGCAGGTTCCGCGCCGTACTGCGCTTTTCGCGCCAACCCTGCACAATGAGCAAACAGCCTATTTACGTGCCTTTAAGTATGCCGCCCATCGCGCCCGGGGAATAATCTGGCTTACGGACGCAGAGCGGCGGCTGGGACATGATTTGTGGGGAGAGTTACCAGGCCGGATCGTTTCAATGAGTATAGATGCGAAGCTGCGACCGGCACGAAAGGAGCGGCACCCCTTTCTTCTTTACGCCGGGCGGATCGATCCGAATAAGGGTTGCAATGAACTCTTCGAATACTTCATTAGATTCAAGCAAGACTACCATTCAAACCTCAAACTGATTTTAGTAGGAAAAGATGACATTCTCGTTCCGGCGCATCCCGACATTGAATTCAGGGGATTCGTATCGGCCGAAGAAAAGTTTGGCTTGATGCGTGGGGCGGTGGCTCTGGCAATGCCATCCAGGAATGAGAGCTTCAGCATTGTTACGCTCGAGGCGATGGGCCAGGAAACCCCCGTTCTCGCAGATGCGGCATCCGACGTCATCGTGGACCACGTTAAGCTTAGTGGTGCGGGAATCGCCTATGAGAATTATGAGGGATTTGCGCGTGCGGTAAGCGAGATGCTGGAAGATAAAGTCCGGCTGGCTGAAATGGGCGCCAGGGGACGAGAGTACGTCCTGGCCAAATATCAACGCGACACGATCCGCGAAGACTTGATTAACGCAGTGGAAGCCGATTGGGAACCTTCGCTATACGTGGCTGAGCCGGCAGAGGAAAAGGAAGAAGGTTCTGCTGAGCATCCTCTCTCGGACGCGGTCGCAGCAAAGGAAGCCAGATCTGAAACTGTTAGCCAGCAAGAGACAATCTTAGTACCAGTGGTTCAAAGTGAAAGAAAAGAAGTGGGTGAACTTGTGGAAGAGTTGGGTCCAAGGGAGCCTATCAGCCTCCCGAGCAACGGGGAGCAAAATGGCTTATTCAATTCGCCCCCGCTCCCCTTGCCAGAAGGATGGTCGGAAGAGGATCTCCGTCAGTTTTTGAATTCGGTGCAGGTAGAAGATGGACCGCTGCTGGAACTATTCAACTACGCGAATCGAGACTTCCGCCGGTTTGCCTATACTCTCGATCTGGTACCGAACAAACCCAACCAGGTCATTCTCGAGTTAGGCGCGAATCCGTACTTTACGACCGTACTGTTGCACAAGTTCAGAGATGCAACCTTGCACCTCTGCAACTTCTTCGATCAACCCGGACACCAGGGAGTGCAGGAGATCACTATTCATAAGACGGGAGAGGTTATTCCCTTTCAGTATCGACAATTCAATATTGAGACTGACACCTTCCCCTACGATGACGGGACCTTTGACGTAGTGCTCTTTTGTGAAATCATCGAACACCTGCTCAGCGATCCGGTTCACCCACTGAACGAAATCAAACGAGTTCTGAAGCCGAATGGGACATTGGTATCAACTACGCCAAACGCAACGCGACTCGAGAATGTCTGTAAAACATTGGCGGGCGTCAACATTTTTGATGCCTATTCCGGTTATGGTCCATATGGAAGGCACAATCGGGAATACACAAAACATGACCTTTACCGGTTGCTTTCGGCAAACGGATTCCAGGTTGTTACGCTCATTACGGCCGACGTAAACGAGGACTTTGCAGTGTCGTATGAGAACCTGGGAAAACTCGGACCTCTTTTAGAGCATCGTCAACCGGATCTGGGACAGTACATCTTCTGTCAGAGTACTCTCGCGCCCGGCGGTAAAATAGCACCTCCGGTTCGTCCAGACTGGTTATTCAGAAGTCTCGGCTAGCTCTGAGTGCCGACCACAAGACCGTATCATGGGTTCCAATGAGAAAGTGATACAGGAGAATCCCTCCTCGTCAGCGAGGCTGCTTCATCGCACCGCATGGAATGGCGCAGCTATCTTTATCTTCTTTGTCATCTTCTACACCGCTTTCTTCTCGCCAGTTCTGTTTAGTCATTATCTGGCGCCCGGTGACGGGGCTGTTTATTCCTTACCGAATTATCTGGGGCAGAAATCCTACTGGGATCTATTAATCGCTGGGGGCTTTCCATTATTCGCCGATCCTCAGGCAATGATCTGGTATCCGCCCGCCTTTATACTCTCCCGCTTGCCTTATTCCTGGAATGCTTTCGTCATTTCCGCTTATGTAATGGCGAGTTTTTTCACCTTTGGTTACGTGTACGCTCTTACTGCCTCACGAGTTGCGGCGCTAATCAGTGGGCTTGCATTTGGCATGTCTGGATTCATGATGGCGCATCTGGGCCACATAATGATCATCCATGCTGCTGCCTGGCTCCCTTTGATTATCTGGTCGCTCGAGATGCTGCGGCGAGGACCATCGGCATTCTGGTTCGTCATGGGCACAATTGCGGTAGCCTGCTCCTTTCTAGCCGGACATACACAGATCTTTGTTTATAGTTTCGCCGTCAGTGGCGCATATGCTGTTTATGCAGGGTTCACATTACAAGACGGGAGGTTGCGCTTCCTTGCTCTTGCCTCTTTGCTTCTACTCCTCGGAGTAGGATTGGCGGGAATCCAGATACTACCTACGGCAGAACTCTCTCAGCTAAGTTTGCGAAGCAGCTATTCGTTCGCAGAGTTCCTCACCTATTCATTCCCACCCGTGCAATTACTCACACTCATTTTTCCAATGTTGTTCGGGTATAACTACGATCCGGCCACGCCGTATTTTGGCGAATGGAATTCAACGGAGATCGTCGGCTTCGTGGGCCGGCTGCCGCTGATGCTGGCAGCAGTCGGCGTGTTGGCCCGATGGAAACATTCTGTGGTCCTGTTCTGGGCGGGGGTGGCCATCATCGCCGCAGTGATCTCCCTTGGCGACACCACGATAATGGCCCGCCTACTCTTCCACGTGCCAGTCTTTAATCAGTTTCGCGCGCCGGCCCGACACTTTTTTGAAGTGTCATTTGCCATAGCCGTTTTGGCTGGTCTTGGAGTAGCGGCAATCCAACGTAAAGAAGTCACCGGCCGTCAGTTGAATCTGTTGCTGAGCGGAGCGGTTCTTATAATTCTCGGTTGTCTCCTTTGGCTTCTCCTCTACTCCGACACCGTGCGGGCCAGTGCCGCCAAGCATGGCATCCCCGATCTTAGTTTTGTTCCCTGGAAAAACATTGCTGTTGGCGTTCCTTTGGTCTTCTTCTTACTCACGCTGGCAATACTCTACGCTTGGCGCCGGAGTCCTTCTTCATCGATCAGAGGAAGTGTACTCGTGCTTGTGCTCATTCTCGATATAGCTACCTTCGGCTGGTTTTACGACTGGCACTATGCGTCACCCAAAGTTGGGCAGTTAGCGCGACCCGGCCATCTGAATGAGCTCCAAGCTGTCCTTGAAAGCCAAAACCAGCGCCTCTTGTCAGACCAGGGAAGCGGCGGTGGGCGAGATGCCGTTCCCCCAAACCTCTCGAAGCTTTGGGGATTGCCCAGCGCCGGAGGGTTTAATCCGTTGGCTTTAGCCAGAGTTTGTCGCATGTTGACCATGGACACTAACGGATATGTCGGCGAGACCTGGAGAAACGCCGAAGATCGCAGCTTCGATTTAATGGCCGTGCGGTACATCTTCACACGTCGAGTCTCCCTCAATTCTTCTTCCTTAACCAAAAGTTTAGACGGGGTAAGCTGGTCTAATGAGAATCTCGCCCTGGCCCTTGGCCGCTGTGGCCGCCACTCGCCCGAAGCTGTCAAAATTTCACTCCCGGAACCAGTTAAGGCAACGCAGCTTGATATTGTCAGCAATTTGGCTTGTTCGGTGGAGTTAGAAGAGGGGACGGAAGTCGTTCGGATCAATTTGATTGACAGGAATAGCAATCTTTATCGGGCAAGTATTGTTGCCGGGCATGACACCTCTGAGTGGGCCCATGATTGTGATGACGTAAAGCCCGTCATCCGTCATCAGCGCGCGCAAATCTTTGAGTCCTTTCCCGTTGCTCGTGCGAGTGGGCCGTGCGACGGTCACCGCTACCTAACCACGCTTCCCTTAAATGGGATGTACGAAATAATCGCGATCGAGCTTCAATGGGTCGGCGTTGCGGGGGCAATTTCTATTGAGAAGTTAAGCCTTACTGACAAGGAAGGGGGTAACTCCCAGCCAGTCAATCGGAAAATGATTGACAGCGATCGTTGGCAATACGTTGGCGATTCGGGTAGCAGCAGAATATATGAGAACAGGCAAGCCTTTCCGCGCGCCTGGCTGGTACCCCGAGTATTAAAACTAACACCCGAAGAAACTCTCAAGGCCATTAAGACGTCTCTATTGCCTGATGGCACCGTCTATAACCCAACTGAGTCTGCGCTGGTTGAAGAACCAGTTTCTCTTGAAGCGAATGGAGATCATCCGAAGGGAAGCGCCGAAATTACTTATTCGTCCGATTCCACAATGGAAATTCGAACCAGCTCCTCCACCCCTGCATTTCTAGTCCTGAGCGACGTTTATTATCCGGGGTGGCAGGCTACAGTAAACGGCCAGCCCACCCGCCTTTATCAGACGAATTTCGCCCTTCGCGGTCTGGTTGTCCCATCTGGTAATTCCGAAGTACAACTCCGATTCAGACCCTCAAGCCTTTATTTTGGCATGGCAGTGAGTGCTACTTCCCTTTTCGTGATCGGTCTGATCTCGATCACAATCGGCCTTCGTCGCCTTCGGATGCACACTAACTAGCGCCCGCCGAAGCCGAGAATGAAGCGTTAGTACTTTCGGTTTTTCTAAACGCCATGATTAGCTCCCCACGCAGGATGTATCTGGTAGCCTCATGAGTAAACCCCCGGGCTGAGAACCACTTCAATAGTTCATCACGGTTGTAATGCGAGATATGCTCGTCGGCGTAACCTCCGGGTGCCGCAAGACCATAAAGCTTTTCTGTCACGACCCATTCCCACCGGGCGTAATCGGGAGTCCCAAGGACCAATCGGCCACCAGGCGCCAACACGCGACAGAGCTCTTCCAGTACACTCTGTTCTTTAGGGACATGTTCTATCACTTGAGAGCAGATGACACAGGGGAAAGCTTCATCGACAAATGGCAGATGGAAGACGGAACCTTGGACCAGTACCTGCGAGAATCTGCGGGCGTAACGAAGCTTTGCGAGCAAGATGTCAACGGCTACACTGCCGGGTGGTAAGGCTTCAATTATCCTGCTCGAACCGCACCCAACATCAAGCACCGGCCCTTCTCCCATTGTCAATTCGGTAATGTGTCGGAATCTGCTTCGTTGCCAGTAGCGTTGTAAAGCAATCCGGCTGTCATAAGCGCGATCATCGTAATCGGCAGATAATATGGAATTCCGCAAGCTCCAGAGCCGTCCAAAAGTTTTCAAGTAATCAATTCCGAAACGGAAGACGCGGGCATTCGAACTACCGTATTTGCGAGGAACATAAGTGAAAGGTATCTCCTGCGCCTTCCACCCTTGGGCGAACGCGTAAACCAGAATCTCCTGAAGGATGGCAAAGTTGCGCGATTTGAACACGCTATCCTTCAGCACGGCCGCCTTATAGAGTCGGAACCCGCTGGACATGTCGGAAAACGGCAGACTCAGTCCAATGCTGAAAAACGCATTCAGCACACGGCTTAAAAGGTATCTCGTAGAGGGCATTACCGCGCTGCCCCCCTTTACGTAGCGCGATGCAATCGTGATCTCAGCTTTCTTCCGAGCCTTCCAGAGGTCCTTAATGAAGTCAGGTCGATGAGAAAGATCCGCGTCCATAGTCAGCACGTAGGTACCTTTCGCCGCAGCAAAACCAGCAATCAGCGCACCTCCATAACCACGTTCGCGCTGCTCGATAGCCTGAGTTCCGCAAAGTGTAGCCGCCTTCCGAGTAGCGGGATCGAGTTCGTTTGTAACAACCAGAATCTCGTAGTCGATCGCTAGTTCTGAGAGGACATCCTTTAGCTGTGGCAATAGTGCGGCCAGGTTTTTGGCCTCATTAAGGGCAGGGATGACTACAGTGAGATTGGTACCATCGCTCATCTGAGGACGTACAGTGTCGCAGAAAAAGTTAAAGCCAATAGGCCTTTTGATGCGTCAATATAGCACGGCAGTTGAGGTGCCGGCTCCAATCCTGTCCGGGAAGGTTGACCTGGAGAATTGCTCTTGCCGTTTTCGGTCAATTTGAATTGCAGTTAAAATATCGAACTGTTTGACAAGGCCAAGAAAGGTAACCTAAACTAGCCGGGCTTGCGCAGGTTGCAAGCAACTTGCCTTCATTGGTATGAGCGACCTCGCCTGACTCGCCAGCCCAGCAATGAGCAACATGTTTACGGGAGAGTTTAAAAAACCATGAAACCAGTTCTATTAGGCCTGATTTTGCTTTTTTCGGCGGTGGTTGCTGTGGGCCAGGACCCGCCGACACTCAGGATTGTAACTGAGAATCCCAATTTACCCTCGGAACTTTACTACGGCGAAGTAAAAGTTAAGCCCTTGCGATTGCGGCCAGGCACGACGACTCTTATTACTTTTAACGACAACGACGCCTTTGTGCAGCAGCATTACGTAGACTTCCTGCGACGCTTTCCTGAGCCAGCTGGCTTTCAGGGCTGGATGAATATTCTGAGTAACTGCAACAACGAGGGTCATCTGGGTTCGACCGACCCGAGTTGTGATCGCGTGGAAGTGTCCTCGGCTTTTTACCGGTCGCCGGAATTTCAGGAGCGCGGTTACTTTGTTTATCGGTTCTATGATGCCTCGCTAGGAAGGAAACCGCTTTATGCCGAGTTTACTCCTGACATGAATCAGGTTAGTGGGTTCTTGACGTCCGAGGAGCAAGAGGCAGCCAAGGTAGCTTTCATCCAGGAGTTCATGAATCGCCCAGAGTTCGTTAACAAGTATAATAATCTCGGCAACGATCAATATGTGGCCGAGCTCTTGGCGACGGCCGGATTACCAGGACATCCGAGCGCTGGTACCTGGGTAAACGCTCTAGATGGGGGTAGCAAAACCAAAGCACAGGTTCTGCGCGAATTCATCGAGAGCTCAGAAGTCAACAACAAGTTCTTCAATCGCGCGTTTGTGGTAATGCAGTACTTCGGCTACCTGCGCCGGGATCCTGATGCGCTTTATCAGGATTGGATGACTTTGCTGAACGAAACTGGAAACTATCGTACTATGATCTTTGGCTTCGTTTACTCTCCAGAGTATCGAAACAGATACTAGTTCTCGCTTAGTCCGAATCGAAAGGCCCGGCTTCAAGCTTTTGAAGCCGGCCTTCTCTTTTTGGGGCGGGGTCAGCCGCCCTCACTGAATACCTGAATAAGACCGGTGTTATACTTCAAGCCTTAAATTAGAGGCTGGTAATCCCACATCACTCAATTCGAAGACTCTTTACGTCCTCAATGCTCTTAATGAACCGCGCCAGACTGCTTATCAACGGAGGCAAAGCGAGCCCGCAGCTTCCTGTAGTTCTATGAGCGCGTTACTGGCGACCCTTCAACGTGGAATTACGCAGTACCATCTGCCACAGACAGTGGGTTGGTTTGCCACCTTTATTGTGCTGAGCTGGTTGGTCTGGTTCACCCTCTTCGAACCTCATATTGAAGGCGATACGGAACTTCTCGTCGAGACGTACGTACCAGCTATTCTTGTTTGCCTCAGTAAAGGTCAGTTTTCCGGTTGCGTAGACGCAGGAGCCTTCCCTCTTTTTCAACAGATCCCCAGCCTTCTTCTCCACAGCCTTGGAGTCTCCAGCCAAACAATCCTTCAGATTCTGGCGATTCTAAGTTTGATAGCACTCGGGGGCTCACTCCTACTGATCTACCTAACCTTGAGAGGGATGAACTCAAAACACCTGGCCCTCGCTGCCGTAATTGTTATGTTGACGGGTCCATTGCTCTTGTACTCCCATTCCACCTTTGGAGAAATGTTAGCGACGTTTCTCGTTCTCACCTTCACCGCCGCAACTCTGGTACGGGCTCCAGGATTGGTTACCACTGCGCTATTTGTCCTGGCCGGTTTAACCAAAGAGACAGCGCTTCCGTTTCTTGCGCTCATTGCACTTACCAACGTGCCCCGCACCGTCAAGCAGGGAAACACTAAACGTTACCTCTACTGGCTGGGGGTGGCGGTTGTAATAACCTTAGCTATCAACCTGGGCTTTAACTACTTTCGCCATGCCTCCGTTTACAACCACGGCTTGATTAGAGGGGAATTCATCGTCCCTTCGATAAAACTTCAGTTGAGTGCTTTCTTAGGGCTCTGGCTTTCACCAAATGGCGGACTGGTTCTCTTCTGGTCGTCCTTCGTATTTCTTTACCTCGCGGTGGGCACATATGTAATTTTTCACAAATCGGTAGTGCGTAACTATCTAAGCAACTTCGAACGCTTCGGTTTTTACGTGCCACTTATTTTAATTACAGGATTGCTTCTCCTCCTCACCTCGGGATTCTCGCGCTGGTACGCCCCGTTTGGTTGGGAGGCCTGGGGTCCCCGGCTAATGCTTCCCTGGATACCCGCGCTTTTGTTGATGCTGCTTTACTTCTATCCGGAGCAGGCCACCCTGGTTGTGAAGGCTGTTCTTAATCGCCTTGGCCTATTCCCAGTCTTCATAGCACTCGTTTTGATTACCCTCCCGCAACTGGTTGTCTGCTTTGACTCCCGCTTAATGACCGACATTTTTACTTTGAACTCCGGTTGCTCGCGGCCTCCCGTAATCCAGGAGAACGCTCACTACTACTATCGCTGTTTACAAAACATGATTTGGCCTGAGCAGTCTGTCTTCCATGCCGTGCCCGCTCTCTTCCGATCTGTTTCATTCAGGTTTGTTATTCCTTACTACATTGTAGTCTTGAGCCTTCTGTGGTCGCTGAAACAACTCGTAAGGAATGATGCAACTACGCAAAAAGGAGATCTTAGCCGTATGGCCTATTCCCTCGTGCGAGCGGGCTTAATCGTCACTGCTATCGTTGTTTCTATCCACCTCCTTACTAGGTCGGCGAATAAACTCTCCGCTTATGCCTTTCCAGCGTCGACCAATCCGGAGGACTACGGATTCGTAATGCCAAATCCCATCGACACAACTTCGTTCTTTGTTCGTCAACACTATCTGGATTTCCTGAATCGGGAGCCCGATCCGGGCGGCTTTGCTCACTGGCAAAACACTCTCGACAACTGCCAGCCGCAGCAGACTAGCTGCGATCGAATCGAGGTTTCTTCAGCCTTTTCTCGCTCCGCAGAGTTCCAACAACGAGGCTACTTCATCATGCGGCTATACCGAGTAGCCCTTGGACGATTTCCCTACTTTGCCGAATTCGAATCGGATTTCAAGATATTCGCGGGCGCGAATGGGGCAGACAGCAATAACAAGTTCCTGTCAGAGTTCGCGCGACGTTCCAAATTTACCCAAAAATACAACGATATGAGCAACGCGAACTACGTGACTGAACTGCTCACAAATGCCGGCGTCGCCATAGAACCTCGACCATTAATCAAAACCTTGCATGATCGCCAGAGCCGCGAATTTGTCCTTATTCACATTGTGGAAAGCGAAGACTTAAAGCGGAAATACTTCAACGAAGCCTTCGTGAGGATGCAGTATTTTGGGTATCTTCGTCGGGACCCGGATGCTGGCTATCAAGAGTGGGTCCGTTTGATGAATGAAACAGAAGCGAACTACCGCCTGGTGACGAATGGTTTTCTGAACTCGCCGGAGTATCGCCAGAGATTTGGCGCAAACTAACTGATCACTTTCCGATAAACAGCCAGGGTCATAGCAGCAGTCTTTTCCCACGAAAACTCGGACTCCCGCTTTTTTCCAGCTTCTGATAAGTCTCGCCTGAGATTGCTGTCGTTCAAAAGGTCAAGAACTGTTTGCGCTAGCTCTTTCGTATCTTCGGGTCTTACAAGCCTGGCTGCATTTCCCACCGTCTCTCTTATTGCGGGAATATTGCTGGCAACAACCGGGGCGCCGCAAGACATCGCTTCCAATAAAGGCAAACCGAAGCCTTCGTACAGAGATGGGTAAACGAAGACCCGGCAAGATGAGTAAAGCGCGCGGAGTTCATTATCTGAAAGGTAGCCAGTAAAACAGATGCGATCTTTAATGTCCGCCCTTTTGACTAAGGCCAGGAGTTCGTCGATCATCCAGCCTTGCGGGCCCGCTAGCACCAGTTGCGGACAAACCGAAGTGCAACGAAGAATTTCAGAGAATGCTTGAACAAGCGTCAGCAGGTTCTTGCGCGGCTCGAGCGTTCCAACAAAGAGGACAAAGTCTTCTTCTATGCCGAGTCGGCTGCGAGTCTCAACGGTTGCGTTCGGCGGCAAGGGACGAAAACCAGGCCGGGTTGCATAAGGCGTTACTGCTACCTTTTCGCTCGCGATTCCGAGGTGTTCGCAAACTTCCCGCTTCACTGACTCAGAAGGTGTGATGATCATCTTCGCCACTCGCGCCATAAATGGCAATCGTTTACGGGCCCGCCACGCCAAACTCTTCAGGTGCCAATCCCCATGCAGGAGAGGTGATAGATCGTGAATGCTGAGTACAGTCCCACCGGTTCCGAGCACTGGTATGGAATAGTTAGTCCCATGAAAAACATCTATAGAAGAACGTTTCAGGTAGCGCGGCAGGCCAGTAAACCACCAAAGGCGACGAGTAAGGGCGCTGTTGATTTTGACTGCGCGTAAGTTCGTTACAGGGTTTTCGTGAAGTTCGGTGATGACAGAGGTCGTGTAAGGAATGGGCGAGACAGTCTCAAACTGATAGTCCGGCGCGGCCTGGGCCAGGCTACGAGCCAGTTCGAAAGTGTAATGTCCGATACCTGTCAGCGGGACTGTAAGGGGATAACCGTCAAGTCCTACTCGCATTGATTTGTAGGGGTGGCCCGCCGTGGCCACCCCTCGTTTTGTTTGTGTCTGCATGTGTCTGGAGGTTAAAACGAGCGGGGGGCACGTCGTGGCCACACCTCGTTTTGTTTGTCTGCATGTGTCTGG
>CAZNPP010000090.1:0-16827 GCA_964574785.1 uncultured Chloracidobacterium sp. | reverse complement strand
CGCGATCTATTGCGGCGCGTAGGCCCTCGGAGCTCAGGTTTCTTAGCATTACACCATTGACGAAAATCGTCGGGGTTGCATCGACGCCATAGATGTCGGCGTCCTCAAGATCGCGGCGCACGTCAGCAGCGTGAGTTCCAGCGTCGAGAGCGGCGTCAAAGCGCTTTCGATCCAAGCCGACCTCGCTCGCATACTTTTTAAGCGAAGCAACGTCAAGAGCGTTCTGGTTCTTGAACAACAAGGCTTTGTATTCGAAAAACTTGCCTTGCGCGTGAGCGGCGGCGGCTGCTTCAGCAGCTTTCTGTGCATTAGGGTGGCGGGCAAGCGGAAAATTGCGAATCACTAATCTCACTTTGTCGCCATAGGACTTAAGCGCTCCTTCCAGCACGGGCTCCATGGCAGCGCAGGACGAGCACTCGAAATCCGTGAACTCAACAAGTGTTACTGGAGCATTAGCGTTACCGCGGGAAGGACTGCCATCAACGCGGATTTGCTGGACCGGTTGTTCAGGTTCCGAGATCAGTAGTCGTACATCCGCACCGACACGCAACCTTTGTGCGAGTTCATTCTCAAGGCGCTGCTGGTCCTGGTCTACCAAGTACTCCGCCAATTGATTACGAACTGTAGCTAAGTCGCCGCCAATCTGCGCCCGATTATCTTCAAAAAACTTCGCTACCTCAGCCTCGGTTGGTCGCCGTATCTTGTCGCTAACTTCGGTACGTACGATTGACTCTGGTGGAACATTCCGGCGATTAGCCTCCCCGAGCAATAACAAATTATTAATTGTTTGGTCCAATGACTCTTTCTGAAGGAGGTATGTCTCTAACTTCATTCGATAAATTATTGGTTTGAGCCTTTCGGTTAAGGCTCCGGCAGTGATAGGGCGTCCTCCAACAGTCGCGACCATGACTGAAGGGCCAAGATTTGGCGTTTCTAATCTAGCCCCAGGGACTACAGGATAGGCCGCGCGGAGGCGGCGTACCAGATCTTCAGAAAGTTGGGCTTCACGCTGACTTCGAAGAAACGCCTCAACCTGTGAATGGAGCGATGGAGTATCCGCTTCGTTAAACTCTTCCCTGTTCTCTGCAATGAATCTTTTGATCTCTGCTTCCGTTGGTTTGCTTACTTTCTTGATGACCTCCGTCTCGAACAACTGTTGAGGCGTTATTCGACGTTTGGTAGCCTCGAGTTCAAGTAGGATCGTATTGATCTGAAGTTGTAATACCTGCTCTCGAACTTCTGCAATTCTGTCATCCAAAGAATCAATTTCTTCTTTTACGGCGGGATCGATGTCGGCAGACGTTATGGTTTGGCCATTAACTGTTGCAAGAGGAATAGGTGGTTTCGTTATACGAGGCCGCGGTGAGGCAGCGGGTTGAGGTATCGGCGGGGGAGTAGGTTTTGGAGCAGCTTGCCTGGTTGTCTGTTGAGTACTGGAGCGACGTGGTGTCTGCGCTGTTATTGCTACAGCAGCGAGCAACAAAACAGATGTCAGAATAGATAAAAGCTTTAACAGGTTCATCAGAATCCCAGAGAAAGTGTTTGTCAACAAAGCTGATTTGTGGGCTTAGAACACAAATAAAGGACTGGCGTTGCCCTTTAACAAGGGCTACGCCTATCCGAAAATGTTCTAACCAGGTGAAGAGCTAGCGGTAACGAATGATACTTTTTCTTCGTCGTCTCACGGGCTTTCGGGCGGAGAGCAGGTCTCGATGCCGGCCATTGAGAATAAATGCAAGACCTTGATGCGTCAGGCCCAGCATTCTCGCTGCGCGGGTAACCCTGCCTGCCGAAGCCTCAAGCGCACGCCTAATTAGGTTTCCCTCAAAACGGAGTACTTCTGCCTCTAATGAACACCCAGAAAACGTGGTGTTCCCAGATTGTTCCGTTTCTGGCTCCGCCGCAGCGACCGCTTGAGTGGGCTTTGATTCGAACGGTCTAACTCCGTTAGTTAATAACAGACGGGCACACTCACCCAACCGCATTTTTACTGTCGGGTCCTGCGATTTTGTTAATAATTCTTCGGCACTCAGATAGTAGCCCGTCAGGTCCTCTTGAGAAAGATTCTTGCTTAACTCCTCGACAAACGTGAGGGCTGCAATTCCTCCTCGCTCTAAATCACCGGCTCGTTCAGCCGTTTTAATGGCGCGCTCGAAACTCTCCTGAGCCTCGCGATGTTTCTTTAATCGAGCGCAAGCGACGCCATAGGTGGTCAATGATTCTGCCAAAAGTGAAAGGTCATCACCTTGTTCCAAAATCTTGACAGAAGCACGTGCTGCGACTTCTGCTTTTGCATTCTGGTCCTGACCTAGAAAAGCCCGGGCCCTAGTGTCATCTACTTGGGCTAGAGAACCTTTGTCTTTGATTGAGACAAACAAAGAGCGAGCCCAGTTAAGGTGGGCATGCGCTTCGTCATATTTTCCTAACCTTACAAAAAGAAACCCGAGGTTATTCTCAACGAACGCTTGAAATCTTCTGTGCCCTGCCTGCTCGAGATGGAAACTGGCTGCCGCGTACTCCAAAAGGGCGCGGTCTATATATTCGTCACGCTGTTCTGCTAACCCCAGGTTCTTAAGAACGGTGGCATATTCGTTGTGAAACTTTCCGCGGAGAGCATGATTGTCGCTGCGGTTGAAGAAGGTGGCAGCTTGAGAGTGAATACGGAGCGCCTCGTAGAAGCGCTCGGATGATCTTTCGACCAAGGCAAGGTTCAATAATGCACGGAGTCGCTGCTCGCTGTTTTCGTCAAGGTTGTTAAGAACCTCATGGAGAATGACGCGCGCTTCATCATAACCGCCTTCGCGCCAGTAACAGATGGCGAGCTCAATTTGGGCCTCGGCCATCTTTTCAGTCTGGCGCAACTCTTCAAAAATGCCAGTGCTTTCGGTAAGCAGATTTTTGGCTGCCTCTTGAGCACCGTCGATTTGTCTAACACGACCGAGCCAACCTGAGAGCGCGCCTGTGCGCAGCAAGACTTCTCCTTGTGCGGTCGAGCTCAAATTTGAAAGAAGGGGCCGCTCACCAATACCCTGCCAGAGATCGCCAAGCGCTTCCCGCGCACGCTCAAAATCCCCGGACTCCTCAAAGTTTTTAGCACGCCTGCACCGTTCTAACGCCATAAAGTCCGCGTCCGCTTTTTCTCTAACTACGGATATTCCTGTTTCCTGTAAGCTCATGTGAGGCCTACCTTTCTGTAAAATTGCAAGTAACCTTGCGTCACTTAGATGTTGAGAGATACTATCCCTGCCAACCAATCAGAAATTACTGGGTAGTTACATCAACAACCCCTAAGGAGAAGAAGATGAAAAAGATCAGGACGCTTATTCTGACTACCGCCCTCGTGTTTTCCCTAAGTGCCGGAGTTCGCGGTGGCGACATGGGCACCCCAGGCTACGTTCCCCCGCCAGACCCTGCATCTTCAGAGTCAACTGACGACATGGGCACGCCCGAAAGCTCATCCAATGAGGTTGACGTGAACTGGCACTTAACAGAAGGTGATTTCGCGCTTTACCTCTTTTGGACCGCGCTGCTACTTTTCTGAGGACAAGAGCCAACTTGAATCGAATCTATTGCCGTAAACTAGTATTGCAGCTCGCTTAATGTGAGTGCAGGACTCTCTGCGAAAGCGCCAACAGGCCCGGCAAGGTGGCGTTTGTCAGCGCGAATCCTACTCCGTTTGGCCCCTGAGAAGCAATAGCTAAGCGGCAACCAGCTATTCGTGTCTCTTGTAATATTCAGGTTTGGACATCCTAGGCTATTGCACAAGCTTTCTGACAGTTTCCAATGTATCAATCTCATCAGGTTTCTTGTCTGGTCTAAGTCTTAGAATTCTAGGAAACCTGAGGGCATATCCGCTTTTGTGCCGCTTTGATTCCTGCACTCGATCAAAAGTAACCTCGATTACAATCCTAGGTTCTACAACACAAACTTTTCCGTAAGCGAACTGACGTAGTGTGTGTCTTCGAAACCATTCAGTTAGTTCGGCTAATTCAACATCAGTGAGACCAGAATAGGCTTTGCCGATATTTAGAAGTGTATGATCGGATTCTGAACGCCGGACAGCGAACGTATAATCAGAGAGAAGCTCGCGGCGCTTTCCATTACCGACCTCAACAGCGGTAACAACCACATCGAGAGTGGCTATGGCGCGCTTAAGCTTCATCCATTCTCGTCCGCGCCGGCCTGGCTTGTAGACTGAGGATGGATTCTTAATCATCAATCCTTCGTTACCGCGTTCCCTCGCAGCGTCAAATTCGGCATCGAGGATAGCAACTTCGTTCACTATTTTAGCTACGGAGAGTTGTACACTGCTCTGGTTTTCCAAGAGACTTTCCATGAGTCTCCGTCGTGCTTCGAGCGCCTGGTCAAGTAGAACTCGCCCTTCTGCGTACAAAAGATCATAGGCAACAAGCCTGACAGGAACCTCCTTTAACAGATCACTAGACACAGTTTTACGACCCATCCGTTTTTGCAGCTCGCTAAAAGGTAGAATGTGGTCTCCTCGAGCAGGGACGATCTCGCCATCAATAATTGCCGCCCCAGGCAAGGCCCGCAAAGGCTCAACGAGCTCAGGAAACCGATGCGTGATCTCGTCCAATGTTCTCGAATAGATTGCAACTCGGCCGTCCTCAACATGAGCTTGCGCGCGTACGCCATCAAACTTGTCCTCAACAAAGAATTCGTCGGGCATGGTCCTGGCGATGTCTGAAAGATCGGCGGCGGGAGTAGCTAACATGAACTTTAGAGGATGAAAGAGCCGCATACTGACATCATCTAAGTCGTCTTCCCGCGCACGTACAGCAGTCTCACCAACATCTCCGAGAAGCATGTTTGTATGTGAGACTTTTGCCAGTGGTTGCTTGAAAGCACGGGCTATCGAATCCTCCACGAGTCCTTCGCGAAGACCTATTCGCAGATCCCCCGCGAGTAGCTTGACGAGATATTTTGCCTCGAGTGGCGTCGCATGTTGCAGTGCTGTTGTCAGCAGGGCTGTCTTGTTCTTTGTGCCTCGAGTTTCGCTTAGCCTGGTAATCAGAGATTCCGTTTCTGCGAGTGTAATTGTTGGTTGTTGATAAGTGCGCTTGGCTTCCTTCACAGCTTCATAGGCTGCTTCACCACCGTCTCCAAGTCGTACATACTTCGGTAGAAGATCGGCAATACTAAAACCCGTGGCCTCACTTAACGCATCACTGATGATGCTGCCGCCAACGTTAGTCGTCCTCGAATCGGCAAGGGCGAACTGATGTCCCGCGAAGTATCTTGCCGCGCGTCGCAGATCCGCATCATTAAGAGTGTTAAAAAAACTCCCCAGGAGCGCCACTTTCTCCAGTTTCTTTGTAGTATTAGCTGCCGACTCGGCAACTTCGGCAAACTGCTGGAGAGTTGCCGCGCTTAGTTTAGTGTTTGGAGTGCTGTTACCCATAGCCTGTTTATTGACCACAGATCGCCAATCTGAGTATTTGATTAACTAGTACGCCGAGAGGTTGCGTCCAATCACGCCAGTTCTTGCCTTCTGGATTCCGAAAGCAGTTGTTACAATCCATGCTACGCAAGAGAATGGCTGGGGTTCAGTGTATTCAAATGGAAGACAAACCAGAAAAGCGATTCCAAGGTGTCGTTGATCACATTGCCGTCAACTCGCAAGACTTGGCACGAGACGTTAGTGAGTATGAGCGTATTGGCTTTCAAGTGGAGACGCTCTACGACGATTGGGCCATGTTGCGAGATGCACGTGGTTTTGGTGTGGCGCTATTAGGTCCTGGTTCTAAGCACCCTCCTCACATGGGGCTGCGAGTTGAGAGTATCGAGGCCTTGCAGGAAGCAGCAGAACGTGAAGGAAGAACAATAAAAGAGCACCGGGATCGTTCCGTTTCATTCTACACCAAAGGTGCGGCTGGACAGGCAGTAGAGGTGATCTATTACCCGCCGCACTACCAGCGTACCTGAACCTGCAATCTGAGGAAGGATATTTTTCGAAAGTGTTTCTTCTAATACTAGACTCCGTTGGCAGCACGGAACTGCTTTTCATTCTAGTTATCGCGTTGATCTTTTTTGGTCCAAGAAAGCTTCCCCAGATAAGTCGCTCGTTAGGAAAGAACATCGCCGAATTCCGGAGGGCATCAGAGGATTTTAAACGAACTTGGGAGCGGGAGGTTGAGCTCGAAGCCGAGCGTGAAAGCCAGACGAAAGGCTTGGATTTACCAGGGTACGACGGCGCTAGTCATCAAGTAGAAGGTTCCGAGCCAGACATTAAGCCAATTCCTGCTGAGAGCGTAATTGCCCGCCAATCCGGGATTGCAGAAGAGTCCATTCCCACTCCGGAGATCCGTGGTGAATGGCCAGAACAAGAACCTCTTCGAAAACGAGACTGGCTGTAAGAAGCACCATCCTGATCGATGTCAACTCTATTAAAAGCTCGTACCTCCAGCGGAAAAGAGGAAGAACTCGGTGGCCAGATGTCATTTTTGGAACATCTGGATGAACTGCGACGCAGACTGATTCGTTCGTTCGTATTTGTTTTCGTCGCTGCGACTGCCTCTTGGTTTGTTTCGGATCACATTTACAACTTTCTTGCGGTCCCTGTCGAGCGAGCTCTGGCCGAGGCTCAACGACGGGACGTGCCGATTGCGGGATTGACTGGTGACGAAACTATCTTATCTGTGACCTCTTTGAAGGAGGGCGATACCGGTCGTTATGTTTTTCCCGCTGAAACGAAGCTCGGAAGTAGCTTGATTCCTATGGGGGCGTCGGTGACCGCACGGGTGGAAAAGGATTCCCAGGGGAGGCTTGGGCTTTTCACTGACGAAGCCCTGTATTCAGGCAGTACCGTCATACCGAAAGGTGTGCGCCTCCCATTAGATTTCCAATCTGCCCAAGAGCACTTTTCTGGAATAAATGACAAGCTAATCGTTACCACCGCCCTCGAGCCTTTCTCGCTATATGTAAAGGTATCGCTATATGCTGCGCTTTGCTTGTCTGTCCCATTTCTTCTATTTCAGATTTGGGCTTTCGTTTCGCCAGGACTCTATCCTCATGAACGTGCCTATGTGACGCCGTTTATTGCTTTATCGACAACATCATTCGTATTAGGGGCGATGTTCGCCTATTACGTGTTGTTCCCTCCGGCGGCAAAGTACCTCTTGGGACTAGGCCAGGACTTCCGACTTTTGTTAAAAGCAGCTGATTACTTCGATTTCATTATCATGGTCATGTTGGGAATGGGAATCGTTTTCCAAATGCCAGCAATTACCTATGTACTTGCCAGGATCGGATTGATAACAGCAAGATTTCTGTTGCGAGCATGGAAAAGTGCCATAATCATTGTCCTGATAGCAGCGGCTGTCCTGTCACCGACAAGCGATATCCCGAACATGCTCCTTTTCGCAGCTCCGATGATGGTTTTGTATCTATTATCAATTCTCATCGCGTGGATCTTTGCGAAGCCGCGAACGGTGAGTTAAGGCAATGTTTCCCATTTTTCAACTGGAATACGATGAGGAAAAGGCAACGAAGTCGGCGAATAAAGGCATCTTGACTGTGGTTCTGGACGAGCCTTAAAATCCAAGACTTCTTAATCATCAGTAAACGTTTACTTGTTTTGGTTTCGTACACAAGCATAGGAGTTCGGCAATGTCACACAGGAGAGCCCTTCCGCTACTCACAATCTTTATTTCCGCTTTCGTCTTAACTCCGTCGATTGCTCTGGCGCAGAAGAATTCTCAAAAGAGCCAAGATCCTTCAGAGCGTCCCCGTAACGTCAAGCCTGAACTAAAGAAGGCCTATAAGGACTGGCTAGAAAAGGATGTTGCGTACATCATCACGGACGAGGAGCGGAAAGCATTTCGTCGACTTGAAACTGATGACGAGCGAGAGCGCTTTATCGAAGAGTTTTGGCGGCGCCGGGATCCGGATCCTGATACCGACGAGAACGAATTCAAGGAGGAGTATTACGAGCGGATAGCCTACGCGAATGAGCACTTCGCCTCCGGTATTCCGGGTTGGAAAACTGATCGAGGCCGAATCTACATAATGTATGGGAAGCCTCATGACCGGGAGACCCGGCCTATGGGTGGTTCTTACGAGCGTCCGTCATGGGAAGGTGGAGGATCGACAACTACTTATCCATTCGAGGTCTGGTTCTATCGATATATACCAGGCGTCGGTTCGGGTATCGAGATCGAATTTGTTGATCCGACTGGTAGCGGCGAATATCGAATCGCGCGAAATCCTTTTGAGAAGGATGCGATGCTGATGGTGCCGGGAGCCGGACTAACCTTATCAGAACAGCTAGGTTTGTCGAGTAAGGCCGATCGAGTATCCGGAGCATTCGGAATAGGTAATCCAAACTACCAGCGGGAACAGGACAGTCCATTTTCGCGGTTGCAGTTACTGGCCGATCTGAGTCGGCCTCCCCAGGTAAAGTTTAATGACCTTGCAACAGCAGTTAACACGGGCATTATCGAAGATAATCCTCTTAACTTTGATGTGCAGGTTGATTTCTTCCGCCAGTCAGATGAGCGTGTTATTACCGCGTTCACCATTCAGGCAGAGAACAAGGATTTAGTATTTCAGGACAGCGGTGGCTTGCAGACAGCCCGAATGAATATCTTTGGGAGAATAATTTCCGTGGCTGGGCGTCGAGTCGGGATTTTTGAGGATCCTGTAATTACAACTGCGACTCCTCAGGAATTGGTAGACGCGAGAAATAGGAAATCTGCATATCAAAAGGCCGTTCCGCTTACACCTGGCACCTATAAAGTTGATGTGATTGTCCGTGATGTTGTTTCTGGGGCCACAGGTATCCGGCAAGTGGGTTTCACTGTTCCGAGATACGATTCGCAAAAACTCTCAACGTCAACGCTAGTGCTGGCGGCGCGGCTCGAAAGTCTGGTGGACCAGCCAGCGGTGGGCCAGTTTGTGATCGGACAGACCAAGGTTATTCCCAATATATCTGGATCATACCGCCGCGGGCATCCGGTTGGCGTTTACATGCAGGTCTACAACGCCGGCATTGATCAAACTACCCTTCGTCCAGCTGTCGATGTTGAATATGTGCTTTCTAAAGATGGTAAAGAAGTGGGTAAGCAGAATGAGGATTGGCGTGGTCTGTCAGACTCTGGTCAACGTCTGACGCTGGCTCGGCTTATAGACACACAGATATTACCTCCTGGTCAGTACGACATCGCGATTCGCGTCAGGGATCGTGTTAGCGGCCAAACATTATCTCAAGCTTCGAAGTTTACGGTGACGCCGTAAACGATTCGAACGATATGAAAGCGCCGGTAACCCCGGCGCTTTTTAGTTATCAGGTCAAGAACTCGCGAATGCGCCGGCAGCCGGCGCACTCAAAAGGAGTCGCACCGTGTTCTTTTCAAGTCTTACCACAATCCTCCTCTGTTCTTTAGCTCTCATCATCTCTCCAGTTAAAGATAGCTCTCCCTAACTGTACCTAACTTCGTGTTTCCTTGTACTGAATTGCCGCGGGCATCAACTACGTCCACTTCAAAGCCTGGATACGAAAGACGAAATCGTTGAGCCTTCCAATTTTCAACTGTGATTTCATTTTCTGCGGCTCGTTGATAATTGTATTGTGGAAGTCCGCGCCGATCGCCGCGGACATCAGTGCCGCGAAGGTGCAGAATCCGGACATTGAAACCCTCTACACGCCTTATCTTGCGCTCTACATTTGCGACAGTAGACATACCTACTGGTCCGGAAGCTTCAATGACTTCTGAATAAAGCTGTCAAGTCGCTCAAGGTAATCAGTTCCAAGTGCGCCGAAGACGTTATGGCCCACGCCAGGAAAGATCAACAACTCCTTGGGCTCACGAGCAGCTTCGTATAGTGCCTGCGAGTGCTCAGTTGGAATCACTGGATCTGGCTGACCGTGTGTTATCAGAACTGGACATTTAATTTGGGCCATCTTTTGCACTGAGTCAAACCGATTGCGTCCTATTCTGTGGAAGAAACGCGGAAGCCACGGAAAAACATTTCGTGCCATGTCGCTTGCTGAACTCAGTCCCGATTCGAGAATCACTGCCCCGCATTCCCTACGTGAAGCCAGCTCGACTGCTGCCGTTGTGCCCAGCGATTGTCCGTAAAGGACCATTGACTTCGGAGTCGCGAACTTCGACTCCACGGCGTAGTCGTAGGCAGCATCGCCATCGGCATAGAGGGCTACTTCATCTGTGACACTACCCTCGCTTCGTCCATACCCGCGGTAGTCAAAGAGAAGAACATTGTAAGCTCTCGAATAGAGCCGTTCGCCTAACCAGCCGATATCGCTTATGTTGCCACCATTTCCATGGAAATAGATGATCGTGGGAGCGTCAGATTCGGAAGAGCTGAAGTACCATCCATGTAAGCGCACACCGTCTTTCGTATTAAACCAAACATCTTCGGCATTATGTGGGGGAGTCCATGCCTTACCCGGCGTATAAGGAACTGGATGAAAGGTAATGGCCCGTTCAATCCAACGAAGACCGAAGAAGATCACAGACATGAATACCACCTGGGCAACTACCCACGAGAAAAGCCGGTAGCGCCAAAATACTCGAGACTGTAGCTGCCGAGTCGAATCTGAGAGCTCGAGTCCCATCTGTCCAATCCGTCCTATTCGTCCAATTGGTCCTATTCGCCACTATCCCCCGCGGCTCTCCGAACCCCGACCAAGCGCGGCAAGTTGTCCGCACGCAGCGTAGATATCACGGCCCCGTGGCCGACGTACATAAGCCTGAATCCCTTTGGTCTCGAGAATACTCTTAAAGTTTTCAATTCGTTCAGGGGTTGAGGGTCGATAAGGTAGCGGCTCGGCGGGATTATGGGGTATCAAGTTTACCTTTGTTCGCAGTTCAAAACGGTTAAGAAGGTTTGCTAGTTGCCGGGCGTGTTCATCAGAGTCGTTAATGCCATCGAGCATGACGTATTCAAAAGTAAAGCGCTCGCCACGCCTCAAAGACTGTTCGAATTCTTTGCAAGCGGATAGAAGTTCTCTCAAGGGCCACTTTTTGTTAATAGGCATCAGCTCGTTGCGAAGTTCATCAGTTGGCGCCGCTAATGAAATCGCCAGGTGCGGACGATTCTGAACTTTTGCGAGCTCGCGAATGCGAGGAACAATGCCGGCTGTCGAGACAGTAACTCGATTCGGCACTATGTGCAGGCCTTTTTCATCAGCCATTATCTGCAAAGCTTTCAGGAGCGAATCGAAAGCCAAGAAAGGCTCGCCAGCTCCCATACCGACGAGATTTGTTCCAAATGGAGGTTTTACACCGACTCCATAGGCATCATTTAGGGCAATGATGATCTGCTCGACAATTTCGCCGGCTGTAAGCGAGCGCAACAGACCAAGCTGAGCGGTAAGACAGAAGCTGCATTGAAGCGGACAACCAGACTGTGATGAGAAGCAGATTGTGTCGCGCCTCTCCTCCGGAATAAAGACTGTCTCGACTGGTAAGCTATCGTGAGTTTTCATCAGATAGCGACGTGTACCATCCTCAGAAGTAAACCTCGACTCAACTTGAAGCGACGATACTAAGGCTTGCGCGTTGAGCTTATCGCGGAACTCTTTTGGCAGGTCGGTTATTTCTGCGAACGACCGCACCCGCCGTTTATGAATTGCGGAAAAAAGCTGCCGCCCGCGATACGAAGGTTCTCCTTCATTCTCAACAAAAGAGACCAACTCTGTCTGGGATAACCCAGGAAGATGTATTCGTTGGTTAGACATACGTAACCCTTATCTTAGCATTACGTTTCTTTGACTAACGAGTCACTAAAAAGAATGAAAGAATACAGGAAACCAACCGATCCTAAGGCGCATCTGTCTTGCTTAAGTAATCCGTGAAAACTTGCGTTACTCGGATGGGAATGTAGAATAAAAACAACCATAACTTCTCTAACCAAGGAATTTATTTTGATGAACTCCGCCAAACTTAAGCGCTACCTTGTATCTGCAATTCTGTCACTATGGGTGTTGGCGGTGCCGTTGAGCTTATTTGCTACGGCGCCACAGAGGCCTCCTGATATTCGCGTCAACAGCTTTTTAGCGACAGATAAGGCCCAAAAAGGACGCGCTGTTCAAGTTGCAGTTGTCATGGACATTCCCTCCGGCTTTCATGTGAATTCAAATAAGCCGCTAAGCAAATTTCTGATAGCTACTGAACTAAAGCTCGAGGCTCCAAAGGCGATCCGTGTTGGTCCTGTCACTTATCCGCGCGCTCTCTTACGTAAGTTTAAGTTCTCGGAAGACCAACTGTCGGTCTATGAAGGACGCGCGATTATGCGCTTCAACGTTACAGTACCGGCAGGCTTCGATTCAGGCTCCACTGAATTGAAGGCGCGGTTGAGATACCAAAGTTGTAATGATGAGCTCTGCTTCCCACCCCAAACGAGGGAATTAACTGTACCTATCGAAGTTGTGGGCGCAAATCAACCGGTCAAGAGGATCAATAGAGAGTATTTTGGTGGGACCAGAAGATAGTCTTTCCTCACCTGGCACCGTTTCGGCCAATTACTGACATCAACCGGCCAACGCGTCCATACAATTTCTTTTCGCGTCGATAGGAGAAAAACAGATCAGTACGGCACATAGTGCAAAAGGGTGCAGAACTGATTCGAAGTGGATCAACCCCGCAGCTTATTAATTGGTTGCGGTTGGCTTCTATCAGATTTATGCATGCATGACCTTCTCGTGTAGGGTTGAAGAGGTTCTCCGTTTCTGCGAACGTCTTACTGAAGTCGAATATCACTTCAGGACCAACTTCGTAACAACATGAAGCTGCGGCAGGTCCAATAGCGACTCGAACATTTCTCGGCTCTGTGCCAAACTCTTCTTTCATCCGGCTGAGGGCGACGGCAGCAATACTGGCAAGTGTTCCGCGCCACCCCGCGTGGACCGCGGCAAAACTTCCAGTTGCTGGGTCACCAAATAGAATTGGCACACAATCGGCTGTCTTAACTGCGACTAGAATATTAGGAGTATTGCTAACCAAAGCGTCGCAATACACAGTCTCGCCTCTCGCATCGGGCGGTGGTTGAGCATCTGCCTCGCTTCGCACTATGCGGATATCGGCGCTGTGGATTTGCCAGCAGCCCGTTAGCAGCCAGGAACCGGGAAAGAGCTTGAGAAAGCGGCGACGATTCTCCAGAATGTTTTCGGCAGCATCTTCGTTAAAGCCAGCTAAGTTGAGAGCTTCAACAGGCATTGGACTTACGCCCCCTAGCCTGGTGGAAAACCCATTGCTGAAGCCGTCTTCTTCGAGTTGCATGCAAACAAGGGCTTGCACGCCATTAAGAGAGCGCCAATAAAAACCAGCAGCTTTCAATTCATCATCAGCGGTTGTGATTGTTTCCATTGGTATAGACATAGTTGAAGTTGACCGTATTCGTCAGGTGTTGCAACGTACGCCGCGCTTTGCTGAACGTGTGTTCACAGCGGCCGAGCGCGCCTATTGTAATGCGCGCGGACCGGGAGCTGCTCAACATTATGCCGTGCGTTTTGCTGCAAAAGAAGCGACGCTCAAAGCTTTACAGACGGGTTGGCGGGGAGGCATCAGTTGGCAGGATATCGAGATTGCTCTGCATGACAGCGGTGCACCCTATTTAGTTTTGAACGGATTAGTTCAGGAGCTGTTTGAGAAGTCGGGTGCCACCAGAGCTCACTTGTCGTTGTCACACACAAGCGAGCATGCGATCGCAGAAGTTCTTTTTGAAGGTTACCAGTGAATCGGAATTCAGGAGACAGGAGTCAGAAGACAGCGTAGGACCGCCCTGTGGGCGGTTGCGAGAAAGAGAAACTCTCTTTCAGGTATCCCGCTAGCATCAGTTGATGGAAGGATACCCTATGCTTCAGCTTAGGGAGTCTCAGTTTCAGCCTAACACCAGCTCTCACCACCTTATTTCTCTCGTTTCCACACACCCCAGTTCTGGATTGCGGGGCGTGTCTAAGCGAAAGGAATAATAAAAAAGTGGGTCGTGGAGTTAGGCCGAAACTGAGACTCCCTAAGCTGAAGCATAGGGTATCCTTCCACTGAACTCCAGATTCGCCGTTCACCGCATGTCGTTCACCAGCGTTCGTCTCCCGTTCTGATCAATGTCCACTCTTGTTGCTTTAGCTCCCTCAGTAATCATCCTAGTAGTTTGAACTGGAGAACGTTTTTGAACTGTTTGGTTCGGTCGCTCCAGAACCTCGAAATGCTCACCGCTGTCCGGAAGATTCCCATGACTATAGCACTCGAAATTGGGTGCATAGTTTTCTGTGATTGCTATCAACTGCCGACTTGGACACGTCAGCGTAGACAACAGACCATTAACTGTATCGATCTCGACAAACTTTATGCCTTCAGGCCATTCAAACCTGCTGCCGCCCAGTTCTGGACGAAGTGCAATAGCGCCTTTGATGAATTCTACCCAGGCAGGTAATGCTGCTTCAGAACCTGTCAAGCCAAGTTGGCGATTGTCGTCAAAGCCGATCCATACAACGCAAACCAAATTAGGTGTATAACCAACGAACCATCCGTCACGCGAAGTACCTGTCTTACCAGCAATCGCGATCTCCTTTAATAAATCACGCGCACTGTGAGCGGTGCCTTCTTCAATCACCGCTGAAAGCATATCTGTGATCATGTAAGCAGTTGTCTGCTTAATCACTTGTGTAGTAGTTCTTTGATCCGCTGTTTCCGCAATGACCTTCGGCTCCACTCGCCTACCCCCGTTTGCAAAAATGGCATATGCCGCAGCGAGTTGAAGTGGTGTCACTTCGGTAGTTCCCAACGCCAGGGACGGGTAACGCTCTGGCTTCGGTAGACCAGCTCTCGCCGCCAAATTAGCGATGCGAGCTAACCCCGTTTGCATCGCCACATCGACGGTTACTACGTTTAGGGATTTGATTAAACCTGTGCGCATGGGGACATCGCGCATCGAGTACCCTCCGCCGTAGTTTGCGGGCCGGTAGACCTTGTTTCGGTCATAGGTAAACTCACGGGGGGCGTCATTGAAAGGTCGTAACGGTGATAGTCCAGTTTCCAAAGCGGCGGAATAAACGAAAGGTTTAAACGTCGAACCTGGCTGGCGCAGGGCATCAGTCGCTCGGTTTAGCTGAGAATCTTCATAGTTGCGACCACCTATCATTGCAAGTACGTTACCCGTCCGAGGATCTAATGCCACTAATGCCGCTTCCGGCTTGGCATCTCCATTCTTGTAATTCTTATCAAGCCGGCTGAGTTGCCGGTTCAGAGCGGTTTCAGCTAACAGTTGAAGGTCAAGATCAATGGTTGTGTGAATCTGTCTTTTATGCGGTGATAAGCCTAGCTGGGAATCTGCGACGCGATTGACGTAATCGACGAAATAGGGTGCCAGAGATTCGCCTAAGGTTGACAAGTTTACTACCGCCAGAGGTTCCTTCGCTGCGTTACTGGCTTCAGATGTCGATATCCACCCATCACGCACCATAGCGGCGAGCACAACATTCCTTCGAGCCAATGAGGTCTCTGGATGCCTCTCCGGCGAATAACGAGAAGGCCCTTGAATCATTCCCGCAATAGTTGCGGCCTCGCCAAGCGAGAGATCCTTTAGCTCTTTTCCAAAATAGACTAGAGCGGCCTGTTCCACGCCTCGCACAGTAATAGCTGCACGTTGACCAAGATAAATCTCATTACAGTAAAGAGCGAAGATGTCTTCTTTCGTTAAGCGTCGCTCGAGAGCAAAGGCGAGCATCGCTTCCGCATACTTTCGTTTAAATGTGCGTTCTGGAGTTAAGTAAGTATTCTTAACGAGCTGTTGCGTTATCGTTGAGCCTCCCTGACCGATACGTTCATCGCTGGCATTTCGAAACAAAGCTCGAAAGATTGCGAATAGGTCCAGGCCGGAATGCTGAAAGAAACGCCGATCTTCAATTGCGAGAATGGCGTAAACGAGATTAGTGGGAAGATCGCTATAAGCTAGCGCCTTACGTCGCCCACTCTTCGTTTCGGGATCATTTGTAAGAACTTCAGGTTCAAGCTTAAAAGAGTCAACTAGAATGCCATCCGCCCGTAGTGCCTTAACGGTGTTGTCGATAAAAGCAACTTCAACTGAGGTTATGCCTATCCGTGAGGAAGGGACTATTTTCAAGATATCGTCTCCCTCAGTGAAACTCCCGCTCCAAACCTCACTTCCGTCCGTTTGAACATAACCGGCCCGGCGCAACGCAGATATCATTTCTGCCTTGGAAACACCCTGTCCAGCTCTAATCGTTCTAGGGGCAGCATAGAGTCCAGTCCGGCTAGTGAGATAACCGCTGGCAAGTCGCGCATCAATTATTTTCGAGTGGTGGTTATATGAGCGTAGCGTACTCAAAGCGCCGATGATGAGTACTAAGACGGAGAAAGCAGCAGTCGAGCGAAATAGAAGGCGGAACTTCTTTCGGCTGGCATGCTTAGGAAGGATACGGGCAAGGTTCTCGAGGGAGCTACTCCAGCGCCGATCGGGTACAGATGTGACCTCGATTGCCATTTAAAAGGTAGAAGGATCACGGGTGACTCCCTCACCCTCTGCGACCCTTCAGTGCTCCGTTAATTTGTGTGTCTCTTATATAGACTGAATGGGGACGCGATTCCGTGAATGGTAAATCGTGAATTGTGAATCGTGAATCGTGAATCGGGAAGGCTGAATAGTGTTGGTTATCGATTCCCGATTCACCATTTACCATTCACCATTCACGATTGACCTTAGGAGCTTTTCACCTCGCGAAGCTCTTTGCGGCGGCGGAATTGATACCATTTCGGCTCCGGCTCGGATAGCTTATCGATTAGTTCCATCAAATCTGAGATGATGGCGTTTCCCGAATCGTACCCT
>CAZNPP010000089.1:0-16970 GCA_964574785.1 uncultured Chloracidobacterium sp. | reverse complement strand
TCCGACCTCACGGTCCCGAACCGTGCGCTCTACCAGGCTGAGCCACGCCCCGAAATTCAGGTTGGATAATAGGGAAGGACCCTGGGTCTGTCAAACAAACCTTTGGAGTAGATTTTTACGTGATGCAACGGGACAGACGGTTTTTGTAGCACCTTATCGACTCAACAGCGATACACTAATGCAGACCACGCCGTGACACCTACGCGTCGTTTTCCTCTGCAGGGCCACTCCCTCCAAGGATAGCTAATTAAGACCACGTTTCTCGTACAGCTCTGGGCAATAGACCTTGTAGCGACTTGCGACGATGCTGTGGCTGAATTATCGGAATATCGCCGAGGTGGCAACGATCGTGAGGTCCCACCACTTTCCACTCTTGCCGAGTCGGTTCATTCAGTACAGTTGGGCCATAACATTACGCCCAGGGCCTAGCCGATCAATAATTTGAATTTTCAGATCGGTCTGGAGAAACCTCATGAACCTCATGTCCGCCTTGACATGCTCTAAAGACTGGCGTAGAAGCTTCATCACACAGCAAATCCTAAACTGACTGAGAGCGCAACTTTCAAGGTCACCCGTGCCCCAATATCTAAAACTGCCAGTTGCGGAGGGGCGTCCATCAAGAAAGGACTTACTCCCATGAACGCGCGCAAACTCCACTTTTTCTCATTAGTAATGTTCGTCACCCTGGTTGGATCCCTATTTCTGCTCGCGAGCATTGATGCTCGGGCACAATGCGTGGAGCTGGTTTCCGGCCTCCGAACTCCCCTTGGAATCACTCAATCAAATCAGGATAACTTGATCGTCTCCGAGACCGGCACGGGAGCATTGCATACCGGTCGTGTTTCTATTGTTGACACAAGTGGCAACCGTCGCACGCTCCTGGACGGGCTGCCATCAGCGATTAACGATGTCGGCGAACCTTCCGGGCCGGCCGGTGTGTTTATGCGCGGGCGCACCCTTTATTTAGCTATCGGGATAGGCGACAGCATTTTACCCGGTCCCCCAATGTCGGGCACGGCTTTTGGAAACCCCAATCCGTCTTCGCCAATCTTTAGCTCAATTCTGGCCCTCCACTTTAGCGCCGGTGTTGAGAAGAACACCTCAGGGTTCACACTCACGATTCCGCATCAAATGACTCTGGCAAACGGAGAAAAGGTGACGCTGTCAAATGGGAGTGAAAGGCTTACCGTAGAACTGATCGCTAATTTCCCAAACTTCACACCGAACCTACCTCCCGCTGGAAACGTTCGAGGCTCCAATCCTTTTCATTTAGTCGTGGCTGGCGAACAAATCTTCGTAACAGATGGCGGTCAGAATTCAGTGTGGGAAGTTGATATTCCAACCGGTACTTTCTCAACTCTAGTGACCTTCCCGAACGTAGCCAACACGCTCTTTCCGGGCTCTGGACCACCAACTTCCGAGGCGGTCCCTACTGGGATTACGTATGCGGACGGCCAGCTTCTCGTAACTCTCTTTACGGGGTTCCCATTTCCTCCGGGAGCTTCGAGAGTAGATCAAGTTGATCCTTTGACCGGTGCCCATGCGCCGTTTCTCAGTGGCCGTAAAACAGCAATTGACGTGTTGCAAGTAAGAAATGGGCCCGACAGGACTCATCTTGTATTGCAACACGCTTCTCCGGTCGGACCGTTCTTTCCGCCGCCTGGACTTGTACTTGGCTTCGAGACTCCCACTGGTCCACCGACAACCATAGCCGACTGCTTGATCCGTCCCACATCGATGACATTAGATAAAAAGGCGGGGACTCTCTACGTCACCGAACTCGGCGCTGTCATGCCTCCCTTCCCGGGTCGCCTTCTGAGAGTTCCGTTGTCTCCTTAGGAATTGGAGTAGAGCGGAGAACGATATCGAAAAGAACTCAACGAGCGAGAACACGAAAGGCCGCCTGGATGGGCGGCCTTCTTCACCGTATTTCTTAGCATTTTCAGAGCCACAGGATTTGAACAACCGACCTCGGTGAATGGTGAATGGTGAATGGTAAATGGTGAATGGTGAATCGTTACCATGACCATTCACCATTTACCATTCACCATTCACCTTTCCCAGCCGTGTTGGCCAATTAAAGGCACGAAAGCGCAACCGCCATGGTCCTCTTCACGATAGCCTGTGTCGGTCTTGATTACACGAATCAACCGCTGTGCTTCTCGCGAATCACCCACCGGAACAACAAGGCGACCACCAACTCTTAACTGAGCTACAAGAGGCTCAGGAACATCAGGAGCTCCTGCAGCAACAAGGATCGCATCATAAGGAGCGTTCGCAGCCCAGCCGAGTGTGCCATCAAAACATTTTACGGTTGCATTATAGATACCGAGTTGCCGAATCCGATGCTGAGCCTCACGAGCCAACTCGGGAATTCGTTCGATCGCATATACCTGCCCTGCGATCCTAGCGAGCACCGCTGTTTGATAGCCTGATCCTGCTCCAATCTCGAGCACTCGACTCTCTTTGTCGATCTCTAACAACTCCGACATACGAGCCACTATGTACGGCTGCGAGATGGTCTGGTTCGCGCTTATCGGCAGGGCGTGATCACCATAGGCTCTTCCCTGTAGCGCCTCTGGAACAAAGAGATGCCTTGGTACGGTTCTCATTGCCTCCAGAACACCTGGATCGCGGATGCCGTAGTAGTCGTAAAGCCGAGCAGCCATGCGTTCGCGGGGAATGGCATAACTCTGAAGTCGGTCAGGCAGGTATTGATCGGGTGATGGCACGCGCGCGGATTATGCGGAGACTAAACTCCCCTCCTACAAATCTCTGAGAGATACAAGGCGCCCTTAACTCTTCTGAAGCACCTCGGCTGTAGTTAGATAGTTCCACGTCTCGATAGCCGTAAGTGCCCGATGGTCGGTCATATCACTCTTCAATGGAGTTACCGAAATATACCCCATCTCGATAGCGTTGTAATCCGTGCCATCTGCTGAACTGGTGTGGAAATACTCTTCGCCAATCCAAAAATAAGGTTTACCGCGAGGATCGATATGTTCGCTAATTACTGGACGAGCATTCTTTATTCCCTGACGGGTGACACGCACCCCCTTAATCTCTGTTGTCGGTATGTTGATATTCAACAGAGTCCCCTCGGGAAGTCTCTCGGCCAGCACTTTGCGAACTGCTGTGATTGCAAAATTGGCTGCCTCAGTAAAGTCAAAATTCTCTCGTGCCACTAAACTGAATGCCAGTCCCGGGACGCCCAGAATAGTAGCTTCGAGCGCGCCCGCAACTGTGCCTGAATACGTCGCATCATCACCGAGGTTGCCTCCATGATTGATTCCTGAAGCACAAACATCCGGGTGTTCTTCACCGGCGAGAATCTTATTAAGAGCTAGAGTTACACAGTCTGTGGGAGTTCCATCGACGGTCCAATGGCGGTCATCAATCTGGCGGATGCGCAATGGACGGGCCAATGTAAGGCTATGTGCAGCGCCGCTCATCTCCGCTTCAGGCGCAACCACGTAGACATCTCCAACCTCTCGCAAAGCCTCTTCGAGTTTGATTAGGCCATCGGAGTGAATGCCATCGTCATTGGTCAATAAAATTCTGGTCATCGTCACCATTTGCAAGCAGACACGCCACTTCTGTCTGGCTCGCCCTCTCAAGAACGTCCATTTGTCATTGGTTTGGCTGTCGGACGGTTGGTGAGATTAGAGCAATGCCGCGTGCTTGCGACTCTCTCTGAAGCGGACGCTCAGTCGCGAGGGGTTCGCATGCGGCCCTTTTTCTTATTTCGTTTTCGCGCGAGCGCTGACTTGAGTTTCGCCTTCTGGCCCGGGGGGATGAAAAACGCGTGCTTCTTTGCGTCTTTGATGATCTCTTCTGTCATGACCTTGCGCTTAAAGCGCCGCAATGCGCTTTCGATCGATTCACCCTGATTTACTGTAACTATCGCCATTCTTTTTCCGACTTTCTCTGTGAACTTAAATTGCACCGCAGGGATCGTATATTAAACACGTGAGTAATGGTTGTGGTCAAGCAGCCGAATCGCAAAAACGTTGAAGGGCACAGCAAGCCGTGCCCTTCCATGCAGTAGGTTAACGCCGAGAAGGCTAAACACCAACTACTTCAACTTCTTGTACTTGGGCTTCTTTGCGGCCAAGGCCCTTGATTTGAACTGGCTTATCAGCATCCTTGGTATTCAACTGCTGTTTCAGTACCATTTCCTGATAAAGCTTGCGCATCATCACAGCTTCCTCATGAGCAGTCTTTGGACCTTCCATAACGGGCTTATCTGGCCTTGTTAAGTCTATAGGGTTCAAGACGAGATCGTGTGCGGCATCCCTCAACTCCACTTCCTTGCCCCCGGCAAAGATCTCATGCCGCCCATACTCCTGATACCACTTAGCGACGGTAGCATTCTGGTGCATGTTTTCAATTATGTTTCGCCAACCAATACCAGTATTGTAAGCACAAAATGAGATCTCGCCTTCCTGGGTTCCGTAAGGGATGATGCACATCTCTGTACGACGGAAGTCATAGTTGAAGAGATCCTGAAACCACATTCCCGCGATAAATAAGAAGTTCCAGCGGTCAGCCCGTCGCCGTTCAATATCTTCCTTGCTCCGGTCGCCGGAAACCTTTCCATAATCCTTTCCTGTGAGACCGAACGACTTATCGAACTTCTTGAAGAGCTCGTAAAGCGTGAACTGTGATGGTGACTTGTACGGATTATAGTTCTTCAGTAATGCTAGTCCCATCATCAGGTTTGACATCCATTTGCCGCGTGCCGCATCCGTTATCTTCTGCATGTCCTTCACAAGACCAGGGATGTTGAGAAACTCTGGTACTGGCCGCATCTCCCTGGTCTCTTTGTCAACCATAACAGCCGTTCCAACTCCACAATTAGGATGACAGCCGCAGGAGACCTGTCCCCACTCTGAATCTGGACCATGCACAAGATCAGCGAAATCTGCAAAAGCTCCCATCAATGAAAGCGGGAACCAGTCGCGCGTCGGTTCAGTGATGCCGACTTGTTTCTTCACGTCCAGAGCGAGGTGTGAAAGCGTATAGCGCTGTTGCAATCTTCGTTGTTCCGTAATCTCTTCGTCTCGACCAGTAAAGGAAACCGGTTGGAATGATAGGAAGGCAATCTTCTTTGGATTGTCTAACGCAAAACGGACAATTGAGCCAACCTGATCGTTATTGATTCCATTTACGAGCGTCGTCACTAAAACTATCTCAACCCCAGCCTCATGGAGATTGTTGATAGCCCTCATCTTCACATCGAACAAATTACCTACCTGGCGGTGACTGTTTGCATCGTTACCAATGCCGTCAAACTGAAGATAAACATAGCGTAAACCGGCTTCTGCAGCCTCACGACAGAACTCTTTGCTCTTCGCGAACTCGATTCCATTAGTAGCCGCCTGTACGCTGTTGTAACCAACTTTACGCGAATAGCGAATTGATTCGAGGAAATGTGGTGAGATGGTTGGCTCACCACCCGAAAATTGTACTGACATCTGCCGCCTCGGCTTTATCGAGATCGCGTTATCAAGAATTTCCTTGATCTCTTCCATGCTGAGCTCATGAACAAAGCCGACCTGATTGGCGTCCATAAAACACGGATCGCACATCATGTTGCACCGATTTGTTAGATCCACAGTCAGCACTGCGCCACGTCCATACTTGATCGTGCTTGATCCATGATTGTGCAGCTTCTCATCATTATGAGCATCGATATCGCGGCCTGGGAACATCTTCTCTATGTGTGTAAGGAATTTCGAATCGATAGCCATAAGGTCTTCGAAGTGCCCGTGAATTTGGCAATCCTTCACCATCCAAATCTGACCGTCGCGCTCGATAATTTGCGCTTTAATCTCTCCAACCTTCTCGTTGATAAGAATGCTGACGTCTTTCTTGCCGCTCAGAATTTCCTCACGTGCTTCGATCACGCAATTGGGACATAGAGAGTCTGTAGTGCGCGGCCAACCCAGGGTAGGCTTGCTTTTCTGCCAGGACTTTAGAAGCGGTTTGTCTGACCACTTCGGAGTAAACGACGGATTGGGTTTGTATTTATTGACAGCTTGTATCGCCTCGTGAACCCCCGCCGCAACAAGAGTAAGGCCTCTTTCGACATGTTTAATCGGTCGCATTATTCGTCCCTCTCGTCCCTCAAAATTAATTGATTAGATATTGATTGCAGGCCGGGAAAGCGCACTAAGTGCCTGCAAGAGACACCAGATTGGGCAATGCCCGTGCCATATCCCAGTGAGCAGCTCTAAACACCTGAATTCTTGGGAGTTACACCTGCCATGCCATCACGGGCCTCGATGTTGGATCTGATGTGAGTGTGTCACTAGGACCCGCACGAACCAATATGTGGCAATTCGCGTCACCTTGTTAAAGCGTTCCTCCTCGGAAGCCCAGTTTCCCAACCAAAGGTAACCGCTGGGCGTTTTCCGATGCATAACGTCGACGCCACGTATAATGAGGACTGAAATTGAAATGGGGCGCCCAGAGACGGACGCCCCTACAGCTATAGAGGAAGATCACAAGGATCAGTTACGGCATTTCAAGACTAGAACCTTCGTTCATTGCAGATCTCATAGCTGAAAGAATAGCTTCCGATACCCGCCGACCCCGCAGTTCCTCCAGTCTTTCTGGTGCGAGATCAAAATTCGCTGGAGAATCTTGTATTCGCTTTATTATCGTTCCCTCAGAAAAACCCGCTTCGATGAGTTTGACGATCGATTCATTATTGAGGCTCGGCGTCTTCTCGAGTTTAAGCGAACTGTTTCCGTCCTCGGAAGGAGGGCGCAGTATGCGCACGGTGGCGCTACCACTTGTTATTGTTTCTCCTTCGTTCGATCCTCGAGTTCCCCTACTTCTTGTTTGCCCTGCCGAGCTCCCGCCAGACCCAAAAATGTTGGTTTCACCAGTTTTTGGATCGATGCTACCCCGTTGAAAAAACGATTCGTCGTCCAAATCATCAGGTTGGAAAAAGACAAACTCACTGTGCGCCAGCATGGCCAGAATTACGTTCTCGCTGACGCCACTGCGTTTTAGTTCGACAAGCCGGTCCGGATTGAGATCGAATTTGGTAGGCCGGCTTCGAATTATTGCGATTACCGTTTTATCTTTAAAGCCAGCGCGTACTAACTTGATGATTGCTGTATTGGTTAAAGGAGCCTCAGACGATTGTTGCGCTGCGGCAAATGAAGGTGACAGAAGAAGGCATAGTATGTATGAGGCCTTAACTATCTTGTCTTTCATCTTTGACCCTGAAGAAACTGTTTTGTATTAATGACTTTCTTATCTTCCACCCACGCTTTGGGCTTTTGGAGAGGGTTGGGAGGTAGCGCGCCCTCCTTTTCCATATCGATAGCTAATTCGCTTTACGTAATTCCGAGTTTCGCTATAGGGAGGAACACGATTCCCAAACCTGGCGACTGCTCCTTCGCCCGCGTTATAGCTTGCTAGCACCAGATCGACTCGACCATTGAAACGCTGCATCAGTTGCTTCAAATAACGCGTCCCGCCAGCGATGTTCTGGGCCGGATCGAAAGGTCGCCTAACGCCAAAGCGAGCTGCCGTTCCAGGCATTAGCTGCATCAACCCACGAGCTCCCTTTGGAGAAACAGCACCAGCATTGAAATGTGATTCTTGCTCCATGACACAGAAGATCAGGTAAGGGTCAACGCCGTACTTGGCGCCATTGAGCCTTATCAAAGCATCTATCTTTGACCTGCCTGTACTCCAGCCCCGCTCTTTTCCTGCTTTCGCTACTGTCTGAGGATCCTCACGTTCTATGCGATCGATGCGACTCCGTTCAATGAAGATCGATAGCGGACCGCGACTGTACCAAACGCCTGCTGTCGATTCGGTTGCACTGTCGGCTTCTACGCGGGCACCTCCAACCAAGTGGATCCATACTGGCTGGTTTATTTCGGTACCCGGCTCTTGAGTAACATCTGTATAAGGATTAACTGGCATTTGAGTCTGAGTTCTTACTGCTGGCACACCACGCTCGATTCCCTTGACCCGATCTTGAGGAATAAGGTTCGACATTCCACCTTGTCGGTACCAAATGCCGTTTGGACTCTCCCAAGCTTCCTCGACAGTGATTACTTTTCCATCGACTAGTCTCAGACGCACTTCAGTTTGGCCTGTCGCATTCTCTTCAGGTTCATCTGTGGAAGAAGTTGCTGTTGTAGCTACCCGCGGGGGATTTTTTCGTTTTTGAGATCTTCTTTGCGCAGTGCCAGGCGCCACCACGAGAAGAATGAGAGCGATGGAGATGAATAGCGACCAAACCCACTGTAAATGAACTTTCATTCAAGGCCTAATTCATAGTAGTTTCACATTTGATCTTCCGGCGGCATCTAGAGCACAACCTCACAACTCCAAGGGATCGGAAAGCGTCCTCTCGATCATGGTTTCCTGGGTTGCCACAGGAGCAAAGCCATGAGAGGTTCCGAAATAGTTCCGCCAGGCAACGTCGAGAACATGAGCCGTAAGTTCGAGCGACTGTTTCTCAAAGAGACAAATGTCCGTGGCCCGGTCCAGTAGATCGCGAGGCTCACAACCCTTCATCTGCCGGCGTTCAACTCTATACTTTGTAAGGATGTGATCAAGAACGGCCTGATCGCACTTAATACCTCGAGTGTAGGCAACTCGCCTAAAGATTTCTACAAAGGCAGCCGGCGTTGGTGGTTCAACGCGGGCGCGGTAACCCATACGTCGCAGGAATGCTTGATCGGCTAAATCTTTTTCATCAAGATTGGTTGAGAAGACTACGAGTTGTTCGAAAGGCACCTCTATCTTCTTTCCAGTATGAAGCGCAAGATAGTCTACGCGCTTTTCGAGGGGAACAATCCAGCGATTGAGTAGATCTTGAGGAGCCACTCGCTGGCGGCCAAAATCATCGATCACAAGTGTGCCGCCGTTTGACTTCATCTGAAATGGCGCTTCATAGAACTTGGCTGACTCACTCCAGGTAAGATCTGCATTTTCCAGAGTTAACTCGCCACCCACCATTACAAGCGGCCTTCTAATCAGAACCCAGCGCCGATCGTATTCAACAGGAGTTTCATCTTCAGAAGCGATTTGATGGCAGTGTGCATCAAAAACTCTGATTATTTGACCATCAATCTCGACTGCATAAGGAATCCAGATTGCACCAGGCAAAGCGTTGTTGATACGTTCAGCAACAGCGGTCTTCCCGGTTCCAGGTAAGCCAGTAAGGAATAGCGACCTTCTTGAATTAATTACGCAGCCAAGTGTCTGCAAAAGTGATTCAGGAAGTACAAGATCATGAAAGGACGCTCGAACCGTATCAATTGAGGCCGGATCAGAAGGAATCGACTGCAAACGCATCATATAGGAGTAATCACGCAGCGAGACTGGCGCCGCGCCAATGTAAGCACAAACGGATAACAATCTCTGCAGTCGATCCCACCCGTGGTCCAACATTGCATAGCGCGATGAGCCTACTGCGGTTTGGAGGCGCACTTCGATGAGCTTTTCTCGATAAAGCTTTTGAAGTATTTCCTCGGCAAGAGTACGAGGGAGGTGAAGCCGCTCAGCAACCGAGGCCGTTGTCGGCTCTGGTAGCATAGCCACATGCTTAAGGGTTAAGTCGCAGAGGAAACCTTCTGGGATTCCGGTGTCCGCCAATTCCTCGGGAATGGCAGGGCCCATAGTTTCGACTTCAGCGCGGTTTAGGATTGTCGTTTGTGACATCAGAGTTGTTCTCTTCCAAGTAGATAGAATGACCTTTTATTTTCCGGACGGCGCCACGGGAGGATCTCCCGGCAGAGCCAGGGCGAGGCGGGCTGATTGTGCCTGCTCAACTTTACCGACACGCTGATAAAGGTCTGCAAGTCGCCTTAGCGCGAAACTGGAATCGGGATCGATTCTTCGCGCAGCCTCATAGTGCTTTATGGCTTCTTCTTCTCGACCAAATCGCTCGAGCATTCTGGCTGTATTTAGATTGCCAGTGAGTTCCCCACCGGCTCGAACAAAATGCTTGTTGGCTTCCTCGAACTTGCCCATTCGGCAAAGTGCTAAAGCGAGATTGTTCAGAATACGTTCATCATTGGGCGCGAGCTTCGAGGCACGCTTCAAACGATCTATTGCTGCTCGATAATTTCCATTTTTGTAAAGGGAGAATCCCAAGTTATTCAGTGCTTGAGCGTCTTCAGGCTGGGTCTTCACTGCCCTTTCGTACGAATCCTTTGCACGCTCGGGCAATCCTTTGCGATCGAAAGCTACGCCGAGGAGATTGTGAGCTTCAGCGAGTCTTGGATCCAAGGATGTAGCCGCAGATAGTTCTACGATAGCCTCGTTGATGCGTCCGCCCAGCAGAAGTGAACGTCCAGCAGCAAGATGCTCCTTTGCTGAGCCGAAAGTCGTTGTAGCTTGTGCGCTTGAATTCCCGTTATCTATTCTGGAAACAGCCACACTTTCAAACTTTGCCGCGTCCTTCTCAGTCATTCGCGCAATCCTGTTGTCATCCTTCTTGAAGAGTCTGCCGAATGCTTTGAAAGGAGCAGTGATGACTTTGGCAACTTTGTTGCCACCTTTCTTCTTCTCTTCAGTCCCGCTTCCCGCTTCTGAGCCTGAATCTTCGATAAGGTTGACATCTTCGTCACCATCGCGCTCGATAGTCCCTGCGCTCCACATTGCGGTAGCTCCAAGCGTGAGAATGAGGGCAACGGAAAAAGCAATTAGTCTGCGTGTCCACATTGTTTTACTCCTTTACATTTTGGCCAACGTGTCCATTAAACTGAGGGCGGCAGGGCCGAGGATAGCAATAAAGAGAGTCGGGAATAGAAAGCATGCTAGGGGAAACAAGAGCTTCACCGCGGCTTTTTGCGCCGCTTGCTCAGCCCGCTGCCGTCGCTTGGTTCGCAGAGAGTCAGAGAAAACACGAACCGCTTTTGTTATCGAAGATCCGAAGCGATCGGCTTGAATCAGCATGGCAACAAGGCTACGCAAGTCGTCAACGCCGGTTCTTTCCGCCAGGTTACGCAAGGCTTCATCCCGTTCACGACCAACCCTTATCTCCAGGTTGGCGAGTTCAAACTCGTCGCAAATTTCGGGATGCACGTCCTTGAGTTCACTGCTGACTTTCATCATTGCTGCGTTCAACCCAAGCCCGGCTTCGATCGAAATGACCATTAAGTCGAGCGCATCTGCGAGTCCCCAGCGGACAAGTTGTTGACGCGAGCGAATCATTCGATTCAACACGTAACGGGGTAGGAAGAATCCAACTACAAATGACATAAGAATCCATAGCAAGGCGCTGGTCAAAGGCCTTGCAAGCAAAGCGCAACCTAGTGCCACTGTTGCCGGCAGACCAGCCATGGTCACAAGTTGTAGACTGCGGTATATCACCGGCGCATTATGAGAACGAAATCCCGCATGCATCAGTTGCTTCTGCAACTTCTTGGCTTCCGCCGCGGAAGGTGGAAGTAAGCGGTTGAGAGGTTCGGCAATTCGCTCAGCGAGTTCAGAAACATGGCCGCCCTCTTCGCCGTGAGAGGTTAAAGTAGAAGCCGCACTGGTCGTCCTCTGGCCTAGATGCTTGAGTCGTTCAGTAGCGGCACTCTGGGGGCGATAAAGCAGCCAGTAGAGTCCGATCATGCCGAGAGAGATACAAACGAATGTGGAAATTGCGACTAGGAATAACATATTAGTTTTTCGGTGCGCTCCCTAAGTTGTGAACACATGTTCAGATTTTTATTCTCAAAATCTTGCGTACGATAAGCATGCCCGTCACCTGCAGAAACATGGCAGCGGCAATCAGGTAGTGTCCCCGCTCGTCGTACCAAAGAACGCTCATATACTCCGGATTCATGGCCGTGATCATAAAGGTGACGAATATGGGTAATCCGCAAAGCAGCCACGCCGACATCCGCGAACTTGTGGTAAGAGTTTTCAGATCACCAAGGATGCGGAAACGCTCGCGAATCGTGTATGCCACCTTCTCAAGAATTTCCGCCAAATTGCCGCCGGTCTCGCGCTGGATCAGGATAGCGGTCACACACATTTTTAGATCGAGAATGGGCATTCGCTGGGTGAGGTTCTCCAAAGCCAGTTTAAGCGAAAGACCGAGATTCTGTTCTTCGTAAGTCTTGCGGAACTCCTGTGCGATGGGCTCAGGCATCTCTGCAGACACCATTTGGAGTGCTTCCGGGAAGGCATGGCCGGCGGACAAAGCGCGGCTCATCAAATCCAAACCGTCAGGCAGTTGTTCGAGGAATTGGTCGAAGCGCTTCCTCCGCTGCCACCAGACGTGGAAAAATGGCAACGTTCCAAACGCGAGACCGCACAATAGCACCAGAAAATAGGAGGGAATAATTATTGAGGCAGCAGTAGCGGCCAGTAACCCTGCCATCACTGAAAACATAATCAGTCGCGTTGGTGTGATCTGTAGATCCGCCTGGTCCAACATTCGCTTAAGATGCAAGGCGGCCTGCATACTAACGAGAGCACGATTCAAAACCGGAATCTCGCTCATCAGTTCGTTTCGCGCCAGCACAACTTCAATATCCTCAGAATGCGCTGAATGAAGCAAAGCTTCGGAAAGGCGCTTCTGTAACCGAGCACGCTTGGCATCAGTGCTGTGTGTTGCGAGTAGATAAGCGCCCAGCACCAGAAAAAGCGCGAACACAAAAACGAAGAAGGAGATCAGCATCTGGTTTACTCCTCGAAGAAGACTCGTGGCAGTTGCATGCCGTACGCTTTGAGTTTCTCTGCAAAGCGTGGACGAATACCTGTCGGTCGGAAGCGACCGATTACCTGTCCGTGCGTATCGACGCCAGTACGCTCATACTGGAATATCTCCTGCATGGTTATAGTTTCACCTTCCATTCCCGTGATTTCAGATATTGAAGTAATTCTACGAGTTCCGTCCGTGAGCCGTGCTACCTGTACGACAAGGTTAATCGCGGCCGCAACCTGCTGTCGCATGGCACGGTCAGATAAGCGCATGCCAGTCATCTGAATCATTGTCTCTAGTCGTGCCAGAGCGTCGCGTGGGGTGTTAGCGTGAATTGTCGTCAGGCTCCCGTCGTGACCCGTGTTCATCGCCTGCAACATATCTATTGCCTCACCGCCCCGCACCTCGCCAATCACGATCCGGTCGGGACGCATTCGCAGAGCGTTGCGTACGAGATCTCGCTGCGTTACCTCGCCTCGACCTTCGATATTTGGCGGTCGAGTTTCCAGGCGAACAACGTGCGGCTGTTGCAATTGCAGTTCGGCAGAATCTTCAATCGTGACAATCCGCTCGTCTTCAGGAATGTATGCTGATAGTGCATTCAACAGGGTAGTCTTGCCCGCGCCGGTACCGCCAGAGATGAGGAGATTCAGACGGGCTGAGACGCACATCTCGAGCATTTCAGCGATGTCCTTGGTTAATGCCTTGTTCTCTATCAAAGAATTCATGCGCAACGGCTCGGCGCCGAACCGGCGAATTGAAAGAACCGGACCGTCAAGAGAGAGCGGTGGAATTATGGCATTGACACGCGAGCCATCTTTCAACCTGGCATCAACCATAGGGGACGATTCATCGATTCTCCGACCGACTGACGAGACAATTCTTTCAATAACACGCATCAAATGTTCGTCATCTTTGAACGATACACTGGTCCTTTCGAGCTTGCCTCTTCGTTCAATGTAGATCGTTCCGTGAGAGTTCACGAGGATATCCGAAATAGTCGAATCTGCCAGAAGAGGTTCTAGTGGCCCAAGACCAAAGAGTTCGTGCTGAACATCGTTAACCAAACGGTCGCGCTCTGAAGCGGACAAAGGTAACGCTTCTTGCTGAAGTACGCTCTCGGCAAGACGTGTAACCTCGGCATGAACCTGCTCCTGAGTGAGCGTCGACAGCTTTGTAAGGTCCATCCTATTAATCAGTGTGCGATGAAGCCGAGCCTTCATCTCCTGAAAATTGCTCTGGCCGTTGTTTTCTGCCACCCCTCCATTGCCCGATACGGGAACCCCAGAGGTCTCTCTGATTAATCTTTCTCGCAGTGCCATTAATAATTATCCTTCAGCGCTATTTTTAAAGAACTAGACCTTTTCCATCGAAGCGTGCAGATCCAATTGGCTTCCTGGGGTTTGGCGTTTGAAGAGCGTGCTCCATATATTCCTGCGCGGCCTAGCCTCCTCAACCATCACCACTGCGCCACCTGTCAGGATGGCAGCCAGACTTTTGATTTCCTGGGCAATCTTGGAATTCGGCTCTGACTCCACTAAAGGCCGGCCAAGATTGATCGAAGAGACGGTCGTCTGATAGTCGCTAGGGACAAAACCAATTACTGGTTCGCCAAGGAACTTCTCAACCTGTCGTAATTCGATATCGATCTGCTTGCTCCAGCGATTAACCACGATGCGTACTTTCTTTCGCGGATAGCCTAAGCGGTCGAAGATTTCGAGGGCCCGCTGAGTGCTGCGAATTGCAGGGATGTCCAAGCTCACAACAAGCACAATGTCATCAGCCTGATCGAGTGCAGCAAGAGTAATAGAGTCAAAGGTGTGTTGAGGGTCTAGAAATACGTGGTCATAGGTTTCGCGCAGGCGCTGCAAGACCTCGAAGATATGTTCAGGCTTGATTTCATCAGCCGAATCAGCTTCCTTAGGTGCGGCAAGCAAGAAAAGCTCTCGGGAGCATGGCGTGACAAAGCTCGTAATCAGCGCCTCGTCAAGTCGCGCCCTGTTTTCAGCCATGTCTGCAATCGAATACTTTGGATCGACACCAAGAAACAGCGGCAGATCACCAGCCTGGAGGTTGAGATCCACGAGCACCTTACGACCAGCGGTGGCGGCAGCAAGGTTAGTGGCAATGAAGGAGGTGCCACAACCACCCTTGCTCGAGAACACAGCAATCATCCGACCTTTTTTCTTAGGGACTTCAACCTGACCTGCACGAAACTCGGAAACTCGATCGAGAACTGTCTTGAGCTCGTCAGGACTGATTGGTATGCGAAGGAATTCTCGCGCGCCGCCTCTCAGGCTTTGAAGAATAAGATCCGGAGAGCCGTTGTTAGCTGCTGAGATAATGGCGGTGGTTGGGAGTTCGTGACTCAGCTTTTCGATGAATTTGATAGCCTGATCCGAGTTTGGGCCAAGAGATACAATGGCAGCGTCCGGCTTCAGACGGGTAATCTCCTCGTGAAGTTGGTCCGAATCATCGCCACCAGCGAGCAGTTGCGCCCGACTGTCAGCAGACAGAGCCGTCCTGATCTCTTTGAAGTTATCGAGACCCGTACTTAGAACTACAAAAGTGATTGGTTGACTCATGGTGATTCCTCAGAGCTGGGTGCTTGCTCTACTAACTGAGATTTCGGATTTACAGGTTTGCTGGAATCAGACCGGCACTCTCTGCTGTAAGCGTCGTTGCATAAGAGGGCATCTGAATAGCTGTACTAACGATTGGAACGACAAACTTGAATTGATAGTCCGTAATCCGTACGGTTGCCGTTCCATCATTCAAACCAAAATTTGAATAAGTAACCTCCACGTTATCGATGGTGAGATCATTGACCAACGGTTTTGTCCCACCCGCTGGATCGCCATACACCACAACATTTTTCACCTGATTGTCGTTGGACGCCGAATGGAGGACTGCATAGCGAGCGCCACGGCGGGCTGCATCAGATAGGGCGTTGTGCACCCAAAGTGCACGTCCGAATTCAATTACAGTAAACATCGCTAGTAGAAAAACAGTGGCGCCAATTGAGAACTCTACTAAAGTGGCGCCGCTCTCATTTCTTTTTTTTGGGTTTCTTCGGATCATCATCGTATTCCTGCTAGTTCAGTGGTTGTGTAAGTAAGTACCGCATGGTAACGCTGGGCTTCACCTCGATGTTGAGAGAGAGCGACGGCGTCTTCGTTAACTTTCCCAGGTCGAAGAGTGGCTGATGCGTATACCCCTTAATCTCGACCTGGACGGTTTCCGGGACTAGGGTTCCTCCACCTTGCCGCTTTATCTCAACGTTTTCGGTAGTAAGGCCCGCCAGGATCGGCGAGCCAGTCCCGCTTGCATTGCCGTAAACCACAATGTTCTTAGCAATAGTGTCTTCGACACTATTAACGGCGGTGGTCGTCAGATACCTGGCGCCCGCCCGCGCGGCCTTAGCCAGGGTGGTGTACTCGAAGAAATACCTGCCAAACTCCGCGGTTGCAGCAAAGAGCAAAATAAAGATGGGTAGAACGATTGCCATCTCCGCCAACTGTATGCCACGTTCGTCCTTTAAGTGCCTGAGCAAATGCGTGAATCGGCGGTTGCGGCGTTGAGCGCGTATTTTGCGAATTCTGATGTGCATAACTCACCTATCTGTAGAGAACCGGGACTGCCAGAAGACTGTTTGTCGGGCCCCCGTTTGGGTTATATCCGCCCTTTACACCCACGACAATGTCGTCGATGTATTCGGCCACGAGCTCTCCGCCACTGCCGCCTCCTATTGAGGTTTGAAGGAAGAACACGCCGAATCGATCGAATGTCACCGTATTTCTTCCCTGATCATATTCGGCATATTTTATGATTGGGATGATTCCTATACGGCGCCCCACCACACCAGTGTTATTGGGTGATTGAGTAGCCGTTCCATTGAGGTATTCGTCATGAGTTATATTCTCTTTTATGTTTGTATCCGGCGGGTAAATGGTCGGATCCAAGCCAGCCGAATACTTATCAAAGCGCGTGTTGAATCCCGCTCTAACTGCCCCGGCACTCAGGCCAGGTTCGGTATCTACTTCGTAGGTGGCGCCTGGTTCAGCACAAAGATTAACTCCACCAGCAAGTCCCTCACGGACCTCGTCAGCTCCCCGACCCATTACAGACAGAAGCTGGTAATTACCCGGAGAGACCATGTCGCCGGGCGAAGAGCGAATGGTGTAGGTCTGGCCTGGCGTCATCGGGACGTCGTAATCAATAACCGAAATCGGAAGCCAGCCACAAATTTGATTGAGCGGAACGGAATAACCGGCGATAGCCATTGCTG
>CAZNPP010000088.1:12450-17132 GCA_964574785.1 uncultured Chloracidobacterium sp. | reverse complement strand
GACGATAAGAAGCGATGCGTCTCTGACCTTACAGTCGAACACTTCCGAGTAATCGAGCAAGGCAAGCCTGTAAAGATCGAGTTCTTCGACAACAGGGGACCGGCTAGTATCGTCTTCGTTATCGACACATCTGCTTCCATGTTTGGGGAAAAGTGGGAACACCTCAAGCGCGGGCTGAAGAAGTTCCTTAAGCATGCTCGTGATGATAACGACTACACGCTGATCCTATTTGACGATTACCCACGCCTTGTCGCTGAATCGGTTAATGCGAAAGAACTGAGTAAGCTTCTCGAGGAGCCCAATAAGAAGGGACATACGGCTCTGTATGATGCGTTGTTAATGGGCCTGAGGGTAACTGGCCGGCTGCCGCGCCGTCAGAAAGCGATTGTCTTGCTTTCAGATGGAGAGGATACCCGCAGTCGCGCGCAGTTATCTGATGTTCAGCGTGAAGCGATGGCCCAGCGCGTGACAATCTATGCAGTTGGAATTGTTCCAGCCAAACGTGATCTATTTGGCAAAGAACGCGATGGTAAAGAGATCCTGAATAAGATGGCCTTAGCGACCGGTGGGATTGCAAGGTTTCCGAGCCCGACAAAGATCACAGACGCTATCAAAGACATTCAAAACGATCTCAACAGCCAGTACACGCTCAGCTACTATGCGTTGGACAAGACCCCTGGCTGGCGAACTGTTCGTATAAATGTAATCTCACTTGCGCACCCGGTGACCCTTCGCTATCAACAACGATACCTGATGAAGGGCGAGGTTGAGGACCACGCCAAGCAGAATCAAGAGCTCAATAACTTAATCCCATAGTCCAAGGTCCAAAATCGACTTTGAACTTGGAACCTTGGTCCTTGGATTATGAGCTTTAGAGGTTTTGAAAGCAGTTATCGCGTTAGCAAGCAGCAAAGTCCCAACGGCTGATAGAGGAGCCGATGAAAAAGCCAAGCAATATAGCTCAACCATTCTTCGGCTTAGTATTGGCCATAGTCGCATTAACATTATCCGTGTCAGGGCAAGCTGTCCCGCCGGGCGACAAGATCTGGAGCAACGTCAACCCAGGGGCCGCAGCCTACACAGTGGCCTGCGATCCAAGCAATCCCAACATCGTCTATGTCGGAAGTCACGGCACTGTATTCAAGAGCACTGACGGTGGCGCGAGTTGGCAGACTAGCGCTCTAGGAGGCGACGCTGCGGTCGCCCTGGTAGTTGATAATGCCAATCCAAACATCATTTATGCAGCAATTGCTTTCACAAGCTTTTGCCATCATTCTTATCGTCGCCTGTTCAAGAGCATTGATGGTGGGGCAAGTTGGAGTGACAGCATAAGCCCACCTATTAATGGTTGCGACCACATCCATGCGCTAGTGCTAGATCCTACAGATCCCAACACCCTTTATTTAGCCAACTTCGACAACGTAGTAGGAGATACGTTCTCTCCTCTCGTTAAGAGCATGAATAGCGGCATAAGCTGGAGTAGCTTGTTTGGACCTCCGTTCGCTGCTTTGGCTATTGATCCACTCCAGCCGAGGACCATCTATGGAGGGACTTTCGACTTCACGTATTTTGGTTGGGAAGGCGAGGATCCCAGAAATGGCGTGTTAAAGAGCACCGACGGCGGCGTAAGCTTTAGCCTAACTGGCCTAACCAGTACCGGCGTGGAAGCGTTGGCGATTGATCCCATCAATCCAAATACTCTTTATGCCGCGACGAGGGGATTCTACAGCGAGCCAAAAGGTTTTCGCGGTCTTTTCAAAAGCATTGACGGCGGTGCTAGTTGGTCCGCCATCAACAACGGCATTGACCACCTCATCGGAACCGATCCGGGTCGTAGCTGGCCGCCGACAATCGCACGCGCCTCCCTCGTCATTGATCCCGATAATCCGAGCACTCTCTACGTAAGCCTGCCTGGCAGCGGCGTCTTCAAAAGCGGCGATGGAGGAGCGAACTGGGCTCCTTTCAATGACGGTCTCACTAACCTGGACGTCCGTGTCCTGGCCATGGCGCCGGGCAAGCCAAACACCCTCTATGCGGCTACTTCTGGCGGTGTTTTTAAGGTCATCGATAATACGCAACCAGGGGATCTGATAGACAACCCAACGGCCTTCGTCCGGCAGCACTACCTCGACTTTCTCAACCGCGAGCCCGATCCGGCAGGATTCGCTTACTGGACAAACGAGATAACGTCTTGTGGCGCTGACCTGCAGTGCCTCGAAGTCAAGCGAATTAATGTCAGCGCCGCCTTCTTCCTTTCCATCGAGTTCCAGCAGACCGGTTATCTCGTCTATCGCTTCTACCAGGCTGCATATGGGCGTCGTATCTTTGAACGTGTGCCCCTTACGCTTGAAGAGTTCCTCCCAGACACGCAACAGATCAGCCAGGGCGTCATCGTTACGACACCCGGCTGGGAAGACGTACTTGAAGCCAACAAGCAGGCGTTTGCAGCAGAGTTTGTCACGCGTCCAGAATTCCTTATGCAGTACCCGCTGGGGCTTCCGGCAACCGACTTCGTTGACAGGTTGAACGCAAATACGAGCGGGGCGCTCAGTCAATCCGAGCGCGATGCGTTGGCATCAGCACTGGCGAACGGCAGTCTCTCACGCGCTCAGGTATTACGCCATGTGGCCGAGGATGGAGATCCTTTCAGTGCCTGTGAGGGTTGCTGGGATTACGGCCGCGAAAACCAAGCGTTGGATACGGCCGAGGATGTAAATCTTTTTCAGAGTGAATTCAACCGTGCCTTTGTGCTGATGCAATACTTCGGCTATTTGCGACGCAATCCAAACCAAACGCCAGATGTTGATTTTGCCGGATTTGATTTCTGGTTGAGCAAGCTGAATCAATTCAACGGCAACTTTGTTGCGGCCGAAATGGTTAAGGCATTCCTGGTATCTCAGGAGTACAGGCAGCGCTTTGGTGGCTCATGACACGACATGTCGTCCTACTTACAGCTGGAAGCGGGAACCTCTGCGTGTAATTAAAGGAAAAAGCAATGCAGGGATTAGAACCTTTAGAAAGAACTAATTTCACTCCGCAAGCGGGCACAACTTTCGATGTTCCGCCGACGAGCCGACAGCTTTACAGCATCTTGCAACAAGAGGTTGATCTCGGCGTTCTAGCCCTGAGAAGTGGGAACGCCGATATGGCGATCACGCTGTTCCAAAGCGCGCTCGAGAAACTGAGGATTGACGATCCCTTTTACGACCATCTGGTTCACAACCTTCTGTCGAGCTATTCACTACTGATCGAAAAACTTCTGAAGAATGGTGACACCTCAACAGCACTCGAGTTTCTGCGGGCGGCCCTACGGCTGGAGATACGGGGAGACATGGCTGAGGATAAAACGTTCCTCCGTATATTCGCCGGTATTTTCCAGAGTCTCGGAATCGTTTTCTTCCAAAACAACTTGTACAAGGAAAGTCTTTTGTGCTGTCGAAAAGCGATCTCTGTCTATCCCAATTTGGGTTCTTACGTCAATCTGACAAATTCGCTCTCCGCAACAGGCCTGCCGGCTACGCTTTCAGACTTTACGACCGAGATAACGCCGGAGCAGCTTGGACGACATCTATTTATTGCCTGCGTCCCGAAAAGCGCCTCGACATTCCTCAAGAATCTTCTTGTGAATCTGACTGGCTATCGCGATCTCTTCGCGGTTTACGCGGCCGGGCAAAGTGAACATGAGATCTATCTGCCCATGCTTCGAGAGTTTGCCCATCTTGATACCGTTACGCAACAGCACTGTCGGGCATCGGACGCAAATGTTCACTTGATGCAAGCCTTCGGAATTCGGCCAGTGGTCCTTGTTCGCAATATCTTCGATTCGGTGATGAGCCTGTTCGATTTCTATAACCAGGGTGCGTTTCAGACATCATATTTTCGATGCGATTGGCAGGTTTTGGATGAAGAAACGAGGATCGACCTGCTCATTGAAAACGTCATTCCCTGGTATTTCCAGTTTGTCGCATCCTGGGACTTGGCTGAAAAGCAGAAGCGGCTCGAAGTCTACTGGCTCAGTTACGAAGACATTGTCACTGACAAACCATCCAGCGTTGTAAAGGTTCTTGAGTTCTACGGCCTGGGAGCCTCACGGCGGAGCGTCGAAGAGAAAATTGCGGAACTCGAATCGGAAGGACGAAAGATCCGCTTCAACAAAGGAGTAACAGGACGAGGCAGATCAGGTCTTAGTAACCGGCAAAAGGAGCAGATACGGCGCCTCACAAGATATTATCCGTCCACAGACTTTGCCCGTATAGGGTTGTAACCGGGGAGGAAAAGAAGATGAAAGCTAAGAAAACAAGCCTAAATATTCTTGGAAATGACAGCGCCCCAGAGCGAGAAATCTTAACGACGTTACTTAAGCAGTGGCGGCAAAGATTGGGTTATTGTTCAATTTTTGCGGTTATCCCTGCGATTTTGGCATCGCACGGATCAGAAGCACGGTCTGACGAAGGGAAACAATCACAAGCTAGCGTCGCGGGACAAAGAGCGAGACTTCTTCAGAGGCTGAGTCTAAGCTGCAGTACGCCGGCATTGCTGAAACGGCAAAGCAACTACCTGCTGCCTCATCAAAAAGGCAGCTTCAATTTGCTGGCCACACTTGCTGGAAACGATGACTGTCCCGGCCGCCCCATTCCGGGGGGAAACTATACAGCTGCGGCGCCCTATACAGACTCCGGCGA
>CAZNPP010000088.1:0-12350 GCA_964574785.1 uncultured Chloracidobacterium sp. | reverse complement strand
CGATCCGAATACAAGACGTAACGATTGGCCCGGCGATTGACAACCCTGCATTCTTCGCCCGCCAACACTACCTCGACTTCCTAAGCCGCGAGCCTGACACGGAGGGCCTGAACTTTTGGACCAATGAGGTCACGCTGTGTGGGTCGGAAGTTCAGTGTGTAGAAGAGAAACGCATCAATGTTTCAGCGGCTTTCTTCCTATCAATCGAATTTCAGGAAACCGGTTATCTGGTCCACCGCATGTACAAGGCAGCCTACGGTAACATGCCCGGCACACCAGTGCCACTGACGCGGCAAGAATTCGTTACTGACGCGCAGCAAATTGGACAGGGCGTAGTGGTCGGGGCGTCGGGCTGGGAGCAACAGTTAGAGAACAACAAGAACGCCTTCGTTAGTGAGTTCGTTGCCCGCGATCGCTTCACCGCCGCATTTCCTCAAGGGATAACGCCGGAACAGTTCGTGGATGCGTTGAACATGAACGCTGGTGGGGTGCTGTCGCAGGCCGAGCGCGACCAACTCGTGAGTGAGCTGGTGTCTGGGATGAAGACGCGAGCCCAAGTCTTGCGGGCCGTAGCTGAAGATCCGGACCTGGCGCACAACGAGTTCAACAAAGCGTTCGTGCTGATGCAGTACTTTGGATACCTGCGTCGGAACCCCAACGATGCGCCGGATCATAGTTTCAGCGGCTTTAACTTTTGGTTGAATAAGCTGAATGAGTTTAACGGCAACTTCGTAGAAGCTGAAATGGTTAAGTCGTTCCTCGTATCTGAGGAATACAGGCAGCGCTTCAGTGGCCCATGAACCAGCAAGCGTGTAAAAACTGTTAAAGACCACCAACGGAAGAGACTGTGCCAAAAAGTTTAGCGATGCCACGGCCTTGCGCCGTGGTACTCACGTTTGCCGCTAATACATCGCGAGTCGATGAGGCGGGGATGCCACGGGCTTGCCGCGTGGAGGTTCACGTTTTCAGCAAAAGCCTGGCCATAAATTGTTGTCGCTAAAGCATCAAACGTGAAACTCCACGCGGCAAGCGCGTGGCATCTCAATAACTATCAGCAAATATCTGTAGCGGCAAACGTGAAGCACCACGGCGCAAGGCCGTGGCATCGCTAAACTTTGGCACAGCCTCGGAAATTGGTGGATTGACTTCGCCCTGGCCTAACAAACCGGACTTAAAATGGTTTTGTTGCAGCGATTTAACTAGGTTGGGTCGAAAACATCCACCAACTCCCCGTTGCTGGTCTTCACGAGGTCTCACTCACCACCATAACTAATCTCCATTCGCCGGATGCGGTAGCTGGCTGCAACCAGGACGAACACAGTCACGAGAAGCAAACTCGGTATGGCAATCCATGCTGGAGTGGGTTCGGCAACTACCGCAAATGGTCCCTCGGAGACAGGAACAGGAGTTAAGGAATGAAGATAATGGATAACGCTGATCTTTTTCAGTAGAGGCGGCAAGAGGAAATTTAGCCACTCCCAACCGTAGAGCACCAGCGCCGGAATTATTGGGTTGCGGAAAAAGAGCCCTACGACGAGGAAAAACGCTCCATAGCCGATACAAGCAAGGATCGTTATTCCCGCGTAAGTCAAAAGCTGGCCCAAGCCGGGCCCGGTAGAAAAATAGCGAACGCTTTCGGAGTAGAATTGAGGAAAATAAAGCAAAAGAATCGAGAGAACTGTGGTGGTAGTAAACAAGATCACTGAAGTTACTAGCCCTGAGATGTATTTCCCGACGACCAGCACTTCGCGTCTCACCGGACTGAGAAAGTAGTAATGAAGGCTACGATCAACGAGCTCTCCGCGAAACAGGTTCATAAAAATCCAGGCGCACCCAAAGAAAACGACCGTTCTAAGTATCAGCCCTCCATAAAGAACCGAGTAGATTACGCTGTATTGGCTAAAGTCATGCCACTCTCGCGCCGGGGGGGCAAATACAGCCAGGACCAGCAGTGGAAACACCGGCAAGAGAGCTAAGAGGTAGATCAGGATTGATCGTTTCCCGAGAAAGTTCTTTTCGATCTCGAGGCGAAAGATGGCCGCGATTTGACGGAGCCGAACTTTGGAGTGCGGCGGCCTGCCGCCGCTTTTGCCTGGTTTTTCTGTACTCAACTTCTCGCTATCCTTGTTCCAAATAATTTCTAAAGCGGCGGCAGGCCGCCGCACTCCAAAGTCAGTTGATCAGATACTGATATACCGCGTTCAGGTCATCATCGACGGGCGCCACGGATTCCACATTTATGGCACCTTCGGACACCACACGATTCAACAGCAAATAGAACCGATCAGCGTCACGGGTTCGAACAAACAGACCCCCTCGGTCTTCATGGATCCGCGCCTCGACAACATGATTGTGGTCAAACACCCGCGCCGCAAGTTTTGCAGGCTGATCACAGCGAATCAAAATCTGCATTGGATGCTCTTCCATCTCATCACGAACACCGTGAATATTTCCTTCCGCAACTACGTAGCCGTTGTTCAATAGAATGACCCGGTCAGACATCATGTCTACTTCATGAAGAATATGGCTCGAAAGAATCAGGTGCAGCCCTTCAGCAGCAAGTTTTTGAAACAGAGCGATTGTTTCCGCTCGAACCATTGGATCAAGACCATTCAAAGGCTCATCCAGGATCAGCACCGTAGGATCGTGTGCAATCGCCTGGGCCAATCTGATTCGCTGGCGCATCCCCTTGCTGTAAGCAGCAACCTTTCGATCGGCCGCATCCAGTAGGTTCACACGCTCGAGTGCTGCTTCGGAAGCTGCCGCTGCTTTTTGCTTATCGAAGCCATGAACAAGAAGAAACGAGTAGATGAACTCACGGCCTGTCAAGCCACGCGGGAAAGAATCGAACTGCGTACAATAACCAACTTTTCTAAAGAGCTGTTCGGGCTGGTCCACAGGTATTCCAAGAGTTGTGATGGAGCCGCGAGTAGGTCTAAGCAGACCCGTCATCAGATTCATAAGGGTTGATTTACCAGCACCATTGGGCCCAACAAGACTGGTGATCCCAGGGCCAATCTTAAGATTGATCCTGTTGACGCCAAGTATCTCGCCATAGAACTTGGAAACGTCGTCAAAGATGATCTGTTGATCAGACATGGTCTTAGGTCTTTGGTCTTTGGTCTTTGGTCTTAGGTCTTTGGTCACACTTTGGACTTTGGACTTTGGACTTTGGACTTCACTTAATCACCTCGTAAGCCTTCACCTTCCGCGACAGCAACCCTAAACAAATCGCACACACGATAAACAGCGCTGCCCAGGAGCACCAAAGCGGCGGCTCAACCAACATCATTTCTCGCTCAACAACACCATCAAAGTAAACAACCCTCCCGCTCTCACGAACAAACGTCCCAAACAATCCCGAGTAGACATTCCTTATTAAGGCGCCGAGGCTGATGATGCTTCCCCACCGAGTTACGAAAAGACCATTCACTACTTCGCCAAAAACTGAAGGAATAAAAAATATTCCCAGCAGCGCCGCACTCGCCACTACCCGCCACTTGACCAACGCCGATATGGCCTGCGTTAACAGTGCGAGCAGCAGGATCCACAGGAGACTGCCGACGATGATGGCATTAGCAATCCACAGATTTTCGATAAACCAGCCTGCCCCTTCGAGATAACCCTGAAAACCAAAGAGCAGTAACTGAGGCACCCAGGTGATGGCGGAAAGCAGAATTATCAACACCGACATCTTGCCCATGACGTATTCAGCCCGTGAGAACGGACGGCATAAGTAGAGAGGCAAGGCGTTGTTTCTAAGATCTCGTGATACGAGCGGCGGACCAACCAGTAAAGCTACGAAGAAAGCGAGACCTCCTTGAATACCAACGAATGTCTGAAAGAACGAAGCATCAATTGGCACCAACTCAGTGACATTTACTTTTAAGATTGCTAGAGCGTTTACATTGTGGTGGAGATAGATCAAAACCGCCTCAACCAGTAACGGAGCAAAACAGATCGCAAAGAAAGCGGTGAATAGCTTTGACTTAAAGACGTGTCGTAGAGCATGCCGCGGAATTATCAAGAACCGGCTCCACTCAGGAGTCAGCCTACCCGCATAGCGCTTGAAACTCTGCTCATAGACTGCCATGACCGTTCTCCATCGCCTTAAGAAAAATGTCTTCCAGCGAGTCACGCTTGTAACTCAACCGCCGTATCTGAACTTCCTGGCTGGCGGCAATGCGGTAAAGATCGCGCACTTCAACCCCATTCTGCAGAACCACCTTCATGCGGTGATCACCAGTAAGCGCATATTCGCAGCCGAGCTCCGCGACAGCCGCAGTAAATTTCTCCTGATTGCCTCTTGTCTCAAGAACCAGGAAGCTTCGGTTTGCCTTCCGCTCTTCTTCCAGGTTGCAATAGACTGCAATTCTGCCTTCCTTGAGAATCAGGATCTCTTCACAACATTCCTCGACGTCGCGTAGTAAGTGCGAAGATAGGACAATGTTCGCTTGGCCACTGTCTCTAATCTCTCGAATTAATCTGAGCATTCGAGCTCGAGCGGGTGGATCAAGCCCATTGGTTGGTTCGTCCAGAAAAATTAGCCGCGGTCCATGAACAAGCGCTTGCGCAAGTTTTGCAAGCTGCTTCATGCCAAGCGAGTAAGTATCAAGACTGCGATAACGTGCTTCGCCAAGTCCAACGTAGAACAGAACTTCATGAGCACGCTCGAGAGCAGCTTCGGACGGGAGACCCGAGAGTTCAGCCATCAGGCGCACAAAGTGAACACAACTCATCTTGGCTATAAACGAGTCGCGCTCAGGCATGTAACCGATGAAGCGTTTTATCTGCTTCGGGTCGGCAGTGATGTCTTCACCAAAAATGTATGCAGTGCCTTGATGCGGCGGATGAAAACCAAGAAGGGTATGAATGAGAGTCGTCTTTCCTGCGCCATTTGGTCCAAGCAAACCTATAGCTCGGCCGCGTAATTGTCCTCGCAAATCCGTTAGAATTGGACGCCTCCCAAAGAGCACACTTAAACCGTCGAGTTCGATGACTGGCGCCAGATTGGAAGGCTGACTAACAGATTCTTCGTCCGGTGAAGCTCCCATGCGAGTCTTATAACGCCCTCTCCTTATAATTCCAAACAAATCCCCACCCGAAAACGGTCCCCATCAAGATAAAAGCTCCGATAGAGGCAAACGCTTCTGGAACTGCCAAAGTTCTGTCTATCGCGAAAAGTGCGATCAGAATGACTGGAGCGTTAAGTACCAAAGCTGAAGCGACCGGGAATAAGGCTGCCGGACGACAGCCGCCCAGCCGCTGGCGCAACCAGAACAGAGAGGGCGCATAAGCTAACGAAAAGACTAGTGCCGTGGTGATCAGTGAGAGAATAGTTGCACCTTTAACGCCGGACATGCTGAGGGAGTAGCCCTCGACGACGTTAAATGTCATCAGGATTGCGGCCAACCCCAACAGCCATGATGCGAGAGAGATTGAGATGAGTTTCATTGGTGGTTGTCCGTAGTCCGTGGTCCGTTGTCAGTTGTCTTATTTGTCAGCTGTCAGTCGTCCGTTGACAGTCGTCCTTTTTTTTGTGTTCAGTCGTCCTGTCTCTTTCCGTGGTCCGTGGTCCTGTTTCTGTCCGTGGTTCGTGGTCCGTGGCGTAAGCTGCAAAAGTCCACGGACCACGGACAACTGACCAATCTAATTTCCTTTCATTCCCTGTTGGAGAATGTGCTGAATCTCCAAAGAGTTCGGCATACCCAATAGTGTTGCCGGACTTAATCCGAAGGGGCCACCTTCTGTATTGGCCGCGAAAGTAATACTGTCTCCGTGCGCATACGCGTAAGCCAACGTCGGCGCCATGTCACCAGCCATCGCCTTGATAGCCTGCTGATGTTCCTGGGCGATGCTCGTGTTCGAATTGGCAATGCGGTCAGCGAAAGGCTGAACAAGCGGCGCCAGGTTATGGTAGAAGACTGCCGAAAAGTTTGCATTGCCATCGGCAGGCAACCCGGCAACGAATCGTGACGAACGCAGAAGCGAGTGGCCTGCCTCACTGGATCGTATCGCCCGCTCAACTAATCCCCTGCTCGGCCCCATCACCAGATATCCATTGATATAAGTGAAGTTCACTTCCAACAAACCAAAGTCAGCCGACTTTAAAGTGTAGTAAGTGCGCCCACCAATTTCCGCCTGGTCCCAAATAAGCCCGGCCTTACCATGTTTGGCTGCCTCCTTGTTTATTTCAACTATGACTCGTTCAAGCGTGCCTTGCAGGTGCTCGGGACTATTCACCTCGAACACCAGCTTCCATGAGGGGGTGGGCAGTATTGGGCCATCGATAGCAAAAGCAAACTCACCACCCAATGGCGCCGCAAAGTCGCGGCGGAGATCCAATCCACGCTCCGCCTGAAGTTGATCGAGATTCTTTCTCAGATCCGGCGAAACAGTTTCAATTGCACCAATGAGATCATCAACCAAGGAAACTGGGTCTTTTACAACGAATCCAGCCACAACATTCGCATCTGGCGATACGTACTCAAGCGAACCCATTGGTCCGGGGGCCGCCAACCAGGATGGAATTCCACGCTGAGATTGATTGAAAGAAAGGACAGCCCGAGTATTCGTCTTTCCAGCGGTATCTTTCTGATCCAGCACGAAATATTTCACGCTCAAAATACCCAGTCGTTCAAGCGCATTTTCATGTTTTTGTGCATCTTCGCCTTGTGCCCTTAAGGTCTTTGTCTGCTCGATTACACGCTCAAGGTTCGCAGCAACGACCAGGCCTGCTCCCTCCGCGTACACGTGAGCAATGCGATTGTGGAATTGGCTCGCTGTGAACTCGCTGGTTCCACCGTGGCGCACAAGCTCTGCGACCTGCTGAAGTTGCTGTAAGCGCGGACTGGCCGCGAACAGATCACTGTTGATCCATACGTACAGTTCTTCATTCCTCTTATCTTCAGGTGTAACTGCTGTGACTGAAGCTGGGTCCGCGACGAATTTGATTGCTGGTCCCTTACCTTCGGTCTGGTATTGAGCAATCTGCCGCTCAACAAATTCACGAAAACCTGCCGAGTCCTTTAATTGAGCCAAAACTAGTGGAGCGGTAGGCTCGCCTTTCTGGTCCATTGAAAGAGAGACCGCGATTTCATCACCAAGGTAGTCGCCAAACTCCCGCACCGTTCCAATCACCTGGTCCATTTTTGGCCCTCTTCCGGCGTGCTCTTTCGCCCACCATTCACGAAGAGCCGCATTCTGTTGCACACGTTCCTGCATTATCCGGTGCGACTCCGCAATAGTAGAGGTAAGGTTCGGTAACGCCGCATAAAAGACAGTGTCTGCTGGCATCAAATCCAACAGTCTCGTTGAACTTCGAAGTTCCGGCTTCCCTACCTTGCTCAGTTCCGTGTTGAGTGCCGTCAAGGCAGCCAGAGTTTCAGCGTAGGTTGCAGACTTCCGGCTCCACGCCACTTCTTCCTTTACCGGAATAGTTTTAATTGCTTTGTTTGTAGTGACCTGTTCGCCACCCCGAACAATGTGGTTGGCGCCTCCGTGGTCCAAGCGCACCTCACCCTCGATCACCGACACCCGTGACCCTTTGGTACCATTGTTTACCGAGAATATTGTTCCAGTAACCGTTACAAGCGAGTCGCCGGTGTCAACAAACAGTCGCGTACCGCGTTGCTTCGCCGCTTCGACAACAATGCTGCCGCGGTTCAGATGGATCGTCGTTCCCTGCGCGTTGTTGGTAATTGAAAGCTCGGAACGATCCTTCATCTCAATTGTTGAACCGTCTCCGAGACGAACCAGCGCATAAGCGTCTTTGGCAGTGCGAATCTTTTCGCCCCGTTGAAGCTGCTGGCCCGTGCCGAGTGATATGCTTTGCGTATCAAGAATCTGATAAACCTGGCCTTCGGCAGCCTGTACGGTTGCTTCAAACTCACCACCGAAAGGCAAATAGTTTTGCAGCACCGGAAATGCGAGCAAACCGAACCCGAGGACTAGTACTGCAGCAACGCCCCACCGCAGTACAACTGGTTGGATATTGAAACTCTTTTTCGCCTTCTGTGCTGTTGGCCTCGGCAGTGTCGCTGCACGCGAACGCGCTTCTTTCAATGCCCTGCGACAAGGGATGCACTCGTGCGTATGATCAACCAACAAGAGCTTACGAGCTTCCGACAAGTTGTTCTTCAGGTAATCTGGTATTAGTGATTGAAAATCTGCGCAGCTCTCGATTCTTTCAGCGGCAACCGTTGCTGAATCAGTTGCGATGTTTTCAGCGGCAAGGCGCGCCCAAACACGCTCTGCCGCAGCCTTAACCACTGCTGGTTCGATCTCCTCCTCACGAATAGCAGTAGTTGCTTTGTCAAGGATGTTCTCCAATTCATTGTTGCTTTTCATGATGTTTCTCCAGATAGTGCCCAATCTCTTTGCGTAATTTTGTGCGGGCCCGATGCAGGACCACGCCAACAACCAAGTGGGAGGTACCGAGCAGTTTTGCAATCTCGTGATTGTCGCGACCTTCGTAGTAGCGCAAGACAAACATTTCTGCGGCTGTTGTTCCCAGACGAGCTACCGCTTGCCGAATGAGCAACTGCAACTCCCGGTCAGCATGTTGCGATTCCGGGCTCTTGAAGTGACTCACTAAGACATTTGCGTCGACGTCATCCAAAGCAACGGCTCGGGATCTTGTACGGCTACGCATAAGGTCGAGCGAAGCGTTAATGGCGGCACGCGTTAGATAAGCTTCAGGGTTTGTCTTGAGATCGTAGTTCTCTTTCCCGCGGGTCAATCGCAGAAACACGTTTTGCAGCACGTCTTCAGCATCAGCAGGACTCCCGGTAATGCGTTGGGCCGTACGAAAAATGCGCTCGTGATGGTCTCGGAAGAGGGTTTCGAGCTCCTCCGGAGGGTTTGGAAGTGGTTTCAAAGTTCTAATGGCAGCCTGCACGGTCCCCTCCTTCAGGTTGTTTCCACTCATAAAACGACCCTGAGGAGGAATTATTAACAGGGCGGGAAAAAGGATGAAGGATGAAGGATAAAGGGAGTCAATTTACCATTTTCCATTGTTGATTTTTCATTTTTCATTTCTGTTCGTGCCTTCAACGCTCTCATCTCTTAAATTCGCGAGTTTAGCCTCAGCCATCCTGGAGGAGTGTCTCCGACCAATGAGGGTATTTGTTTAGCGACTCCAAATAAATCTGTTCTCAAGGACAAGAAATGAGAAATCGAAAATCAAAAATGAAAAATGGAAAATTGCCTTCATCCTTCCGCCTTCATCCTTTACACCGGCGGGCCTTCGCTGGCGTCAAACTCATCAAATTCCCTCTGCCACGCGGAACTTACCTTGCTCTGCAACAATCTGACACAACGGTTCCAGCGCAGGATGGCCTCATCGTTGTTGGGCGGACTGATCTTTTCCGCAGCCTCAAAGTACTTCATGGCTTCTTCAAAGATAGGTAACACGGTGTGCGGAGGACGCCCGGAACGAAGTTGTGCCTTCGCTTTACGCTCGTTAAGAATACCGGAGTAATAAGCCCGATCGTAATCATTAATAAGGCTGCCAAAGGCTTCTTCCGCTTCAGAGTAGCGATCCGTCATTTCACCACGAAACTGATCCGTTATCGCCAGTCCCAATAGTCGTAGTGCCGACTGATTGTCCGACTGGATCGCCAATATATCGCGGCAGATCGATTCAGCTTCACCAGGTTCATTGAGATAGCGATATACCTGAGCCTTTGAAAGGGCCTCGGTAATTCCAGTAGTCGAAATCGGCTTAAGCTTGAACTCCATTTGTCTGCTCCTCTCTTAACACAGTAAGAAGCGAGCTCTCAGCGTCTTTTGATCTTACGAAGGAACCAGCGCACAGGATCGTAATAGTCGTCTACAACTCGCTCCTTAAGTGGAATGATGGCATTGTCGGTAATGTGAATGTCTTCAGGGCATACCTCGGTGCAACATTTAGTAATGTTACAAAGGCCAATTCCGAGTTCTTCCTTCAGCAATTTGGTACGCGAGACTGAGTCCAGCGGATGCATATCCAACGCCGCAACACGTACAAAGAAACGTGGGCCACCAAACTCCTCCTTCTTGTCATGATCTCGCAGCACATGACAGACATTCTGGCAGAGGAAACATTCGATGCATTTACGAAACTCCTGTACCCGGTCAATGTCGCGTTGGTACATCTTCCACTCAACATCTGGAGCGGGAGTAAACGGAGGTATCTTCTTGTTGACGCGGTAATTCCATGACACATCTGTAACCAGGTCTTTGATCACCGGAAAGGTGCGCATCGGCTTCACAACAATAGGCGCATCGAGCGGAAGCGCATCCATTCGAGTCTTGCAGGTTAAACGTGGTCTGCCATTAACCTCTGCGGAGCACGAGCCACATTTGCCAGCTTTACAATTCCAGCGCACAGCGAGGTCTGGCGCTTGGTGAGCTTGGATGTAATGCAAAGCGTCAAGCACAACCATGCCCGGTGCTAAAGGCACCCGATACTCCACCAATTCGCCACTACCGCGATCACCGCGAAAAATTTTGAATATTGCGTCGGGCATTTCGCCTTCCGATGGAGGACTTTAGCTGTCTTAAAGTATAAAAATCCTGTGAATCATGTAAATCGTGTCAGCTGGGTATTTTAGAAGCTTATTCCGCGAGAAGCACCTTCAAGTCGGGAGGCATCTCAGGAATTGCCCTTTGGTGCAACTCCATCCTCTCTCCCACTCGAACAATGATGTTGTTCTGATGTCCCCACGCGTCATCATAGTTGGGATAATCAATACGACTATGCGCCCCACGACTCTCCCGGCGCTCGAGCGCGCTCATCGCCACCGCTTCTGAAACTGTAAGCATCGATTTTAGATCTCTCGCGAGATGCCACCCGGGGTTAAAAAGCCGGGAACCATGAACTTTCACTCGCCGCGCGCGGTCTTTGAGCCGTTCAATCTCTGCAAGACCATGGTTAAGATCCTCTTCATTACGAAAAATGCCGACGTAGTTCTGCATAACCTCTTGAAGGTCCCTGTGAATGTCGTAAGGGCTTTCCCCATCTAACCGCTCAAAAGGCACAAGTAATTGGGTTGCCTCTTCTTCTATTGTCGCATCGTCAAGCCGGACATCCGCGGTTGCTTTACTATACTCGGCTGCCGCCAAACCCGCGCGACGGCCAAAAACCAGCAGATCTGAAAGCGAGTTTCCACCTAATCGGTTTGCCCCATGCAGTCCGGCAGCAGCTTCACCGGCTGCAAACAGCCCCGGAATGGTACTTTCAGCGGTCTCGGCTGCAACGCGAATACCGCCCATCATGTAGTGACATGTTGGTCCAACTTCCATTGGGCTAGTGGTGATATCAACATCGGCCAATTCGCGAAACTGGTGATACATGCTCGGCAATTTCTTTTTCACATACTCCGCCGGCTTGTGTGAGATGTCTAAATACGCGCCGCCATGTTCGGTCCCACGCCCTTCGCGCACTTCAGTGTAGATGGCTCGCGCAACAACGTCTCGAGTAGAAAGCTCCATCTTCTCGGGATCATAACGCTCCATAAAACGCTCGCCCTTTTGATTCGTAAGAATCCCGCCTTCACCACGGACGGCTTCGGTTACGAGAATACCTTGCACACCCGGGGGCCAAACCATGCCTGTTGGGTGAAACTGAACAAATTCCATGTCCATCAGTTCTGCCCCTACATCATAAGCCGCCGTCATTCCATCTCCAGTGTATTCCCACGAGTTAGAAGTGATGCGCCAAGCCTTCCCGATTCCTCCGGTAGCAATGACAATCGACTTTGCTTTGAAAACCACAAAGCGCCCGGACTCTCTCCAATATCCAAAAGCCCCGGCAATTCGGTCTCCCTCTTTTAAGAGACGGGTGATCGCGCACTCCATAAAGACGTCAAAGCCAAGGTGCACACCTCGGTCCTGGAGCGTGCGAATCATCTCGAGCCCGGTACGATCACCAACGTGACACAGACGCTTAAAAGCATGGCCACCAAACGCTCGTTGCAGGATCTCACCAGAGCTGGTTCTGTCGAAAAGTGCACCCCATTGCTCGAGTTCGTTAACACGAGCCGGAGACTCCTGCGCATGAATCTGGGCCATTCGCCAGTTATTGAGAAATTTTCCACCTCGGATCGTATCGCGAAAGTGTGTGCGCCAATCGTCTGATTTGTCGACATTGGCCATCGCCGCAGCAATGCCACCCTCCGCCATAACGGTATGAGCTTTCCCGAGCAGCGACTTGCAGACAACTCCTACACGTACTCCCTGGCCCAGAGCTTCGATAGCAGCACGAAGCCCCGCGCCTCCCGCGCCGATGATCAGCACATCATGTTCGTGAGTTTCGTACTTGCTATTCACAGCAATCTCACATCCTGTATCGAGCCTGAGGCGACCAA
>CAZNPP010000087.1:0-17299 GCA_964574785.1 uncultured Chloracidobacterium sp. | reverse complement strand
ACCGCGTTACGGTACTGACTGAGACCCACTGAGATCAGGATATTGATAGCTCGCCAGATCGCCGTCGAACCTATATGTTGGTGAATCAAACGGTAGAACTTGTGGACCGTGTGATCTCGCTTGCGAGCAACCCGCTGTTGCGACCTTTGCGAAACAGAACGCTAAAACTGATCCGCGATCTGCGCGAGGATTCTTCTTCACGTTCGGATGCTGCTGATTTAACACAGCTTGATGACGTAATTTGTGGGGCGGCCCGGCCGTCCCTTTATGATCAAGGATGCAGAGGCCCTGGGAGTTCATCCTTCATCCTTCGAATGTGACAGCCATCGGCTACCCAATTGAAAGACCATTCGGCAGTTAAGTGGGCGGCCAACGGAAAGGAGCACCGCCCCCTACAAATTGACGACACCTTCCCTTCAACCGAAATAACACTTTTTAGACATCATCTCTCAGCCCAAATCTCAGATCATCTCCTAGCCTGTGCTGCGGTGACTACTCAAACGTCGCGGGATGTGTTTGTGCGTATTCCGTACACGCATTGGTTTCTGTGGCTACGGGACAATCATTGGAATTCGCATTTGCCCATGGTTTCTCAAACATGCCAGCGGTACTGGGCTTGCCTTTATCATCAGACACGTGTGCAGTTCACACCTATAAACATATTCATTGAATACCACGGAAAGGAGGCCTACATAAGATGAGAACATATGAAAGTCGCCGTCCTGCTGAAGGCGGATACGACTACAGAATGGAAGAGCGAACAAGAAGATATCCGGATTACGAACAGCGCTCGTATGGAACACGGCAGCAAGGCCGTTCTGATGGCGAAGGGTACCGAGGAGATCGAGATTTTCTGGACCGAATGTCTGATGAGATGAGTTCGTGGTTCGGAGACGAGCAAGCTACTCGGCGCCGCCGATACGACAAATCGCGGGAAAGAGCTGAAGAGCGTCGCCACCGCGGCGGCAACGGTTCGCCAGGTGAGTGGCAGGATGAAATCCGTGTAGGAGACGTGATGACTCAAGATGTAGTCACTGTCATGCCGGACGATACCGTGGAACGTGCCAGCAGGCTAATGCGAGAGTGTGATTGTGGCGCTTTGCCTGTTGTTGGGTGGGGCGGCCGGCTGCTAGGGATGATTACTGATCGCGACATCGCTATCAGATTGGTAGCTCGGGGTGCGGACACACGCAGAGCTCGAGTTTCTGAGTGTATGACTGACGAGGTTTTTTCCTGCCACTTGTCAGACCGTCTCGAGGATTGTATGCGTCAGATGTCCCGCCACCAGATCAGGCGTTTACCAATCGTGGATGACGAGCGGCGCGTAGTCGGTATTGTTAGTCAAGGTGATCTTGCTCGTCACGCTGCGGAACATCCTGGCGCTGGCGAACGTCGCGCAGTAGCGGAAGTGCTTTGTGCTGTGTCTGAGCCATCCGCGGGCGCATATCGATAAGCCATCTTAAAGGATGGCGCAAATTGCAATCGCAACGACGAGGTGGGCAGTATGGGCCATTATTTGGACTGGTTGCGCGGATGCGCAACCGCGTTGGTTACGCCCTTCACTAAAAATGGTGCTATAGATGATGAAGGCTTGCGCCTCCTAATCGAAAGGCAGATCCTTGGAGGCGTAAAGATCTTGGTATCCGGTGGTATTACTTGTGAAGCCGCATCAATAACTGACGCAGAACAGCGACATGTGCTCAGATTAACTATCGAGCAAGCAGCCGGACGTGCGCGGGTTATAGCCGGAACGGGAAGTAATGCCACTGCCACCTCAATCCAGCGGGCGCTGACAGCAAAAGAAAGCGGAGCTGACGCAGTGTTGGTGCCAGCGCCCTACTATAATCAGCCTACCAAGCCGGGGCTTTATGCTCACTTTGTCGCCGTGGCTGAAGCTGTTCGCGATGTACCAGTAATCATTTCAAATGTGCGGGGAATCAGAGCTTCCTACATCACGGCACAGATGGCCTTACGATTAGCTCGTAAGGTGGACAACATAGTTGGAATTAAAGACGCATCAAGTAACTTGGCCCAAACAATGACCATGGTGCGATCACGACCGGAGGGCTTTCGCGTATTTGCCGGTGATGACGTGTTGTCGCTACCACTGATGCTAATAGGAGCGGATGGCGTAGTCTCCATTGTTTCTAATCAGGTTCCTGAAATGATGTCGAGATTAGTCAGGAAAGCGCTAACTGGTGATTGGGTTGCTGCGCGGGATATCTACTATCGCCTCTACCCACTGATGGAAGCGAACGCACTTGAACCTAATCCTGTACCTGTGATGTCAGCCTTGGCAATAATGGGATTGGTAGAAGATCACTACCGTTTACCGCTGGTCCCTTTGCAGGAAAAGAACCGAGGGCACATGCGCGATGTGCTGGTGGGACTTGGCCTGCTCTCGAGGCAAAGACCAGCCATGGCGGGCGTTGGTTAGGACCACATGCTCAAAGACTCAAGAGGAGAGCAATGACAGAGAAGAATCGCGACAAGGATCAGTGGGTTCCTGAAGAACTGGGCGATCAATCCTCCTATGAAGGCGCCACGGAAATAAAACGCAGGCTAAGACGTGGTGACGAGACGAAGGGAAACCCCGACGAAAGGGATATCGCCGGCGCGATTGACGTTGGGGAAACTCCAGAAGCTCGAGAGAATCAGAGCACTCTGCACTCGACTCCGCGAACGGTACCACCACGAGAACCAGCAGAAACTACACCAGGGACCCTCAAAAAGAACGACGAAGACCAATAACAGGACAGTACTTGTAAGCTGCATCTGGAAGTGGCTGTCGATCTTTCTGTCTTCCCTTTCTTGACAAGCCAAACAACGGTGAATTAGGTTGGGTATCGCATAGACGAGTGTAGTTGGCACAGCTGTTCTCAGAAACGGAAGTGGTGTAGCCAGCAAAACTGAAACCGACATTCACCCTCCTGACAACAATAGATGAATGACGATAGAAGAAGCGACCAGACCGATTATGGCGCAACTGTAAGAAACATAAAAATACCCGAGAGTGCGGGACGCCAAGCGCCCCAGTATGGAGAACCGCCACCAGTTCAGAGACCTCCTCAGGCTGCTCCACCCAAACGTCGCATCCCGATTTGGGTGTGGTTAGCAACTGCCGGATTTCTGTTCGTGATGTTCCTGGTTGCGCTTGGGCTCATCTATTTTCTCTTCATCCGTGGGGAACCAGGTTTCACCTTAGTGGTTCGAGGTGCACCTCCGGGCAGCGACGTTTATGTTGACAATATAAGTCGGGGCGTAACCTCGGCAGACGGATCCATTAGAGTGCCGGGACTGAAGGCTGGAAAACGCCTAGTTCGGGTTAGTCGTGAAGGCTACACGGAGTTCAATACTTCGGTGAGCGGTAAGGATGGGGAAGTGCGCCCAGTGATCGCTCAGCTTACACCTACTGAAACCAAGCCAGTAACGCTTGCTAAGGAGATTGACTACAGCGGGCCGATGCTCCTCATCGGAGCGGGCGAGTTCATTATGGGAGACGATAGTCAAAAACCTGACGAAAAGCCCACCCATAAAGTAACTTTGCCAGACTTCTACATCGACAAGTTTGAAGTGACAAACGAGCAGTACAAAAAGTTCTGCGATGAAACGGGTAAAGAATACCCTTCCAATCCCTGGTGGGATGACAACTACTTTTCTAATCCACGAGCCCCGGTCCTTGGAGTGAGTTGGGATGATGCTGCGGCTTACGCTAAGTGGGCCGGCAAGCGACTGCCCACAGAACAGGAATGGGAAAAGGCTGCATCCTGGGATCCCAGCACTCAAACTAAGAGGAAGTGGCCTTGGGGGAACACTCCTGATAAAACTCGAGCGAATATGGGGGGGACGAGTCGTACAACGGAAGTTGGAAAGTTCCCCGGAGGAGCGACTCCATACGGAGTGCATGACATGGCCGGGAATGTTGCTGAATGGGTGGACTCTTTTTATCAACCATACCCGGGGAATCAGACTTCTAACCCTGATTTCGGCACGACGAATCGAGTTGTTCGAGGTGGCACTTATAAAGGGTCGGCCGACGATGCGCGGACTACTCGGAGGTTGTTCCATACGCCTGAGCTTGCCGAAAGCGAGCGGGAAAACAGGGCGTTTCTTATTGGATTTCGCTGTGCTGTCTCGGCGGACGATCCAAAGCTTTTGGAACAGTTAGGCTCGCGCTGAACTGAATCGTTGGGTCATCTTCTTAACTATACGGCTGCCTTGTGAATGCGGTCGTCTTCAGTGCAAAACCTTCAGGCAAAAACATTCGATAAACTTACTAATTACTAAGGGAAGTTGGTGGAGGAGTAGAAAATGCCATTGAAAGTAAAGCTTCTAGTAATCGCCATATGCTTAGGATTTGTCGGAGCAACGTTGATCCCGGTAGAGGTTCTGGTTGAAGCTCAAGGATGTGGACCGCTTTGTGACGACCGTCCAGCGAGAATCATTCGCAAGACCAAGACCAATCGCAAGCCGCCACCGCGTCCGCGACGACAAGCCGTCCAAAGAGCTCCGCTTCTCAGATTAGAGTGGCGCGTTCTGAAGGTTCAGGATGACGGAACTCAGCAAGAGACAAGTCCGATTGCGGTATTCCATCCTGGTGATCGGCTACGACTAGCTGTACGCACCAACCAGGATGGCTTCCTTTATGTGATTCATCAGGCAGGTCCCACTCAGCCTGGTCAAATTATCTTTCCAGACTCTCGGCTTAATGGTGGAAGAAATGACGTCAGAAAACTCCAGGAGTTCATACTGCCTTCGGCTTGTCCACCGCAAATACAGCCTCGTGATTGCTCGCTTATAGTAACGCCTCCAGCTGGACAGGAACTGTTCACACTTGTTTATACTCGCGATCCGATCTTAGACCTGCCAAATACGGCTACTGAAATAGGTGGCGGTATTCCTGTGGAAACTTTGAAGAAGCTTAAAGCAGATTCAGGGCAGGTGCTGCGGCGGCAACGAGGTGGAACTCCGCTGTCTGTGGTGGTGGTTAACACGAACACAAGAGACAACGAAGATATCTTCGAGACGCTAATCCTAAATAAAGGACAGTAAAGTTTCTGGCTTGAGAGAGGTTGTCCTTCCGGAGGGTAATTTGGCGGTCTGCTTGGCTGCCGAATTGCCCTTAAACTTTTGTTGTACAATTAGGTCTTGTTTGCCTTAGGGGATCGGAAATTATCAGTAAGTATTCACTGGTTCAATGACGGAAGCTGTTCTTAACATAATCGAACCTGGCCGCGCTTCCTGGGAGGTGGAGATTAGCTCCGACGTGATAGCCATCGGTCGCGCGCTTGATAATCAGGTTTGCCTCGAAGACGATTCTAATGCATCTCGTTATCATGCAGAGATTGAGTTGCGTGGCGATTCCTATTGGATTGTCGATCTTGGAAGCAGTAACGGAACAACTGTTAACGACTTACCGGTAGAGTTTGAGAGGCCACTCCGTGATGGCGATCTCATAACTATTGGCGGCTCTACAATAATTGAGTTTCACTTAGGGAGGCGGGCTCGTCCGAAATACGAAGCAGCTTCATATTATGAAGAACCCCAAGCTGTCGAACCACTGCCTTTTGAATCGCAATCAGCACCAGCGCCCGCCGTTTCTTCTGCAAATCCTGTAGCAGTTGAAGTGGCCTCACTCGCCCAGCCAGTTTCGCCAGTCGCAGCACCTTCAGGCATAGCAAGTACCCCGGTTGCCGCTCCGGTCTCAGCCACGTCCCCATCGGTTGCAACTGGGTTATCACCGCTAATTATGGTGGGAGCTATCGGGGGGGGATTATTGCTTACCGCGATTGTGGCGATTGTGATCATCTCCCAGATATCGGGTAGCTGTGATGCAAGTGCTCGAATCGTGAGCCCACAAAGCGGCACTACGGTGCGCGGTCCGATCACCATACGTCTGGAGGTACAAGATGCAAAGTGTATCGATCGTGTGGTCTACCAACTTGATGGCGTTGAGGTCGCAAGCGCTGAAACATCCCCCTACGATGTCATTCTCGATCCGAGTAAGATTCAGGGATTGATGCCAGGTAATCACATTCTCTCAATCGTAATCGAAGACGAAGACGGTGCTAAAAAGGTTCAGCAGGAGACTATCCTGCTTGCGTTCGAGCAAAGCTCAAGAGACATTGTGAGCACTTCGCCAACACCGGATCCCGGCGATGACCAGGGAAATATCCAGATTACACAGCCAACCGGTGGCGTCGATATATCTGCAATGGCCGATCGGCTTGCGGTGCAAATAACTCGCAAAAGTGGGTACGTGTTCGATCGAGACTTCCAGGAGTTGATTCGCGTTCGTACAAACGAATATCGGGTAGGCGGCTACAGCGATCGAGCGAGACGGTATCGTCGTGAAATTAACAAAGCATTTCGTGACCAGGGAATGGATCCGATGCTCGGCTATGTACTGGCTATGAGCAGAAGTAAATTCAACGAGAATGCAACTGGAGACGGCCTGGGCGTATGGCAGCTACCTTACAGCATGGTCCAGGCTCAGGGCTATCTCACGGCTGGAGAGTCCGAGGCCGCGCTGAAAGATCCCAAGCGGTCGGCAGAAATTGCTGCTTTCTACACGAAGGCCCTGATCTCAACCTTCGAATCCACCGATGATTTCATGTATGTCGTCGCCTGCTTTGGGATGCCGCTCAGTCAGGCTGGTCAAATTCGGGCGCAACTAGCGACTACCGCGCCAGATCCTGTAGCTCGCCGTGATTTTATGAGGATGGTAAAATCAGGTGTCATAAAGGGAGATCAACTCGACCGCGTGGTTAGATTTATTGCAGCGGGCATTGTTACCGAGAATCCCCAGTCTTTCGGTCTCAGTGCAGAGCAACCCTTCTCCTCGTTGTTCTGAGTCATGCAAGTCACACTTTCCATCTATAGCGGAAGCGAAACGCTTCAGGTGCCCCTCGAAGGTCGAGGTTTGTCAATCGGTCGCGGCGATGCAGCTTCTCTCGTTCTTAAAGACAGTGAACTGTCCCGTGTGCACGCAACCATTCACCGCGAGGGTGATCTGATATGGGTCTTGGATGAGGGTTCAACCAACGGCACATTTGTGAATGGTGCTCCTGTTCCCCCAAACGGTACCCCGCTCAAACATGGTGACCGGATATCACTGGGTAGTGAAACAGTGATCATGGTCAGTTTCACAGCAGAGGAAGTTCGCGCTGCGCCACTACCAGAGCCTGCGGTAAACCATCCTGCTCCTGCTTTTGTAGAATCGTCACCCACCCTTGTTTCAACGGCGCCTCCACAACCAATGTCATCGCCGAAGATTGCTGCGATTTTCGCAGGGCTGGTAATTCTTGTTGCTGCTGTTGCACTCGTCTCATACGCTTTTATTCAGAACGATAAAGATAAACCGGGGCGAGTAGTTACGTACAATGAAAACGTTGAACCAACCCCCCTCACCATTGAACCAACTCCAGAGCCAACTGAGTGGGTCACAGAACAACCTAATACTAACGAGGTTCAAAGCCCGACTCCTATTACCACCGGGACACAGAAGCTTTACTTGCAGATGACGCAGCAGGAGCAGATGGATTTTATCGAGGCCCGGGCTCGTCACATCTCCTTGATGATGGGTAACCGGCCCTACACCTTTAATGATGATGTACTGCGCTATATCAAACAATATGTAGATAGTTATGCCCGACGCGTCGGCAATAACTCGAAAAAGCTTTGGGCCGAGGATCTCCGCTCGATGTTTGAACGAGCGCGAGAACGGTATGTACCCTATATAATTCGCGCCTTTAATGGGCGTGGCGTACCTCCCGTTGTTGGCCTTTATCTAGTAGTAGTAGAGACTGAATACAACAATATCAAGAGCGAGAACTTTGCTGGAGCGGCAGGTCTGTTTCAATTTATCGCGCCTACGGCTCGCGGTTATGGAGTCGATCCATCTGAAAGAACAAACATCGCAAAGATGGCGCCTGCCGCGGCAGCATATATGTCAGACCGGATCGCCGAGTTTGGTCCCGATTCAATGAGTGTGGCGCTGGCGATTGCAGGTTACAATCGGAGCCCCGATTCCGTTCGGCGGGATTTAAGCGACGTTTTAAATAGCGAAAACAGAGAGCGAAGCTTTTGGACCCTGGTCGCTAACTCAAGCCAGCTTGATCGATACTTCCAGGGGGAGAATATCAAGTATGTGCCCAAATTTTTTGCTGCTGCGATTGTCGGTGAGACTCCCTGGGTCTTTGGTATTCAAATGCAGGCCCTGTCGACCTACACAGAGATCAAGAGTCCTCCAGAGCCAGATGCAGAGTAGGCCGACTATTCCACGTTTCATTGTTAGCAGCTAAATGCAGCCAGAAGTAAGACTGACAATTAGAAATGGTGCAGGCCGAGGAAATGTCGTCACCGTCCAATCACGGCGCTTCTCCATTGGTCGAAATCCCGATAACGATCTCACCATTCAAGATTCCAGCTTATCGCGCCGTCATGCAATCATCGAAAACTTTGACGGAATAATCCAAATCTCAGATTGTGGCTCGCAGAATGGGACCTGGGTGAACAACAACCCGGTTGTTGGAGGAGTTGTTCTGAGGAACGGCGACTTAATTTCGCTCGGTGACTCGTGTGAGTTGACGGTTCAAATCAGTTCGAATGATGGGGCTGGCATAGCTCCATCGTCTCAACCTGCGGCGGTAGAATCTCATCCTGGACCATTTGTTCCTGCTTCTGGTGGCCAGTATCAGCAAGCCTCAACGCTTTCGTGGCTTAGTGTGCCAGTTATCGCCGCAGTGAGCGTCATCGTAATTCTGCTGGGAGCAGTAATACTGATTCTTGTATTAGGGACCGGAACCGACAAGCCCCGAGTACAACTGCCAGAGAACACCAACACTCTTCCAATCAATACTGCGGTTGGGGTGGAAATCGAGGATGACGTTACGGGGCAAACGGAAGTTACCGAAACTCGCACTGATGTTGGTAAGACCTCGACTGACCAAGTGGAAAAGGCTGCTATCCAGGTAATGAGAAGGATTAGTAGCGACGACAAAACTTACAGCTTTTCTGAGCAGGCTCTTAGTGAGATTGAACAGAAGGTTAACGAGTACCGATCACGTCCTGGCTTAGCTGCAAGTCTCACGAGTATGCAGCGGGCCAGTGGATCAATTGCCGCTCAAGCCCGACGGGAAGGAATTGAGGCGGGTCTTGTTTTTTATGTTGCTCTTGCCGAATCTGACGGTGGGCGTTCGGGTGATCCCGTTTCTATCTCAAAGGCTATCATGCCAGATCTGCTTAAATTACGCGCAATTTTTGGTACTACCGATGCTGATGGCAGCCTAATCCTGATCGCCGCTTCGCAAGTTGGAAAAGCAGAACGTCGCTCTCATCCGTTACTCCCGACGATAAGAAGGGTTGTGAGGAACCCCCTCACTCAGCGAAACGTCTGGTATCTGCATGAACGTGGAGGACTCAGTGCGGGTGCCTATGACTTTGTGCTAAGAGTGCTAGCGTTGGGAGTTATTGCGCAAGACCCAAAGCAGTTTGGAGTCGCAGCTGATCCTTTGGTCTTTTAAATTCAAACATGTTGGTGTCACTCGATATTCAATACTTGCGTTGACAAATTCGTCGCCAGAGAACAAAATCGCAAACGTTCCATTGAGAACAGACTTTGCAGCGCTAGCCGCAATGCCACGAAGATAGCGGGGGCTTCGTCAAGCGGTCATTCTGGTTTTCTCACTTCATTTTAGGTTGCTCCCCGTCGCCTGGCATATAGCATTATTATCATTGCTAACATTCCGATAACATCGAAGAGACCATCGACCGGGTGCCTTGGTTCAAGCCCGGCAGGAGACGACGCTTAGTTATGAGCCGGTATCGTAAGATCGTGTGGAATGAAGGGATGCTCCTGACCCCTCATCATTTCCAGCAGTGGGACAATTATTATGAAGAGCTGATTAGTTCTCGGTTCTCATCAATTTCTCCATACGAGTGGGGAATCCTTGATCTTCAGCCAAATAATGAGGCAATAGCTAATGGCAATGTGGAGGTAATTCGTTGCCGGGCAATAATGCCCGATGGCCTTTCGGTCATTATTCCGGAAACGGACCCAGCGCCAGTTCCGCGCCCAGTTGAGGGACATTTCGATCCTGAAGCCGACCGACTAGATGTCTTTCTTGCAATTCCTGCAAAACGATCTGGCGCCGCGAATTTTCAGCGTAACGGCAGTGCACCGGATCACACGGTTCGCTACTTACAAACAGGCGGCACTGTCCTCGATGAAACCTCGGGGGAAAATGAGCAGCAAGTGGCTTTTGCCCACAGTAATCTCCGCCTACTGTTTGGCGACGAACTCAGCGAGGGATATACCTCGATCAAAATAGCTGAACTTGAGCGCACTGCTACCGGCCAACTGAAATTTTCTGAGCAATACATTCCGCCAGCATTGAGCATCAGGGCCTCTACCTGGCTTGAGAACATGCTCAGGCAATTGGTCGAAATTCTTATCACGAAGAGCAGTTCGCTTGGTGAGCAGCGAAGACAGCGCACGGCGTCGCTAGCCGACTTTACGACTTCCGAGGTTGCGGTTTTTTGGCTACTTCATACGGTAAACTCTGCAATTCCAGGATTGGCGCACCTTTTTCGGACCAGACTAGTTCATCCGGAGCGATTGTATTTCGAAATGGCGGAATTAGCTGGGAAGCTCATGACTTTCACAACTGATAGGCACCCCAAGGATATTGTGCGTTACGATCACTTGGATCTCTACGGAACATTCAGCCAGTTGTCTCAGGAGATTCGTGATCTCCTGGAGACCGTAATTCCAACACGATGCGTGCCTATCCCGCTCGAGAAAGTCCGCGAATCGCTATATGCAGGACGGGTGATGGATGATCGGCTACTTAAGGAGGCGGCATTCTTTCTCGGTGTCAGAGCAGAGATTGCTGAACATCTATTAATTGAACGGGTACCCAGAGTGATTAAAGTTGCCTCACGGGATACGATAGACGTAGTGATTGGTTCGGCTTTGCCGGGTGTAACTTTGACACACGCTTCGCCACCCCCGGCGCCAATTCCTACCCGCCCGAAGTTTCATTATTTCGGACTTGATTCTAGTGGAATGTTCTGGGAACGAATCGCAGGATCTAAAGCGCTCGCGGTCTACGTTCCCGAAGAGTTGAAGGATGAAACGCTGGAACTCTATGCAGTCAAACCCTGATGAATGTGATTGATGAGGGTGCGAAACGCCAGCAGTTCAACAGGTAATTCATAGAATGCAGAGTGTCGCAGCACAACAATCCGCCGCCGCTCCTCCCAGACGTCGAACCCGCCCAAGTAGCGATCTTGTAAGCCTGGCAAGTCCAGTTCTCGATATGATCCTCAGGCTGAAAGGTGGATTGATTGCACCGTCACAGGATATTAGACCTGCGGTTGCCAAATTCCTTACCGAGATGGAGCAACGTGGAGCGACTCTTCGTTACAGCGATCGACAGGTGAAAGCGCTGAAGTTTGCTTTGGCGGCGTTCTTCGATGAAACAATGATGAGTTCTAACTTCCCCTTTCGTGAAGAATGGGAGAAGTTCCCGCTTCAACTCGAGTATTTTGGTGAGCACCTGGCCGGAGTTAAGTTTTTTGATACGCTTGAAGAGCTGCTGAAGAACATCGAATCTGAAGCCGATGTTGTTGAGGTTTACTATCTTTGTATGCTGCTGGGTTTCAAAGGCAAATACAAAGTATATATGGAAGATCAGCTTAATAGTCTTATCGAGCGGACCGCAGCGGAACTTCGTCGCGTCGGCAGACTTCAGGAGGGAGAACTTTCGCCAAACTGGCGCGTTACGGATCAGCCCGATCCTCCACGTAAGAAGGGGTTACCAATTTGGGTCTGGTTAGGCGCCGGGGCATTTCTTAGCGTGCTCTTTTTCATCTACATTGTTCTATTCTTTCTACTCAGAAGCGATGTTAAGTCCGCTCAGGAGCAACTGTTGTTATAGATGTCGCACGGTAGTCAAATAAAAACAGCTCTAGGCATATCTGCACTTGTCTCATTCTATGGCATTGCAAGCCTCTTAGTGTGGTTTGGTGGATCCGCCCTTGGTATCGGCATTCACTGGCAGATCATAATCATTGCTCTCCTTCTGATCACTTGGCCCTTCGCAATTCTAATCAATTATTTCCGCAAAAAACGCGCCGCCCGCAAGGAAGCAGTCGCTGCCGCCCCCCAAGCTGCAGGACAACAACAGGCGCCTCAGCAGGCAGCAGCATCGAGTGCTCCCCGGCACGTTTACGATGAGTTGTCTCGGGGCGCCGAAGAGGCTGTGCAATGGCTACGCAGCACGCGTCTCGGTGGAGCCAAAGGGGGCGACGCGGTTTATGGCTTACCTTGGTTTATGGTGACTGGTCCACCAGCAAGTGGAAAGACTTCCCTCGTACTTGGCTCGGGTTTGGATTTTCATGCGCTACCTAGTCAACGCCGCACCGAAACAAAGATCGTTCGCCCAACGCAGGATTGCGAATGGCGAGTTACCGATTCGGCTGTTCTGATCGATTCAACCGGACGTTATCAGAGTGACGGACCAGGACGCGATGAGTGGCTGGCACTCGTGGATACTATCAAAAAGTATCGCAACTATCGTCCTATAGATGGTCTTCTAATCGCTGTAAATGCCGAGCGCATCCTCCGATCACGTGAGAATGAGATCGATCAGCAGGCAAAGATTGTCCGGGCTCGACTCGATGAGATCATGCAACGTGTTCGTGTCCGTTTTCCAGTCTACCTTGTCTTCACACATCTCGATGCAATTGAAGGATTTAAGGAGTTCTTTCCTAGTGCACGTCGGGCCGGCAAAGCTGAGGTCTGGGGCACTACTATAACGCTTGACAAGACCTTGAATGCGCACGCGCTCTTCGATCTAGAGTTCGATCAGTTATGTGAGTCACTGAGCCGGCGTCGTCTACTCCGTCTTGCCTCACCGGCGCCACCGACCCAACAACTGCGAATGTTCAACTTTCCCCAGCGCTTCGCCAGCGCCCGGGGAAAGCTGGGTCTGTTTACGTCCGCGGTTTTCCGCCCGAATCCTTTTAGCGAAAGCCCAATGCTGAGAGGTTTTTATTTCACGGCGAGTATTACAGACGGAGGAGCTCCACCAGCTCGATCAGACGATGGCGCTGATCGCAGCGAAAGATCCCCTCAGGCAGTTGGTGAAGGTTACTTCATAGACCGGCTGTTTAAAGAGGTGTTGCTGCGCGACAAAGATCTTACAGCAGCATTCCAAGCGTCGCAGAAACGGCCGCCTCGCCTCGGAGCCATTTTGCTTGCACTTGGCATTATCGTTTTCTCAATGTTGACAGTTGGGGCAATCGTCTCCTTCTTCGGAAATAAAGCGCTGGTGGCCCAAGCAGCAGAACGAGGCGCGCGGGTTGACGAGATAACGCGCGCTGATATCGGTAAGGATCCATTAAAGAAAGAGCCGGCCGCCGCACGGGTTGAAGTGGAGACCGTTGATGCGCTGCGAGAAACGCTTGCAGAATTAGACGAGTTCAGCCGGAACTCCCCCCCATTATATTTACGTTTTGGGTTGTATTCCGGGAATTCCATCAACGGCCCGCTCAGAAATATCTATTTCCAATCGATAACGCAAAGATTCTTCAAACCAACATTTCAAGCCATTGAGAGAGATCTTCAAGCATTCGTTTCGGCAGCAGCCCCAACAGTTACTCCCGTAGCCGATAGTGACACCGCGTCAACTGAAGACTTCTTGGGAAGACATTATGATCTGTTGAAGGCTTATTTAATGCTGACGGACCCGGAGAAGGTTGAACCGACTTTCCTGGCCAGCCAGCTTGAAGAATACTGGAAGCGATCGTCGCCACCCGACATGGAGATCGTATCGCTGCAACAACTTGACTTTTACTCTCGGCAAGCAGGCCTGTCAGATGCGCCGCAGGACAAAGCTAATGACAAACTGGTGTCAGAAGTCAGGCGAAAGCTTACCGCTTATCCTCCAGTAAATCGCTTCTATAAGCGGATGATTACGGAAATCAACGGCAAGACTACGCCAGTAAGTATTGACTCGATTCTTGAGGGGCGTGGTCGCGGCGTTCTTGTGGGTACGTATACGGTGCCAGGAAGCTTCACTATCGAGGGATATCGCCAGCACATTCTGGGAGCTATTGACTCGGCTGCAGAGGAGATCAGCAAGGATGACTGGGTCATGGGAACAGCGGCCGCAGCCTCGCAAACCCAAAGTACAGATATTAGTAAATTGCAGACAATGTATCTGCGCGAGTACACAGATCAATGGCGGAGGTTCTTAAGAGGTACAAGCGTTCAGCAGTTCAAAACAAAAGACGACGCTGTCACCGCCCTGAAGGCGCTCTCTTCCACAGATTCGCCAATGGAACGTGTAATGGCAGAACTCGCGCGTAATACGAATCTTTCCGCAAAAGACGAGAACGCAGGTTGGTGGGCATGGATCAAGAGCTTGTTCTCGCGTGACACCAGTGGTGACTCTGGGGGTAACACCGAAGTCGAAAGAGAGTTTAAGCCGCTGTTTCAATTTGTCTCCTCAGGTAGCGATAAGAAGGACAGCTCGCAGATGTCGCAATACCGAGCAGAACTCCGAAGGGTTCTCGATCCTCTTGAGTTAGCTTCCGCGGATCAACTGGCTCAAACATCAAAGGCCCTTTTAACAGGTAAAGATGACATTGGCTTGCAAAAAGCAAATCAAGTGATTGCAGGTATGTTGGACCCATTCAAGACTGCGGCTGCGGAAGACGTGGCTGCGCTTTTGAAACAACCACTCAACAACCTTCGGGCGCTTTTGTTTGGCGGGGGCTACGAACAAATTGAGAAAGGATGGCGTGAACAGATTTATCCGCAGGCACGTAAGCTCGAGTCAGGATTTCCATTCACTGAAGCTGGTGAAGCTTCGCTAACGGATCTGGCGCGCTTTCTTAATCCTGTTAACGGACAATTCACCGTCTACTTCAATGAAAGACTTGCATCCTCTTTTGACGATGTCCAGGGCGAGTGGAAGTTGAAGGAGCAAGGCGCGTTTCGTTTTTCAGATGATTACGTGAAATATTTGAACAATGCTCGGCGTCTCCGTGAGGCTCTGTTCCCGACTGGTGGACAACAACCTGAGGTCAGTTACGATCTGACGCTTCAGCCTGAACCAAATACCGACATCGTCATTGAAATAGATGGAACCCGGGTAGAAACTCGCGGCACTTCTCCACAGTCAGCCAAGTTTATCTGGCCAACTCGAGCGGGAGCTTCGGGAGCAAGAATTACCGTAATACCTGCGGGAGGCTTATCAGGAGAAAGGGCTTTCTCAGGTGAATGGGGCCTCCTAAGAATGTTTGCTGCTGGCGCCCCTAGCCAAAGCGGTGAGAACCAGTTCAATCTTTCATGGACTGTCGGTTCAACTCAAGTGCGAGCGATTTTACGACCATCAAGCGCAAACCATCCATTCCGGCGTACGTTATTTACTGTTTTGCGGGCACCACAGAACCTGCAGAAGTGAAGCATCCTGAAGAGGAGGACACCTAATGAATCAGGTAAAGGCCTTGTTCGACGCAGGCAAACTTGAAGAGGCAACGCAGGCACTCCTGGCTGAGGTAAAGGCCAATCCATCGGATCCGGCTCGTCGTACCTTTCTTTTTGAGCTGTCTTGTTTTGCCGGCGACTGGGCCAGGGCTGAAAAGCAACTCGATGTGATCGGACACCAAAGCGCTGAGGCGGAACTCGGAGTAATGGTGTATCGTGCAAACATAGCTGCCGAACAAGAACGGGAACGGGTATTTAGCGACGGTGTTCAGCCACATTTCTTAAAGGAACCGCCACCTCATATTGACCTTCATGTTCAGGCAATCAATCAGATTCGTGCTGGAGAAATGGAGGCCGCTCGGGCAACACTTGATAGGGCTGAGGAAGAACGCCCTACGGTCTCGGGCAAGTTCGATGGTACAGAGTTCGAGGATTTTCGTGATTATGACGACATAGTTGCTCCCGTCCTTGAGCTGATAGTCAAGGATAAGTATGTCTGGATGCCTTTCGAGCAGATTAGGCGATTCGAGATCTCCCCGCCGAGGCAACTCCGCGACCTACTTTGGGCGAGTGCTCAAATTGAGGCCTTGGACGGTACGGTAGGTCAGGTTTATGTCCCGTCTCTTTATGCGGGGACTGCTCAGCAAACGGACAATCAGGTGAGGTTGGGTAGGGTGACAGACTGGAAGCAGCTTAGCGAGGACCTCTTTCGCACGGTTGGACTTCGCCTTTTCAGAGTAGGCGAGGAAGAGAAGTCACTCTTTGAAGCAAAGACGGTTGAGTTTAACGCTGTGCCCGAACAGGTACAGGGAGCTCCTTCATAAGCGCACAATTAACTAGATAATGATAGGTCTAAGAAAGGAGAGTCCAGGATGTCTTCTGTAGTGACAGAAGCGAGTTCGACACCAATGCCGCAATCGCCTCCAACTGCCCCTCCGGTGATTGATATCGAGGCTTTGCTGGCGCCTATTTCCGAAGAGAATCCAGTTGGAGAAAGTGTTCAATATTCGGGCGAGTACGACGAAATTCGCGAGGCTCGGCGCTCAGAAGACAATCTGGAGCAGGGGGATTGGCAGCGTGAACCGAAGTCTGCGGAGTGGCCAAAAGTAGTTAGTCTTTCCACGACGACTCTTGCTTCCAAAAGTAAGGATCTGCAGATCGCGGCATGGCTTACGGAGGCTTTGGTCCAACTATACGGCTTTGCGGGCTTGCGAGATGGCATGAAAGTTCTCCGGGGCCTTCATGAGCTTTACTGGGATAACCTTTACCCAGAGATTGACGAAGGTGATATGGATGCCAGAGCAAACGCGCTCTCTTTTATGGATGGTAAGGTTGGAATCCCTCTTAAAAGCGTGCCACTGACTAAAAGCGGCTCGGGTGTCGATTACTCTTATTTAGATTGGGAAGATTCCACCAAGTTTGATCTTCCCGATAATCTTGATTCTCTCGACTCTGAAGCTTTTTCGCGGGCCACCGAGCTTAAGGCGCAAGCAGAAGCGGAGGGGAAAACCACTGGTGACCAGTGGCGGAAGGCTAAGAACGCAACGCGGCGCGCTTTCTATGAAGAGGTTTTTGCGCTTCTCAACGAGTGCTGGGATGAATTCCAAGCTCTCGATCGCGTAATGGACGAAAAGTTTGATCGTCAAACACCCGGTTTGGGTGCTCTAAAAAAGGCGCTTGACGATGTCCGCACTCTGGTCGAAAAGACTGTAAAGGAAAAGCGCATTTTAGAACCTGATCCCTCTTCCGATGGTGAGGTTGTGGGTGAAGATGGACAAGTGACAAGTGGGACTTCGGGCG
>CAZNPP010000086.1:12951-17876 GCA_964574785.1 uncultured Chloracidobacterium sp. | reverse complement strand
GTGCTTGGCCCCCCAAAAGCGAGTGCCCAGGAGAAAGCTCCCCCTAGCGGGAAAGAAGTTTATGACCAGCTCAAAGCCTTCACACTGAACGGCGACACTCTTGTCACAAAAGGATTGTTGCTGAAGCGCGACCGTGCCGAGATGACTTTCGACGGCACGTTCTACTTCACTGCACCAGTTTTCGGAAGAGTAACGGGCGCCGTCTTTGTTGGAGTTTGCCTCCACTGATGACTTTAGATCAGTGGCCAACGAGCACTTCGCCCGAACCCCAATCGCTAGTAAATACGGCATTAAGAATCTCGATTGGTTTTTCAGGCAGTGGGTATACGAATCGGGTTTTCCGTCATATGAATTGAACTATCAGATTCAGGATCAGCCGGACGGCAAGGCACTTTTGACCGGCACTGTAACCCAACAGAACGTTCCCGACCACTGGTTTATGGTTTTGCCGCTGCACCTCTCTTTCGGTGGTAAACAGGAAGCCCGGGGCACCGTGCACGCTTATGGACCAACTGCTAAGTTTCAGATTGTGCTTCCGATGAGGCCGCGCAAGGTGGAACTTGATCCCCACCATTGGGTTATCGCTGAGAAGAAGAGCACTAAAGGGAGGTGAGGAGTAGAACTTCTGACTTCTGACTGACTTCTACTTATCACTCATCACTCATTTAAGGTTCCTCGGCAGGCGTAAATAGCTTGTATGTCCTACCATCCCAATATAACAGCACGTCGATCCCTGCCTCGGTAGCCACAGCGATCGCATCACCCTTAGCTGCTAACGGTACAGGTCCTCTTCTTCTTCCACGGAGCTTTTTCTTTACAGATAAAAGGTCCTCCTGCGTCAGGTCTTCCCATATTGGGGTTGCAAAGAATTCGGGATCGGTAAGTACGTAGAGTCCGCGCGGAGACTCGGTGTCCCAGCCATTAGTGCCACCGTGAACAATAGCTAGTGCTAACGAAGGGCCGGAGACAAAATCAGGTCGTGCGGTGGTCCAGGGATTAATAATTGAAACGCCCGCAGGGAGTTCACCCTTCTGTTTTACTCTCACTATCACGAGCAGATCCTGAAAAGTGTCACCATTAAAGTCACCGGTCAGGAAAAAAGGCTTCCGTTCGCTTTCCACTTGCACTCCAGCTCCGAAGCCACGGTGGGTTACGTCCACAATTTTTGTCGCGTTGTCTGTGGAAAGCGCCGCTTGTAAATCGTCGCTAAGTGCACTCGACGCGTAGATGAGTACCGCAAGCACTACTACGAGACAGAAAATGACTTTGACGTGCGCAGGCCTGCCCGCGCTTTCCCCCGGCACTAGATTCGCCATCTTAGTTCCTCTATTCACGATATGAGGGATCTATCCGATCAAGCTTCCGCAGCAGTCCCGGCCAGGCCAGTTGCGCTCCCTGACCAATAGTCACTACGTTCATCTGTCCTGCAACTCGATCAATAATTTCAGTTGGTACTCGAATTAGTTCTGCTCGTGCGGATTGCGAAAGAATTTGAATCCGGCAAGCTCGCTCAAGAATGTATATAGAGAGAAAGGCTTCTGCGGTGTTGGTTCCCACTGTCAGGAGTCCATGGTTTCTCAGTATTAAATAATTCTTATTGCCTAAGTCAGCCACGAGCCTTGGTTTCTCATCCTCATTAAGCGCGAGACCTTCGTAATCGTGGTATGCAAGCGAAGCCATTGGAAAGAGGGCTTGCTGCGAGATTGGTAGTAGGCCATCCTTCTGAACTGAGACGGCAATTCCATAGTCTGTGTGCACATGCATAACGCAGAGAGCATCTTCGCGGGCAGCATGGACCGCACTGTGAATAGTAAAGCCCGCAGGATTAATAAAATAGGGCGTATCCATCACAATATTTCCGTTGAGATCTACCTTCACCAGGTCGGAAGCAGAGATCTCGTCAAACATCATTCCGTAGGGGTTAATCAAAAAATGGTGTTCTGGACCTGGCACCCGAGCAGAAAGATGCGTGAAGATCAGATCGTCCCAGCCATAATGGGCCACCAGCCGATACGCTGCGGCCAGATCGATTCGTGCCTGCCACTCGGCGTCATTAACACGCGCGCGAACATCAGTTTGCTTCTGCACCGCACTGCTCATAATTCCTCCTGAGGTGAATGGTCAATGGTGAATGGTAAATGGTCAATGGAAAATCGATTCACTATTTACCATTCACCATTTACTTAAAACAGCTATCTGAATTCGAATGACTCCACGTACTCGTTAAAAGAGTCGTTCCAGTGGTTCACCGTTTTGTCTGGCCCTATTAGCTTGGCGAAATAAGCGCCCTTTGGCGTTTCAACGATCGCGCCCCGCATTCGATAGCCGGTTTTGTTGTGGCGAGAGCCACTACCAGGCATCATCTCGGCAGTGTAGGTGCCTGCAATATCCAATGTTGTTACCTTCAAGCCGTTTATGGTGCGAATGTCCGTCTTTGCTCGTTGTTTTGAAGGGCTCCCGTCTGGTTGTTCCATCTGTCCGATCCACCGAGCCAGATTGTCTTCTACGGAGCCCCCTTGTCCGCGGCCGAAATAATACAAAACAAGTGAGGCATCTTCTGGATCGCCCTCGGCTTTAGGCAAAACGTACTGGGCCGCACGCATACTCGAACTCGGGTTTTCAGTTACCCATCCTTCAGGCACCTTGTACCGAATGTCACCGTCGGGATTTACTGTCGTTTGAGAAGCCTGTTGGGTTACGCCAGTGCAGGCCAGACAAAGAAGCGTGGTAGCCAACACCATTGCCAAACTCATCATTACATTATTTCTAAACATCAACTGAAATCCTTCTTCAAATCAATTTGGGTTAGCTGGCTGAGCAGCCTGACGCGCTGCGGTCCACGGCGGGGTAATGTTGTTCATGCGCGCGTAAGCTATTGATTGGCCCAGATGCTCATGGCCGTGAACAGCCACTGCCAGAAACACACCGCGGACAGTAGTTGCTGACCCAAACAGCTTCGCTTCCTTCTCAAGGTCGGCATCGGCGGTGTTAATCAACGCCCGGCGAACGTGATCGAACGACTGCTTAAGAGTGTCAACGACCTTGGCCTTCTCGGTAATCTTTTCCATCTCGCGGCTCAGGCCTTCCGGCAAAGCGGCCCCTGCTGCCCGCGCAATTAGATAGTTGCCGCCAGCTACGTGCATAAACACTTCACTTACTGAACGGACACCTTCACCAGGACGCCAGGAATACTTCTCCTGGGGAATAGCCTCGGCCAAAGCTGTTAGTTTCTTAGCAGCATCATCAATCTGTCTTAAGAGTTCCGCGCGCGGACCACTTGTGGGTGCTTGTGTGTCCTGGGCCAAGCTTGAAATTGCACTGCATGAAAGCAATACGAAGGCTGCAAAAGCTGCACACAGGTGTCTCTTCATCTCATTAACTCCTCTCGTGCTTGGGCGTTTTCGTTGGACGGTTATTTTTGCGCAAGCCTATCACGTGTTCACCTTGTCCGACAATTGTCCGGCAAACTTCAGTTTGTCTGACATTGGGTCAAAGCAGGGTGCCGCGCAGGATAACAATCGCAACGCTGAAATAGATTACTAGTCCCGTCACATCGACAAGTGTTGCTACAAATGGAGCTGAGGATGTGGCAGGATCGATGCCAAAACGCCGCAAAATAAAAGGTAACATGGAACCCGCTACTGTCCCCCACAGGACAACCCCAATCAGCGCCAGGCTCACCGTTAGCGCCACGAGGAACCAGTATTCCCCATAAAGATTGAAAAGCAGCGCCCACAATGTGATCCTCGTAAAGCCAATAAAACCGAGAATGGCCCCAAGAGTAAGTCCTGAAAAAACCTCGCGATGCATTACCCTCCACCAATCCCGCAGTGTTAGTTCGCCAAGGGCCATCGCCCGGATTACCAGCGTTGCCGCCTGTGAGCCTGAGTTGCCGCCACTGGAAATAATTAAGGGAACAAAAAGCGCTAAGACTACAGCCTGAGCGATTTCATGTTCGAAGAAGCCCATCGCAGTAGCGGTCAACATTTCCCCCAGGAACAATATAACTAACCAGGTCGCACGTTTTTTTACCATGCGACCCCATGCTATCTGCATGTATGGTTCATCGAGCGCTTCCAAACCGCCAAACTTTTGAATGTCCTCGGTAGCTTCTTCTTCTGCGACATCAAGGACGTCATCGATAGTAACGATTCCGATCAAAACTCCGCTTGTATCTGTCACTGGCAAAGCTGTCAGATCGCTGCGACGGAACAACTCGATTGCGGTCTCTTGATCGTCGGTGGCTTTCAGAGCCAGATAGGATTTGTCCCGTAAATCGGAAACAAGGGTATCAGGATCAGCGAGCAAGAACTTTCGTATCCTGATATCGTCAATAAGGCGGCCGCGTTCATCGATTACATAAATTAGATTGAGGGTCTCGCTGTCACTCCCCTGACGCCGAATATGCTCTAGTGCCTGGCGCACGGTCCACTCAGGACGTACCCGAACATAGTCGGGAGTCATCATCCTACCGACGCTTCCTTCTGGGTAACCCAGGAGTTGTACGGCTACAGTCCTCTCCGAGGGTTCAAGCAACGTAACGAGTTGACTGGTGACATTCCCAGGCAATTCTTCAAGGAGCATTGTGCGGTCATCTGGGGCCATTTCGTTCAGGATGGCTGCCACTTCCTCCTGACCCAGTGACTTTAAGAGTTCCTCTTGGATTTCGAGTGGTAGGTATTCAAACGCATCGGCGGAAACCTCACGTGGGAGAACGCGAAAAATAAAAACCCGGTTTGCGGGCAAAGCTTCGCTTATGAGATTGGCAATCTCATCCGGCCGCAACTTATCTAAGGCCTGACGCACACTAAAGAAGTTTCGCGTGCGTACAGCCTCCTCCAGTTCGTTACGTAATTGGTCCAAGTTTTCCATGAGATGCAAAAGAGGGATGATAAGTCGGCAGGGAGTTCAAAGTCCAAAGTCCA
>CAZNPP010000086.1:0-12851 GCA_964574785.1 uncultured Chloracidobacterium sp. | reverse complement strand
TGGACTTTGGACTGTGGATCTTGGACTTAAACGAACTCCTCGGCGGTTATTGAGTAATACGCCAAGTCTGAGTTGTAGCAGTGCTTAGGCCCGCGATATTGCATTCCTAGTTTTTCCATCACTCTTCTGGAAGCCAGGTTCTCAGGCACAGCAACCGCAGCGATACTCTTGAGCCCAAGTTGATTAAAGCCATAGTCAAGGCTGGCGCGCGCTGTCTCACGCGCAAACCCGCGGCCCCAGTAAGGTTGGTCTACCAGATAAAGCAGTTCCACTTCTTTTGTTCCATCAAGGTAGGAAAGACCACACCAACCAAGCAACGCATGATCCTGTTTTTCTTCGATGGCCCACCATCCGAAGCCATGATCGAACCAATGCTGCAATGTTGCTTTCAAGGTAGTCTCAGTCTCTTCGAGTGAGCGTGGACGTCCTCCCGGCATGAACTTCATTACGTCAGGCTTGGCGAAGATAGTAGCTAGAGCTTTCAAGTCCTTCATACTAAAAGGACGAAGGAGCGTTCGTTCAGTATGTAGGGTGGGAATCTTCATTTTAGAGGCTTCGAGGGGTGTACATGATAATGCAAACCCCTATTAAGGCAACTGAGGCGCCGAGGATATCGAATCCATCGGGGGTGATTCTATCAACCTGCCACCCCCACAATAGCGAAAGCACAACAAACACTCCACCATATGCCGCATACACACGGCCGAAGTTTGCCGGTTGAAAAGTCGGGACAATTCCGTACAGAACGAGCAGTACTGCTCCGCAAAGGGCGTATGCTATTGTTTTGTTCTCGCGAATCGTTAACCACACACGCTAGCCGCCAGCAATCTCACACAAGCCCGCAGCTACAAAGAAGATGAGGGATTTCGCAATTAGCATTGAATCGACTCGCTTTCACGGTTGAAATACTCAGCAACGAACTAGGGGTATAGGGGAACTGAAGGCGGCGCGTATGGAATGTTTAGGGGGAGGTTCGTCCCAGAGTCGCACAAAACGACTGAAGCGGTGTTGCAATACTTTTCCTCTGAAATAGTGCTCATGGTCCCATTCAACTTCAGCCATTGTCAGCAGACAATCGATAAACTTTTCATTTCCGGATTCCCACGCAAAGCGCGCAGCGTCTTCGTACTCTCCCACGTTTCTGCTTTCGAGTCTGCCAGCGCCATACATTGGGGCAAACCAGCCCGAGAGATGGCAAAGAAAGCCTAAGCTGCGACCAATTATCAGAGCACGAAATTCGCGGCGACCGTCGGGCTCGGCTCCTAGTTCGCGAAGCATCGCACCGACGAGTTCCCGGTGGCGCCATTCATCGTTCTCGATCTTTCTGACAGCAACACGTTCTTGTTGATCCGAGAGGGACCTCCAATGTCCCCGGTAGGCATAACCAGCAGCGAGTTCTCCAGAGTAGGCAAGCTGCAGGATTGCAATGAGCTTCGAGGTGCTGTTGCCTGAAGAATCCGTCATCAGTCTCTATGAATCTCAATACAAGTGCTCTTTAACCACGGCGGCGCTCGAGCAATACCATCATTATCAAAGATAGCAGCACACGTGTTTCTTCCTTCTCGTTGAGCGAGTCCAGTTTTTCAATGTTATATTTACCTTCAAAAAAGGCTGGCTGTTTAGTGAGACGCATGACTACAGTTTGATCCGGTCTTATGACGTTGTAGGCGGGATGGAAGACATATCCGGAAAACATCCCCACGATTGGAATTTCTCCGAAGATTCCATCAAGAACCTTGGTCCAGGCATTTGCCTCCTGAATCATCAAACCTGGTCCGTCACCATTCATGATGTCATATCGGGCTCTCCAGAGGGATCTCATACCTTTTCGCTTTACACTTCCTAGGGGAGCACCATTATTGTCCGTGAAATGATAGCTTGCTGAGAAATCAAGGACGCGGTCGGCATTGATCTTAAATAAGGGGTTGGCTTGCTGGGCGTCGGCAAAAACAGTGACAGCTTCTTTAAGCTTGAAGGCCTTTTGTTTGACATAGAAGATCAGCTGTCCTGTCGAATCAGTGAGTGAGAGTTGCTGGGCAATAGCCAGAATCTTGAACGTTATGGTAAGTGGGTAATTCATGGGTCCTCCAACGTCGTCCAATGTCCGACAAACTTCAGTTTGTCGATACGCCACCCAGGCACACTGTGGCGCATCCTGTTAGGTTGCGTTCCGGGCATTACAGTAGCCTCGAAGTATACTAAGAATCCTCCACGTAGATCTCTTACTGAGCTTTCGAGTTCCTCTCCCAGGCTCCACGATTTCTCGCAACGCAAGCTGACAGCATGCGCCACATCGTGGTAACGACAAACTAGATCAGTTTGTCGATACGCCACCCAGGCACACTGTGGCGCATCCTGTTAGGTTGCGTTCCGGGCATTACAGTAGCCTCGAAGTATACTAAGAATCCTCCACGTAGATCTCTTACTGAGCTTTCGAGTTCCTCTCCCAGGCTCCACGATTTCTCGCAACGCAAGCTGACAGCATGCGCCACATCGTGGTAACGACAAACTAGAGTTTGTCGGACTTTAGCCAAGTCTGTTTGGTGGCAAAATATGTCCAGCCAATAACAAAGAGTTGAAATGGTATCCGCACGAGTAAGTAGATCGGCCCAGCTCCATGCCCGCCAAAGTCAACTCGATTAAGTGCCGAATAGATATTGGCAGGCAGGAGAGCGATTAACATCATTATTAAACAGAAACCAGTCAGCTTCATAAACTTCGGTACCCATATCCCGCCAGCCCCAAGTAATTCCAGCACTCCTGTTAGATAGATAAGCTCGAGGCGAAGCGGCACTAACGGCGGCGGCACCATCTGTGACATTTCTTCGGCACGCGTAAAATGACCAATCCCTGTGAAAAGAAAGAAGATGGAAAGCCCGACTCGAGCACGAGTCGCTGGTTCTGTTTTTATCCAGTTAATCCGATCAGCAAGACTAAGAAAAAGATACGGGGCCACAAGCAGGAGTAACAGAAGTAACAGTTGCATCTCTTGTTTGTCGAGCGAATCAATTATCTAAAAGCATCACAAGGTGCCGCATCGATCTGTACCAGCATTGCCAAGACCAGTCGATATCCTAGATAAACGCTGTCTGGGTTAACTTTAGAGAGTTGATCGTTTGGACCATGTAGTATCGATCTCCACTTGTCACTGAGCCCGTGAATGGTTACTGCCGGAATGCGTACCCGCAGGAATGCGCTGGAATCGGAATCGGCGCCTGTAACTGTTGCAGAATCAAAAGGGATTTTCATTTCCCCGGCGGTCTTCGCCGCTAACTCCCTCAGTTTTTTGCTTGAAGCATTCCCTAGTGCTTGAGGTGCCGCTAGACCCAAGCTATCAATATTGAGCATTGCACAGTATTGCTTTCGTTGGTCCTTCGCGATCGCATTCGCCATAGCACGAGATCCAATTAAACCCTTTTCTTCTTTGCCGAATGCAACGAACAGAATTGTTTTCTTTATTAGAGCATCTCGCAAGGTGGCATAAAGGTGCGCAAGGGCTACAATGCCGGACCAATTATCTATTGCCCCACAGCCACCACCCATCTTGTCATAGTGAGCTCCAATTACGACCACCTCTTCCGATTCACCCTGCTTGCGCACTACTAGATTATCGACATGCGTAAACTTCTCTGTGCTCAACTCATCGCTTGAGACCCCGAACTTTTCAAAGAGAGTCTTGACCGCCTCAAATCGGTCTTCATCCTTACAGGGCACACTATTGAATTCAGTCTGTATGTCCTCGATGCTGAAGATCTTGAAAGTTTCCTGAGCGTGCGCAACGGGAGGAAGAATAAGAAGGATTAGCGTGACAGTGACGCTCGCAATTCGTTTTTCCTTCATTGGGAGCCTACAGTGGACCTCTTATGAGGGCTTGTCGTAAGTTGCCATCCGACGCTGATTGGCACGTCCTCAGAATCGGGCTCTTGTTCCTCATCGACGCCTCTCTCTATCACTCCTAAAGAAGTGCGACTTCCTACTCGAGTAATCTTTACCGACTCGAAAAGATCAGGAACGAGAACTCTCAAGGCGAGACCCGTTCTTACACCATCGACTCTTCCAACGTTTACAGTCACCGGCGTGAGCCTTTCTAAATGCCATTGACCAATTGAATCACGGTATCGTTTTAGGCGCGGAGTTCCAACCTGGATGATGCGAGCATCGATCGGAGCTCTGATAAAGCGCTGGTATTGCTCTGGGGCTTGTGGAATGTTGCTGTGGTCGTCTTCGATCTCGCTACTCTTGCGGCTGAAAAAAGTCGTAGCGAGCCACATGTATTCGCCATTGAACTCTCCCAGACCAGCGACGTAATCGCCAAACCGGGCCATTTCTTTTTCTTCTACGAGGAATTGAGTGTGGCTCCATTGAATTGGCACAAACCTTATCCGTGTATGTCCAGGCCTGTGTGATCTGCGATGTCCATGTGACCGAAAGAATTGATAATCAATAACAAACTCTATTAGAGGACCCGCAATTTTCACTGACCCAAACGATAGACCCATTAGTTTGGCTTCGCACTTGTTGATATTAGCGATGACAAAACCAGCCTCTGGCGACCACCGCATGTAAGAGCCATGAGTCTCCCCTCCGTCCGAATAACCGCCCGCCCAGGGATGCGTGTCTCCTCGTTCATTCTCCTTCTGAATTTGCGCCCAAAGCTCCGTCGCGCGGTCCAAATCCGACTCGGATATATCTTTCAAACTTACCCACCATCGCTCTGTAATGCCGTTCTCCCAAAATGCAATATCCTGGGATTGAGCTGACGCCGAAGCCGCAGCACAAAAGATCAGATAAAGCACAAGAGCTGGGTTGAAGTTCTTCATTTCTACTTTTTGGCCACACGTCTCCGAGTTATTTCTACTATTGTGAACCCCGGTACCGGTGTTTCCTCTACATGCTCATGATACATGTCCATGAAGATCATAACAGGGGGTTGACCCGCACACGTAACACGATAACCATCAATGATGTTGCCATAAGGACCGCTGCCAAAACTTCCGACGCGATAGAATTGTGGCGCTGAGTTGTCAGGGACAGCGCAGACGGCTCAGGTAAGCCCGTTCGCCGCTGGGACCATTGCAGCGGACAGGATTAGTTTTACTACCAAGCTCACCTGAAATCTTATGGCTGTCAGGGATAATAGAGAAGAGTGTTAGGCCCGTCGCGTCTCTGATTAGAAGGTTGCTCCCCAGGAAAATCGGCATGGCCCAGGTCTCAGTCTCTGCAATCTGTAAGCGCTGCTCGACGGTAAAGTTGGGTTTGCCACGATGCACAACAATGAGTTCAGCGCCGTTGGTGAGATAGATAATGTGACGTGGGGCCAGTAGCACTGACGCGTGATCACCTTCACGACCTTCGGTGGCCCACTTCAGCTCGCCTGTTCTTGCGTCCAATGCGACAAACTGTCCTTTACGTTTCGCTGAATGTCCGTAAATCAGATCGTCACCGTAAACGGGCGAGCTCATGTACATGGCGACATCTCTGTTCTTCCAAAGCTCCTTTGCATGCCACTTCTTATTGATTTGCTCGAGCAAATAAGCATGTGTTCCTTGGCGGGTACCGGAAACGATCAACTGCGAGCCGGTCCACACTGGCGTGACGATGTTCTCATGCCACTCATCCGGGAAGGGTATTGACCAAAGCTCTTTTCCTGTATTTGCGTCCAGTCCTATTACTGAGCGGTTAGTGAGTGTTACGATCTGTTGAACCCCTTTAACGTCAATTACGATTGGAGAAGCGTACCCAGGTCCTGGGCCGCGCCACTCCCATTTCACTGCCCCTGATTCGGGTTCGAGCGCCAGAATCTGTCCTCCATGAATATCGCTTCCCACCTGGACCACAACAAGCCCTGAATACAAAAGCGGGGACGCAGCAGTACCACAAAAGAGCTTTGATGTGTCTACTGTATTCGAGAAGTCTTTGGTCCAAAGTTGCTTTCCCGTTGCGACATCCCAGGCGTTGAGCACTGCGGTTACGCCAAGAGTGAAAAGCTTGTTACCAAGAACGAGCGGGGTCGCATTGGGACCCTTGGCCATCTTTACTGCATATTCATTCTTCTTAAATGGTGCTGGATACTTTTGCTGCCAAAGAATCTCGCCATTTAAGACATTGATCGCTGTAACCAGCTCTTCGGGATCGCGACGGCTGTGGACAAAAACACGTTCACCTGCAACTACTGGAGATGAGTATCCTTCACCTACTTCTACTCGCCAGCGTCGATCAAGTGATTTGGGCCAGGACTCGGGAGTGTTTGGGGCAAGTACGGTTGCATCTCGCGACGGGCCGCGCCACTGATTCCAGTCTTGAGCGATGGATGAATGTGTCAGACCAAAAATGAGGAGTGAAGTTACAGTTAGATTGGGAACTAGTTTTGACATGTTCAACCCTCGAAAGTTAAATCGTATCTAACCTCAGTTCGTACGTTGCCCCACATCTCATGGGTATTTTCTTCAGTCACAACAAAGCCTGCTTTTCGATAGAGATGTGCCGCCGTTTCCAGCTCACTTATGGTCCAAAGAAACACTGACCTGTAGCCACGCTCGCGGCAGAATGCCAAGGCCTCGCGGAGCAGTGTCTGTCCCAATCCCTGGCCCCGAGTCTCAGGATGTACCAGGAACCAGCGGAGCTGTGCCGATGTATCTTCTCTCCCATTTATGGCTATCGAACCCATTAGTCGTCCCGCATCCTCAGCCAGCCACAGCTTGTCTTTTAGTTCATCATAAGTCTTAGCGAACTCGCCCAATCCGGCGGCAACATGGCCTTCGAAGGTATGGTCCAGATGATACTCTGTCGCGTACAAGACACCATGTAGCATAATGATGTTCCCAATATCCCCAGGCTGAAGTTCTGTTCGAATCTGCATGTTGTCAGCTTTGGTCTTAGGTCTTGGGCCTTTGGTCTTTGGCCTTAAACCTCTTCTGCCTTTGAAGCAATTCTCGCCACGGTCTGCGAAAAAATCCGCAATTCACAATCTGCGATTCACAATTCGCAATTGACATTTCCTACGGATGACCCAAACGCCACTTGACTCGCGTATACGCGATCCGAAATCCCTGGCGCTCCGCATTGCGCTGTGAAGCACTGCCAGGCAGTGCGCACATCATCGCTATATCGCACCCTTGCTCGACTGCGTATCGCAATCGGGTATCCAGCAACGCCATTTGTGCCCCCTGCTTTCTTGCCTCAGGGATCGTGCTGGCTCCGGCTAACAAAGCTACGCCCTCGTGAATGCTCATTGCTCCCGTGGCAATGGGTTCGCCATCAAGTTCGACCAAAAAAGATCTTACGTGCGGGCGGCGGACACTAATCTTTGCCAGATCGAGCATGAAGTCCCCTAGCTCCGTGAACTCGCTCCAGCCCTTAGCTGCGGTGCTCGCCCAGAGTTCCTGTTCGTTGTTTCGAGCAAGACGGACCATCATCCTTTTGTTTGGAGAAATGTTGAGTTTGATGTCAGCCGAAAGGGGCCTGAACATCACACTAGTGAACTCGCAAGGATGATACCCACGCGTATTCAGTAAGCTTAATGTGGAGTTGTCAGCCAGCGGGCTGACTTCATGGAAAACTGGCGCGTCGAACTTTCGATAGAACTCTTCTATAAGTTCCATATGCGAAGCTGTGACGGGCTCAAACATTCCGAGTCCAAATGTTTGGGTGAGCGGGGACTCTACCCCGTCGTACATCGCATAGGCGCCGGCTACTTCAATCCAGCATGCGCCGCAGTCGGGAAAAACCCGGGCTCGGGCGTCCACAAATTCTGCATTGCCATGAGCCTCAGCACTTTCTAAGCGGCGTGCTAGATTCACGTCTGAGAAGACTTTGGAGTGCGACGGCTTGCCGGCGCTTTCAGTATCGTCCAACTACGTTTTGCCTCCTTACATGCACGAGCGGGAAAGCGCCGGACGCACTGCAAAATTGCTTCTTCATTTCGCGCGGTGAGGGGAAAAGCGCCGGCAGGCCGGCGCTCTCCAAAAAATTAGCCGCCAGCAGCCGCAGCTCGTTTTTCCATCTCCTCAGGTGAAACGTCTTCTGTATGAGTGGCGATGTGCCAGAGATGTCCAAATGGATCCGTCAAACTACCGCTGCGGTCCCCATAGAACTTGTCCTCGACGGGCTTATCAATCTTTCCACCAGCCGCAATAGCTTGGTTAAACACCGAGTCGACATCATCCACGTATAGCAAGATGCTTACCGGCGAGCCTCCGAGCGTCTGGGGGCTTTTGTATCCAAGGTCGGGGTGCTCATCTGAAAGCATTATCGGCGAGTCACCAATCTTGATCTCCGCGTGGCCAATCTTTCCATCAGGTTGAGGCATGCGGAATAGCTCAATTGCCCCAAATGCTTTCTTGTAGAAATCGATCGCGCTTGCGGCATTCCGGATGATTAGGTAAGGGGTTACAGTGTGGTAACCCTCGGGTATCGGTTTCACTTCGTTTGCCATTGAAGACTCCTTTCTAATGATTTCCCTGACTCTGAAGAAACCTCGGGGAAGTGCAGATCTCCTTCCCTGAGCGTTTGGTACACAAAAACACTTACTTTTTGCTGTCAGGAGAATTTTATGAGCGGGATGATAATTCAAGCGTGAAGTTTTTGTAAGTCTAGGGCATTGCTCTCGGAGTTACTGCGCGAGCGATGACGCCAATCAATTGCCGCTTTGCGTTACCTTTGAGACGCTTTGCCCAGGAAGTTTCAAAACAGGCCCACTGTGAGGCTGGCAAGGAAGCTCTTTCAACAATCTCAAAACCTGCCTCACGATACGCAGGGACGAGAATCGAATCTATGTACTCATTCGATAATGTGGGCAGAGCAAGCCGCTGAACTTCAGAATTATCGCGAACAGGATCAACCCCGATCACAATCTCCAGGAGTGCCTCTGGTCCACAGATGCGACGTAGGTTACTAAGTACGGATTGTTCTCCTGTGGCAACGGCCCGGAGCAGACTACCCCACGGAAAATGAATGTGTATCTCATCAGCAATCCCGTCGAGGTCTGGTGGGAGGTCTTCGACTGCGGCTTGAAGGAAGAGCGCGTTGGGGAGACCTCCTTTAGCTGGCTTTCTATAAATCTTCTCTGAGATCTTCTCGAGCGGGCGTGGGTTGGCGTCTATGCCTATGTAGAATTTCTTTGGATTGCGAAGCGCAGACCGGTATACAAAGTGACCGTCGCCTGTCCCAATATCGACGATCACCCCTTCGCCTGTATGGAGCAATGATTTTGAGGAACTCGTCCCTATCGAGTTATCAGATGGTTCTACCACGAATTCGTTTTAGCATGGTTTAGGGTCCCTTCAGTTTTGCGTGGTTCTATTCTAGAGCGATATCAGAGGTATCACAAACCTTGAGATTGCTTACTCCTCCTCGGCTTCACCTTTCGTCAGTGCCAGGCACTCGATTTCCACCCGCGCGCCAAAAAGCAACCCACTGCTTCCAAAAGCGGTTCGAGCGGGAAATCTGCCTTTCTCGAAGTAGGTGGCGTAAACCTCATTCATGGCTGACCATTCCTTTATATCGGCCAATATGACCGTACACTTGACTACTCGGTTGAGCGCTGAGTTGTTGCTCTCGAGAATCCTCCGCATGTTATCCATGATCTGTTTGGTCTCAGCTTTAACTCCTCCCGGTGCAAGCTTGCCTGTGCCGGGGATTGTCCCGAGCAGTCCTGAAAGATAAATGAGCTCACCAGCACGCACGGCCTCGGAAAAAGGCAAATCTTGAGCGGATGGCAAGACGCCAGGGAGGTGTTCTATTCCGGGTAAAGCGCCTGCCGAAGTTTCAACAGGCCCGGTGTTTACAGGAACCGGTTCAATGTTAGGGTGCTTGCTGGTCCTAACGCCAGGCATGGAGACCAGGGTTATAGCTAGCGTAATCCAAAGCAGACAGATGAACTTCATTTCAATCCTCCTGATGAGAGAGACGAGCACCAATCAACCCAATGAAATCCGTGAAAGGGCGCGATAAATAAGCATATCATCGGCTTAAGAATGTGTGTGATAACTATGCTTGATTATTTGATCTCTTGCAGGGCGGAAAATCGCATTTTAACGTAAGGCAGGATTACGGGAGGTTGTGAAGATGACAAGAATTTTGCTTGCCATATCATCGATCTTTCTGCTTTCAGCGCTGGTTTGCTCTCCATCCAGCGGCGCTACCGGCAACGATGCTGTTAAGCAGATCCAGGTAAACGACACAAAATTAACCTACCTAGAGCAGGGAATTGGCGAACCAGTGGTATGTGTCCATGGGGCAATTAGCGATTATCGCACTTGGGGCGCGCAAACCGAGGCACTCTCGAACCATTACCGCGTCATCACGTACAGTCGCCGTTATCATCATCCGAATGCCACGGTTGGCGATGGCTCGGACTATACACGAGCCGTTCACACTTCAGATCTCGCTGCGCTTCTACAGACCCTAAAAGTGGGACCAGCGCATCTTGTTGGCCACTCTTATGGAGGAGCAATAGCCGCGCTTGTAGCCCTTAAGCACCCTGAACTCGTTCGCAGTCTAGTGTTAGGTGAGCCGAGTTTGTTTACGGTACTAGACACACCTGCTGACAATTTGCTTCTTGCAGATCAAGAGTCGAAACTTGATTCGGTCTTGCAGGTTGCCAGGAAAGGTGAGGCAAAAACAGCCCTTCGTGACTATTTAAGAGTCGTTCTAGAGGCGGATGTTTTTGATCAGTTACCGCCGGGCGCACGCTTGGTGGTAACGGATAATTCTGCGACTCTGGGGCCAATGCTCACCACATTCTTCGAACCTGTGCCATTCGATTGCAGGAGCGCCGCCAGTATCAAAGTTCCGGTTCTTCTTGTAACAGGGGAGTTCAGCCCGAAGTTTTACCGGCAGATCACAACCCGTCTGCACGAATGTTTCTCCGATTCAAAAATTGTCGTCTTGCCCGGTGCTTCACATGGACTACAGATGGAAAAGCCGTCGGAGTTTAACGACACAGTCCTGAATTTCTTTAAAGAGAGGTCCGTCATGGTTCCCAGCTCGCAGGTAACCTCGAGCTCCTCTCGCGTCGCAACATAACGATCACGAGCGAGTTGCTCCGGCGAGTTGTCAAGGGCGGTAACGATGGCGCCAGCAGCTGCAAGAATTGGTGACTGCTGCCCACCGCCCGAAGCGAGGCAGAGCACGCGTGCGCCTGCAAGTTCTCCTAGCCAGGACCGTGGCACAGGCTTGGTGGGGGTGAGGATTACACTCCAATCACCCTGCCGCGCGCGCTCAATCACTTCAGAACTGACGGGAATAGTCCATTCATCGCCCGCCTCAGAAGATTCCAAGCTTCGCGGTTCTCCTTAAAAACGTCTATTGCCATTTTGATTTTCTTGACTTACAAAACGACCAAACCACCGGCACTTCGGGTCGGGATTTATCTTACTTGATCACGTCAGAAAGTTAGTGGACTTAACGGCGTCGCCAAACGGCATCGATACTCCACGGACCACCGCCGGCTGCACATAAATAGAGAAAGACGAAACAGTAAAGCGCAGCCAGCTCGCCCTGATTCAGCAGTGGCCAGAAGCTCTGTGCCGCATGGACCATGAAATAAGCAACGGCCATCTCTCCAGCCAGAATGAATGCTACCGGCCGCGTAAACAATCCCAGTAGAAGTAGTAATCCGCCGAACAGCTCCAGCACACCCGCAAGTCCCATCAATGACATAAGCGGCACGGTGCCACCCCGCGCTCCGGCTGGTATTCCCAGAAGTTTTTGACTGCCGTGCTGCATGAAAAGTAATGCGGAAACGATTCGCAATACGCTCAAGAGCCTTGGCGCCCAAGCAGCACTCATTGCACCCAGATCTGCCATAGTTCCTCCCAATCTCGACTTTGCGTCAAAAGTGGACAGCCAAGGGGCTTAGTTTTTGGGGTTTCCCGATGAGGTTAACAGTGAAAAGAGACGAGTTCAAGAGTTCATGGGCCACATGGAACCAAGGTCGTTATCGGTGAAGTAGGCCAAGTTTTGTTGAGTGAAAGCCCTGTAGTTAATTACCTGACCGCAGAGCCGCGAAGCCATAGAGAAACGTGAAGCCGGCGTACAAAACCGTCAGCCATAGTAACCAAGCATTCAGCCACCAGTTTCATAAGTATTATGAAAGAGTCTCTCGTTCTACAAGCCAACGCGCTGAAGCAGTTCTGTATACCGTGGATCGCCGCGCAGGTTATCGAAGATCGGATCAACTTTCAGAAAAGCCAGAACGGAGTCCCGATTCTTATAACCCTCTTCGAGAAAGGCAAAGGCTTGGTCATTATCTCCCAGACCCGCATAGATAATTCCAATCAGCGTTGAAGGGATGTAACTCCTTCTGGCGCGACCCTGCAAGTCGTTTATAACTTGTTGCGCTTCACGTCGCTTCCCTGAAAGCGCGTATGCATAACCCAACGACGCCGGCTCGTCCGGACTATCCCCAGAAAGAGGTATCGCCTTCTGATAGGCCTCAATAGCCTCGTCATATCGTCTTAGTTGAAGGTACGCATTTCCAAGGGTCCAATAAGCCAGGCCTGAGTTGGAGTCCATCTCCAACAACCTCTGGTAGTGAACGATTGCTTCATTCGGTTTACGGCGCAAGTAGAATAGGTCTCCCATCCCTGCAATTTTGCTTAGTGAAAGTGGATCAAGCGTCTGTGCACGGTTCATGTAGGGAAGAGCCTCATCAAATCGACCCTGCATTACTAAATAATACCCGTACATTTGCTGAGCATCTGAATAGTTCTGATTGATTTCAAGAGCGCGTGCCAACTCTTTTTCGGCGCCGGTCCAGTCCCACTCGTAGAATAGTTTGATCATTCCTAGAGACGTGTGGGCTTCAGCTAGTCTTTCATCAATCTCCAGTGCCTTTATGGCAGCCGTCT
>CAZNPP010000085.1:5928-17879 GCA_964574785.1 uncultured Chloracidobacterium sp. | reverse complement strand
CTTCGGAGCAAGCGGGTCGATCGATACACACGGAAATTGGAATAAGGATTCCTCGGGATTCTTCGCTCGTGATGCTCCGCTCGGATCTGGTCGCTGCGAAGCTGAAAAATTAAGCTCGCAACTCGCACTGGCGCGTTGTCCTCCGAGGGTGTTGGACTCAAAAAATCCGCTGCAGTTTGGGCGGTTACCTGGTCGCTGCGAAGCTGAAAAATTAAGCTCGCAACTCGCACTAACGGGTTGTCATTAGAGTATGTAGGAGTCAAAATTTTTCAGCTTCTCCGCTCCCAGTTCTGTAAAGCACAGCAAGCGCTAAGTTACTCCATGGACACAACGCACAGTATCTCTAGCTATTCAAGCACGTTTGTTCTTAACCTTGTTCGGCTACTTTTACGGGATCGCCAGTACGAATAACTCCATCGGTGAGAATTTGCGCTCTAAGACCGCCCCGGTGGACCAACCCCGGCAAAACGCTTCTTGTGGTCAGACGAGCCAGGTGCGAACATGGCTCACATAGTTTGATACCCCGAGCTCTCACTTCGCCAATCAGAAATTCACGACCAACTAAGTGATTTAGTGGTACGCCACGAGTTGTAATGTTTCTGCGCGAGGCGCCTGGAGCAAACTCCTCACCTGTATCTAATCTAAAAGCTTCAATCGCTTCCTCTTCGATCAAAGTTAATTCCTGATCTGGTCGATTTGCGGAGAAGGAGCCCTCATGATTGAAATACCGATCACCATCGAGCCCCTTACCAGCTACCGCAGTTACCTCTGCAAGCGGAACCATCCCGGCTTCTGCGCTTGGCGCAATGTGAATTGAAACAACCGAACCTTGGAACATTGCTTTTACTCCTCAATATGAGAGCGCCGCAGCTATTGCCTGATCAAAGATTTCGAGACCGACATCGACATTTTCGTTTGTCAGGACGAGGGGAGGTGACCACCGAATCGTATTAGGCCCAGCACCCAGCAGAATCAAACCGCGTTCAAACGCTGCAGTTTCAACTCGATCTCGCAGTTCAGGTGCTGGTTTGCGCGTCGTGCGATTTTCAATGAACTCTACTCCCAGCATCAAACCAAACCCACGCACATCACCGATGCACTCATACTTTTCCATCAGTTTCTGAAGACCTTCTTTAAGGTAAGCACCTACCTGGGCGCTATTTTGCACCAATCCCTCTTCCAGAAGTTCTATTGTTTTCAGTGCTGCGGCGATGCAAACGGGATTACCGCCGAAAGTAGACGCGTGAGCGCCCGGCTTCCAGTCCATCAAGGCTGCGCGTGCCACTGTTGCACCGATTGGCATGCCTGATCCTATGCCTTTAGCTAGCGTGATGATATCCGGCTTCAGGTTGTAATGATCGCAGGCAAACATCTTTCCCGTCCTGCCCATCCCGGATTGTACTTCATCGACAATTAGCAAAATCCCATGTTGGTCGCAAATGCGACGCAGTCCCTCAAGGAAACCACTTGGCGCCGGAACATAGCCTCCCTCGCCTTGAACAGCTTCGACGACGATCGCTGCAACTTCTTCAGCGGGAGTCGTGGTACTGAAGAGACGTTCTTCAATCCAATTGAGGGCTCCCTGACCCGGACCCCCATCGCCGCAATCGGCTTGACTGAACGGATTACGGTATTCGTTGGGATACGGTACGTGTACAACATCGAGTGCCTGTCGCTTGAAGCCCCTTCGCTGTGCCACCTTCGAAGAAGTCAATGAAAGTGATCCCAGAGTTCTGCCGTGGAAACTATTAAAGAAGGCTATGAACTTCTCCCTGCCCGTCGCATGCATAGCTAACTTGAGCGCAGTTTCAATTGCTTCGGTCCCACTATTTGCGAAATGTGTCCGCGTCGGTGAGGGAACCGGAACAATCTCGTCAAGTTTTTGCGCGAGCTGTGGCATGTGCCGGTAATAATAATCAGTACCACAGATGTGGATCAGTTGTTCAGTCTGGGCTTGTATTGCCGCAACAACTTCAGGATGGCAATGCCCGGTTGAGCAGACGGCGACGCCGGCGTTGCAATCGAGAAAGATGTTTCCATCCACATCTTCTACCCAGACACCATTAGCGCGTTCAACCACTAACTTAAAGGACGGTCGTGGATATGACGGCGTGACGAACTGTGCATCAGCTTGAATGATCTCTTTGGCTTTTGGGCCAGGAAGTGCTGTCGTAATCTGGGGGCGCTTCACCGGTGCCATTGTGGTAGTCGACATGATTCTCTCCTTGGTTAAGAAACAATTACAGAAGGATGGCTTTGCCATCGTGCACAATTACAGATTTGGAAGAGGGCTACTAATCCGCGAAGAGATTCGCGCGGGACTCTAGTGGACGTATGTGCAGAGGCTGGGAGGAATGCATAGTTCTCAAGTCACCACCAGTTGCTTGTCTCGAACAACTACTAACTTCAAATGCTTACTAACCACCTTTAATATTACCACTCTGATACCGGATCTTTCCAGCACCTATCAATTTTGACAATCTTGGCTGACAACTACACCGACTCGTTCTGGATCAACAGCAGAAGATGATGTTCAGTGGTGAGATCAGTTTATGACGCTTCTAACTATTAGGTTTTTTCAAGAGATTCCACAAGGTGGTCGAACCCTAGCCAAAGCGCCCAGCTATGGTGATAGAAAGCTACCGGAAACGTGAGTGCAACAATAAACAGGCTTGTGAGGACGAGACTATAGTAAGCACTGATAATAGGTAGCGAAATAAGATAAAGGGCAAGGATCACAAGTTCCGTTGTGACTACATTGACGAGAATTGCTCCCACGAAGAAACCTTCTTCCCTCGTAAATATTACTGCACATGATGAGCAACGTCTCTTAATGCGAAAAGGACGCTTTACGATTGAGGATTGTCCGCATGCAGGACAAAGGAGATGTAAAGATCGGCGCAGCACCTCGCTAATATTTTGTCGATCTACCTTCAATACAGTGCACCCTCCCTACAGTTCGACGCTTGAGCAGAATGGCAGATGACCTAGCCAACTGTCCATCAGAACAAAGCAGTTGTCATCACTTGGACACGGTACGTTAAACTCCTGGTATATACTCCTTTTGAGATTGCCAAGGATTGCATATCGATTTCAAGTTAACGATGTTAGGTGAACTTTGTTATCTTAAGGAGACCCCCCGGAGCAAACCCCAACTGAAACTTCTTACTCAGAACGCCGTAGCTTCTGCGGCCTAAGGAAGGCTATAAAGATGAAAAGAATAATTTTACTTCTGCTCACTTTGCTGCTGGCGGTGACTTTTGTAGCCGCCGACACGATACATCTGCGTGACGGGCGTGTTATCCGTGGCACGTTGCTAGGTTTCATTAACGGTAGGTTTGCAGTGCGGGTTGAAAGCCCACGACGGCCCGGTGCACTAGCCACCAGCAACGAACCAGGGGAAATTTTGCTTTTTCGACCGAACGAAATTGAACGAATAGAAATCGATGGCCGGTCGTTAGACGAGTTGCGTTATGAGACCAGAGATGTCCAAGTCCCGCTGGCGTCAAATTGGGTTGATTCAGGAGTTGATGTCCGCCGTAATGAACGAGTTCAAGTAAATGCGTCGGGAACCATAGTTGTTGGACGCTCGCGTATACCCCCTGAAGGATTGCGGACTACAGATCCAACGGCCCCATTGCCTCGCGCTGCCGAAGGTATTCTAATCGGCGCGATTGGAGAAGACTGGAACTCTCCAATTATTGAACTCGGAGCAGCGCGAGAATTCGTCGCCGATCGTGATGGGCGTCTGTATCTTACAGCCAATCGTGGATCGTTTACCGATGCTCGCGGAGGCTACGCGGTACAAATCCGGCGCGAGCGTGATCTGGCCACACTTACCGATGATGATAGTCCATTTACAAGAAGAGACGATCAAGGCCGCGGTAGAGCGCGCGTACGCGAGCGAAGTCGGGGACCTCAGGAAATGACAATAGTCGTTAGTGGAACCTCGCGTGGTACTGACACAAACATTGATGTGCGAGAAGGCGATCAGTTAACCATAATCGCTAGTGGCACCATTGTGGCTGGAAGACGAATTGGTCAGGTTGGGCCAGAAGGCGGACGTGCCACAGGATTTGGTTCCATAATTGGCACTCGTCCAGTTCCGGCTGCCGGACCAGGGGCACTTATTGGGTTTATTCGAATGGCCGATAGTCAGGTTACTCAACCTTTCGTCGTGGGGAATCAACTGACCTACACTGCAACAGCCACAGGTCGTTTGTTTCTTGCAATCAACGACGATGACTACAGTGACAACAGTGGGAGCTTTAGCGTCGTTATTAGATATTGAGGTTTGGATTTGGAGATTTCTGGATTAAAGTTAAGGGTACCGCATCACAGCTGTTAAGTTGATCTGAAACCTTCAGGAGAATGGTCTAATGATTGGGAAATTTCGGCTATCCCTGTTTGCGCTTGTACTCTTCTCGTTTCTTGCGACCACGGTCTGGATCTGGCCGCTGGCCTTACCTGCAAGTGCTCAGGATGTACAGAAGAGTTCGGCAGACGGAGCGCAGGTAGCTTCATCCGTAGCTTCCGCCTCAGCGTCCCGGCTTGCTTATCCGGAAAGTAAGAAAGTCGAGCATGTTGATAATTACCACGGCGTCGATGTTCCTGATCCCTATCGGTGGCTTGAGGATGAGAGTTCGTCTGACACTGCTCGCTGGATTGAGGACCAGAACAAGGTAACCTTTTCGTACCTAAACTCGATTCCGTTCCGCGAGAAAATGCGGGAGCGGGTTGAGGCGCTCTACGACTATCCCAGGTATTCTTCGCCCTCAAGGCGTGGTGAGTATTACATTTTTTCGAAGAATGAAGGACTTCAGAACCAGAGCGTCCTCTACATTCAAAAGGGATTGGATGGCAAACCGGAAGTATTGCTCGACCCAAACAAGTTTTCACAAGACGGAACATCGCGTCTCGGAGCCTTCTCGCTCTCTAAAGATGGGAAAACCGCTGTCTACGGAATTTCAAAAGGTGGTTCCGACTGGCAAGAGTACTTTGTAATGGATGTGGCGACGCGCAATACGTTTTCAGATCACCTGCAATGGATCAAAGTTTCGGGGGTGTCCTGGCATGGCAACGGCTTCTATTACAGTCGGTATCCTGCTCCCGAAAAGGGAAAGGAACTGAGTTCGAGGAATGAAAACCATCAGGTCTACTATCATCGTATCGGAACTCCCCAGTCTGAGGATGAACTAATCTACGAGGACAAAGAGAATCCTCAACGATTTCACGGCATCGGGACAACCGAGGACGAGCGTTTTGCAATACTAAGCATTTCGGAGCGTGGGAAGGGCAAAAAAGGAAATGCACTCTTCTATCGGGATCTCTCAAATGATGAGAAAACCTTTAACCCAATCGTGGCTGAGATAAGTGACGACAGTTTTGGCGTCGTTGACAATGTTGGCGACAAGTTCCTGATCAGAACAAACAGAAATGCTCCCAACGGAAGAGTGATACTTTTTGATCCTAAAAATCCGAACGAGAAGAACTGGAAAGACGTCCTCCCAGAAAGAGAAGAACCACTTCAGAGTGCGGCGACTGCAGGCGGAAAACTGTTTGCCTCATGGCGAAAGGACGTGACCACCCGCGCTTATGTCTTTGACCTCAATGGCAAACTGGAAAACGAAATTAAGCTACCCGGTCTCGGAACAGCAGGTGGGTTTAATGGCCGTAGCGATGACAAGTTTATTTTCTACACTTTTCAATCATTCAACTTCCCGCAGACCATCTACAAATATGAAATAGCTACTCGCAAATCAACCGTCTTTCGAACTGCTGAGATACCGGGTTTCAAGCCGGCTGATTACGAGACAAGGCAAGTCTTCTACAAGAGTAAAGACGGAACACGCATTCCAATGTTTATTGTCCATCAGAGAGGCATCAAGCTTGACGGACAGAACCCAACACTTCTTTATGGGTATGGAGGATTCAACATAGTTACTGCGCCCTCCTTCAGTTCAGTGCGGACGGCATTGCTAGAACAAGGGGTGGTCTATGCCTCAGCGAACATGCGAGGTGGCGGCGAATATGGAACGAGTTGGCACGAAGCCGGCACGAAGCTTAAAAAACAGAATGTGTTTGACGACTTTATAGCCGCCGCCGAGTACCTGATAGACAACAAATACACTTCGCCTGAAAAATTAGCGATCCAAGGAGGCTCGAATGGTGGCTTGCTGGTAGGCGCCGTGATGAATCAACGGCCCGAGCTCTTCAAAGTCGCAATTCCGCAGGTCGGAGTAATGGACATGCTCCGCTTTCACAAGTTCACGATTGGGTGGAATTGGATTGCCGATTATGGCTCAAGCGAGAATGAAGAGGAATTTAAAGCTCTCTATGCCTATTCTCCACTTCATAACATTCGTACCGGTGGCAAGTATCCAGCGACTTTAATAACGACTGCGGATCACGATGACCGAGTAGTCCCGGCCCATTCCTTTAAGTATGCTGCAACCCTCCAGTCTGCGCAGGGAGGTGATGCACCCGTAGTAATACGAATAGATACTAAGTCTGGCCACGGTGCGAGCAATACGGCTAAGGCAATCGAGCAGACTGCCGACATCTACTCATTCATTCTCTATAATCTCGGCGTCTCGGCTAACTAAAAGCGCCAGGTTACAGGCTGGCACACCTGCCGCCACTTACTTTTAGACTTCCTAATTTAGAAAGGCGAGCCTGCCGCTCCATCTCTCGAAGATCTCTGCTGCGATTCTGAACATCCTGTTCACGCATAATCTCTTCTTCGCCTTGGGTTCGGGGAGTCGAACGGGGTCGAGGTCGTGGGTAAGTAGCAGCGGTCTTTTGAGAACTACTCTCTGTAGTCGGGTTCAGGTCTTTGGCCTCTGATGGCGTCTGGTATGTAGACCATGTAAATTTGACCACGATAATATCAGAAGGGGCCTCGTAATTCATGGGCCCCTGTCCCCAGGACGATCATGGTTACCACCGCAGCCGTTAGGAGGAGTTTCATAAAGGACTTCTCCCAGGAAGGTGTTTGTCAGCCCGAGGAAAATTAGCCTACAGTGCCCTCATGAAGGCTACCAAGTCACTCTTCTCCTGGCCTGTGAGCTTTAGCTCAAGGACTAGGTTGAAGAACTCTACCGTATCTTCGAGAGTTAACAGCCGTCCGTCATGCAGGTAAGGCGGCGATTCCTTGATACCACGAAGTGGAAATGTCTTGATCGGCCCTTGGCTTGTTACCATCATGCCACCTTCCATGCGAGGTTTATAAAAGCGCTCGACCATAAGGTCGTGCATGAGGCCATCGGTGTAGAAAGGTGGAGTATGACATGTCGAGCAGGTGGCTTTTCCAAAGAACAATTCCTCGCCACGAATTTCAGCAGGAGTTGCTTTTCTGCGGTCCAACCTTCCCAGTACGTTCAGCTTTGGCGCAGGTGGAAAGTTCAATATCTCTTGAAATTCCGCCATCGCGTGAACGTGCAATGCGCGATCAAGAGTGTTCACGCCTTTTTTAGCCGCGGCTACGGGATCACCATCAAAGTAAGCAGCACGTTGCTCAAACTCCGTAAAGTCTTCAACTGTACGTAGAGCTCTTTGCGAACCAAACAGTCTTTGAATATTAACCCCGCGCAGCGAGGGAGTCTCGATACGCCGGCGATTTTCCTGAGGCCGAATGTCGCCGACAAGGTGTGCTGCTCCCGAGGTGTGACCGTTCACGTGACAATCGAAGCAAGTCACTCCCAGCATGCCGTCATCTCGATTTGTTTTGCGATCTGCTGTCGCATTGAATTGCTGCTGTGGAAACTGTGTGACCAGTAATCTTAAGCCGTCCAGTTGCTTCGGATTTAAGATGCCGTTGAATAGGTCGTAAAAGTTATTGACCGTGACCAACTGACCCTTCGAGACATCCCCGAGATCGGGCCGCGTGGTCAGAAAAATGGCGGGAGGGAACTCCGGTAGGAAGTGATCCGGAATATCAAAGTCCATATCAAAGCGCTCCAACCGAGGTTGTTCCTTGATGTGAACTTGCGGAAAAACCATGCCCCCAACAGGATGATTGACATGCGGTAGGGGTAGATATGGGAAGACTCCTTTTTCTCTTATCTCATCTGGAGACATCTGCCCAAGTTGTTCCCACGTCACGCCTTTCAGTCTTGCTGTTGGTCCCACAGGTATAGGCTTTCCTCTTGTCATCTTGACATTCTGATCAACGCGCCGCGTTAGATCGTAACGCTCCTCTAGCAAACGCATTGCAGCAGCCATGACCTTCGGTTTGGCTTCAACATCGCGTTTCATTACAACTACAAACGGTTCCTCAATTACTGGGCTGAAAGAGGTCTGTTGTCCACCGGGCTTCATCGGATCCTGGGCGCCCGCAGGTGGGCTCAGGAATAAGCCCACGGTGAATGTGGCCACGGCCCCAATAATCGTCATTGAACGTAATAGAGTTTGAGATTTCATGGTGCTCCTTTCTTAGCATGCCTGCTGAAGCAAAAAGGCAGCTCTCGTCAAAACGGATTGTTGTCTTGTGGGAGCTATAATACTACTGAGATCAAGCAAGAAACAGCTTTTTTAAGAAGTTCACCAGGAACGGCGAACCGGATGAGCTTCCGTATTGAAGATTACTCTTTCAAAAGCAAGCGTAGTTGGAGGAGAGAATAGCAAGTAGAAATACTTGAAAGTTTCGGCGAAAAGGAAGCTTTGCATCGAATCCGTTTTCTCTTTTGAAATAACACTCTTCAATGCGGCGTATCCTGCTTCCGTTTTGCAGTGCTTCACTAAATCGCGGAATAGGACCTCACCCATCTTCAGGTACTGAGGATCTCGAGTGTAGTGGTGCAGGTAGTATGTTGACTCCACTATTTCGGGCCGTAAAGGATAGCCCGGATGGCGAACTTCTCCTGTCTTGTAATCGAAAACTTCTGGCTCGATTCCGTGTAAGGTCCACATCTTAAATGAGGAAGCTTGAAGCAGTTTTGCTCGATCGAGGTCGCCCGAGAGAGCCAGTACGGCTGGGAAGAATGCGTCCAGTGCTCCATATGTTGTGGCCGTTCTAACGCCGCTGTTCATGTCAGCATGCCCATACCATAACTCGCTGCCTACCTCGTCGGCTAAATACCTGTTTACTGCCGCAACGCTGGTAGGCCACATACGCTTGCAATCTTGATCGTCAAATAACAGCCAGCACTTCAAAAGGTATTCATAGTAGCTGTCTATCTCCGCACTTATGTGACTGGCTGTATTCGTCCACTTTCCAGTTTCGACATTTATTCTTTGGCCAACAAGACCAATAGGTGAACGGCGAAGATATAGCTGAACCAGCGCGCGTTTGGCTTTTTCATAGAAAACAGGATTACGAGTGAGTTTGCTTAGCGTACCAAACTCTATCAATAGTGTTCCTGCCTCAGCAGGGTTCGTTTCAGCGCCGCGCACCATTCCTGTCCTGAGGTTGACGTATCTGTAGGGTAGTCCTGTCGGTGAGTCGAACGCAGGTAGAAGGCGAGTTCCCAGATCCTTTGCCAGTTCGAGGAGGCGTTTGTCGCCTGTTAGTTGATAGCTCGAAAGGAGGCCCCCTAAGAGGCGGATCGTAATCTCAAATTTCTGAACATAAATATCTTTATCGAAAGAGAGATTCTCGATGATGTAAGCTTTGGTCAGGTTTGCTTCTTCTTTAAGCCCCATCAGGATCATGGTGTCGAGCGCATCCACTGGAGTCATCAACAGTGGCTCGCTATACCAATCATGATGTGACTTGCTTAACGGCTTAAGATCGTCGTGACCCCATGCATACTTCTTGTAGCCTGACCATGCGTGTAGAAATTCAGACTTTACCTGATTAGCAAGATCTTTCGGATTGTTTGCTGTTTGCGCGAATACAACATTCGTCGAAAAAATGACGAGTAGGATGAGGTATGTCAGTCTTACCACGGCAATCTCGAGATGACGAAGGGTATTAGACACCTTCACTAAGTTTGCGAAAGTGGTAGCCCATCGCCGCCAGCCGCATGGAGTGTGCGAATTGCTCCCGATGTTCAGTGAGCGAGCAGCGGAGGAACCTCCAGAACTCTTTGCGCTCCCGGTCAATCACTCCGAGCTTAATAATGATTCGCGAAAGTGCCATCATGCCGCCCACCACACTGTAGCTACTCGGTTCAGGCGCGCTTCCCGAAACCCGTCGTAGACATTCCAGCGCTCGCTGATAATACTCGCTCGAGTTATAGATCGTGCGAAGCACCGAGCGATAGCCCTCGACAAGCACTGCTGGATCCATTTTCGGAATAAAGTTTAGTGAATCGCTGGTATTGTTACCGCAGCTTTCCGCAAGCAGGCGACCTTCATTCTTAAGTCGTCGCCAGAGTTGGGTGTCGGGGAGAGCGGTAAGTAGACCAACCATCGCCAGAGGAATAGCACTATCGCGAATGAAGTTTATCTGCCGTTCAAAGATATCGGCTGGGTCGTGATCAAAGCCGACGATAAAGCCTCCCATCACTTCCATTCCGTAGCTCTGTATCTTCTTTACCGCCTCGAGCAGGTTCCCTCGATTTTGGGACTTCTGAGCTTCCTTTAGACTTTCCTCGACCGGCGTTTCAATTCCGAGAAACACGCGGTGAAATCCGGCGGTGCGCATCGTGGCGAGTAAGCTGTCATCATCCGCGAGGTTAACGCTAGCTTCCGTTAATAGCGAGAAAGGATGGTCGTTTCGCTCTTGCCATGCCGCGAGTTCAGGCAGAAGTTTCTTTACGTTGCGTTTGTTGCCGATGAAGTTGTCGTCAACCACGAAGACAGTGCCTCGCCAGCCAAGGCGTTTAAGTTCGTCCAGTTCTGCTAGTATCTGTTGATTACTTTTTGTGCGTGGCACGCGTCCATATATTTCAATGATGTCGCAGAACTCGCATTGGAAAGGGCACCCGCGCGAGTATTGAACCGACATTGCGGCATAACGTTTCAGTTCCGCCAAGGTGAATTCAGGAACCGGGGTAAGGGAGAGTGGCGGTCTTTCGGCGGCGCGGTAGATTGGCTTTGCTTCGCCTCTCTCAAGATCCTGGAAAAACTGTGGCAAGGTAGTTTCAGCTTCTCCAATAAAAATGTGATCAGCATTTGGCAAGGTTTCGGTACTCGTTGACACATAGGGCCCACCCACCATGACGCGTTTCCCTAAACTCTTGCAATTGTCGACTACTCGGTGGAGGGCCTCCTTTTGGACCAGCATCGCTGTAACCAGGACGATGTCCGCCCATTCGATATCAGATCTTTTTAGGCGCCGTACTTCCATATCTACGAGGCGCTTTTCCCAGGATTGAGGGAGCATCGCGGCAACGGTTAACAGACCAAGCGGTGGATAAGCCGACCGTTTTCCGTCAAAAGAGAGCGCATGTCGGAAACTCCAGTAAGTATCGGGAAACTCCGGGTTTATTAGCAGAGCTTTCATCACGTACCTCTCCTGCCGAGATTGTTTACTGCTCGTAAGTAAATAGAGTATTTGGGGGAAATCGCTGCTGGAAGTTTACTCTTAGTAATCGGCACCCCCTGTAATAGTTATGTAAAACCTTGCGGCCCGGAGATTGAGATTTTAGCCCATCCTGCAGATGGCTTCGAGTGTGGCGTCAATCTCTCTCATCGAATTTCGGATGCTCGGAGCGAGACGAGCATACTGAGTGGCATACGGAGTTACTGTCGCAATGATGTTCTGTTCCCTGAGTCGGTTCACCACCGCCCGAGGTGACATACCTCTGACATCAAAACAAACTATACCGGACGACAGGTCTTCGCTTAAGGGTGTCAAGATCGTTCATCTGAACATCCTCTACGCCAAAACCATGAACCCCATCTACACCCAGAAGTACCTGTTGTGCTTCCTCGCGATGCGAATTGATCTCTGCGAGTTGATCAGCAATTCTGCGAATTGGGAGCTTCAATCCTGTGCTCGAGTGAACCCAGGTTAAGGCGAGCAGGCGAGTGGCGGGTCTTATCTCCTTAATAATACTATTGAC
>CAZNPP010000085.1:0-5828 GCA_964574785.1 uncultured Chloracidobacterium sp. | reverse complement strand
GCCGGATCTGATTAGAAACTGCCGTCGTTCCACAGAGGCGAGGATAATTGGAAGGATTGTCGGTGGGATGTACAAATCCTTGCAAAAATTATCGGAAAGAGGCAAGTTTCAGGTTGGGAAGGGGGCCAGACGCGCCAGCGCCGCGCCCCCGCTTTCCTCACTCATGACCTAAGTGAGTGCTGACTAAGCCCAGCCGGGGGAATATTCTGGGAATACGGGGGCGCGGCGCTGGCGCGCCTTGCCCCCTTCCCAACAGAAAACTTGCCCCCAATCTGAAACTTGCCCCTCTTCCCAAGCTACTCCTTGCCATCCTTTTGAATCACTTTCTCGGCTTTTGGGGCCACAGTTACAGGAACTGCCGCAACTTCAGTCGTCGTCTGCTTACCGGCAAGTTGGGAAAGGATGTCCGGCACGTTTAGCCCTAGCGCCTGTAACTGCTCGAGGAGCGAGAAGATCACCGTCGGACCAGTTTGGGCGAACCGGTTTATCCCACTTGAAGATCCAGCATTACCGCCATTTCCACCACCACTGTCGATCATCACAACCTTGTCGATGTTACCTAGCGGCTCAGCCACGGCTCGAAATGCTGGAGCAGTTGCTTCTATAATGCCGGGAAGTTTTTCAAGAACGGTTTGGAGCCGGGCCGCATCATTGAACTCGCGCCAGGCTGCGGCCTTTTCTTTGATCGCCGAAGCCTCTGCAAGACCTTGAGCTTCAATCGCCTTTGCTTGAGCAAGACCTTGAGCTTGAATCTTCTCCGCTTCAGCGAGTCCCAGCGCTCTAATACGCTCAGCTTCGGCGCGACCTTCGGCCTCAACTGCTGATGCCCGACCTTCGCCTTCCTTTCTCAGTTTTTCGCTCTCTGCCTCGGCAGTGGCAATGCGAGCTCGTTTTTGACCTTCAGCTGCGAGAATCGCCGCCTCCTGTTGTCCCTGGGCAAGAAGAACAGCAGCTCTGCGTTCTGCTTCAGCCTTCTTCACCACCGTCGCCTCAAGTTCCTTCTCGCGGCGCAGAACCTCCTGCTCTTGAACGGCGATCTGTTCCTGAGTTCGGATGCGCTCGATACGAACTTCTTCCGCTACCACTTCCTGGCGAGCTTTGGCTTCTGACAGTGGTCCAGCCTGAGCGGCTGTGGCCTGTTCACGCTTGATTTGAGCCTCGAATTGAGCCCGCTTAACCTCTGTCTCACGAGTTGATGAAGCAATATTAGCCTCAGCTTCGAGCCTAACCTTTTCGCCTTCTTGCATCGCCAGAGCGGACTTGATCTTTGAATCACGAGTTGCTTCGGCCTCACCTATATCAGCATCGCGACGCACCTCGGCCGTACGCCGTTTGCCAAGCGCATCCAGATAGCCCTCTTCATCACTAATCTCTTGAATCGTCAAGGCATCAAGACCGATTCCCATCTTCTCGAGATCGCCGGCAGCTTCCGAGGTCAACTTGTGAGCAAAGCTCTGCCGATCGTTGTTGATCTCTTCCACTGTCAAGGTGCCGAGAATGGCGCGCAGGTGTCCTTCCAGAGTTTGGAAGACAAGCCGATGAAATTCTTCCGGCCTCATGCCCAGGAAGCGTTCGGCCGCGGCTCGCAACGATTCGTCGTCACCTTTGATTTTGACGTTGGCGACTGCTTTGACTGAAACCGGTACGCCCTGCACCGTATAAGCTCTGGAGGTCGCCAAAGGCACGGTTAGGACGTTCAAGCTCAGATAATCCACTTTCTCGAGGAAGGGAAAAATTAGGGTGGCGCCACCGCGAACGAGTCGGTATCCAACCATGGTGCCGTCTGAAAGTTTCCGCGATCGACCTGAGATCACAGCCGCAAGATTGGGTGGCACCTTTATGTAGTTGCGGCTAAGAAGGTAAAGCGCTATTAGAAACCCAATAACGACTGCGAGGATAGCGGGAATGACATAGATGGGGTAGTTTAGTTGGTCCATATCTGTTACCTCTTTAATGCTTCTTATTTTTGCGACGAATACCCGATACCATTAGTCGCAGCACTGACGATGACTGAATCTCCGGCAATTTCTTCTATTCGCACCAGCGTTCCTGAGCGGATTTCTCCATTCTCCCGAGACCGAGCAATTCTTTCGACTCGCTCTTCACCTATGCGACAACTGATCTGTCCGATACCGCCGGCGGGAATCGTCACGGTCACCTGTGCGGTACGACCCACCATTTGACTTACACTTACAGAACTAGAAGCCTGTTGTTTATACAAAAAACGTCCGAACAGCGAGACCGCTGCGCCAAGGGCGACCCCACTGGCCAAGCCTAAGAGGGAACTGGCAACTACGCCAAAACCCATCTGAATGCCGATGGCTCCCACACCACCAAAAGTGGTCATAAACACGCTGATAACTCGCGCATCAATAAAACCTGGCCCATGAGCTGTGTCCAGCGCATCAACGCCCAAGTGATCGAAGACCTCTCCGAAGACAAGAGAAATTAGCAATAAAACAAAGCCTAGTCCGGCAATCACAAGAAACACCATTAAGGCGCTGGCGCTAGTGAGAATTTCAGGCACTTTGAATGTTCCTCTTAAAAAAAGGATTAAATAACTCTTAAGTAAACTTCCTAGGGCTCTGATCCTGGTGTCTTTACCGACACTTCAGGCTAATAATTCCCTTGTTCAGTCTGGATGAGAGCGACCTGCAGGCAAGGCAGGTGACAGGAACATTGCTGTCGATCTTTCGAAGCGACGGTTACCGCAATTAGTACTCTTCTATATTCGAGCGGTATCTTATATCACTTTCCGGTTGTTCCGTTAAGAGTACGAAGCAAACGGGGCTGTCGGATTGAATCTCAGTCCTCGGCTATTAAATAAAGACGGTTGTCCTCAATTCGATAAAGCATCGGCGCCACTTTGACGTTTGGATAGCGGCGGCGTAAGCGCTGCGTTTCAGTAGAGACGAAATCTATTTCGCCACCAATCTCGAACAAAGGCGCAAAGCTGGAGAAATGCTCTTCGGCGGCTTCTTGGCTCCAACCGGCATTCTCTATCAACCCTTTTATGAATTGTTCCTTCTTCGAACTCAGATTCACCATGCCGCAGTTGTTATGTCCGATCAGCGCGATGTGCCTGACGCCACCAATTGCAATGGCGAAGGAGACTTTAAATTCACTGTAACGCAGGTTGGCTCCTCCGGCGCGGATTATGAAGGCAAAATTCTCGGGAATCCGAAGATACTTGCGATTATCCATGCACATCCCAACCAGCAGTTGTGCTTGTTCATAACTATCGTGCTGTCTTCCCAGATTTTGATATTCCAAAAGACGGCCAATAGGAGTGTCCTGGTATTCCTGAGGGATGTCTTCAGTTGAGGAAACGCTAATAAGAGCTCTCATATATGATCACTCGCCACCAAAGACCAAAGACCCAAGGCCTATTTCCTCTTCCACCGCACACCATCTTTAGTGTCCTCGAGAATAATGCCGCGACTCGCGAGTTCGTCACGAATGTCGTCGGCGCGGGAAAACTCTCTGCGGCGGCGCGCCTCCTGACGGTCATCAATCAATGCCTGGATCTCACGATCAAGCATCTCGCGCTGGTCTTCACCAAGTATATTTAGAACTGTGTCAATTCGTTCAAGCAAGCTGAGAAGTTCTTGCTTGTTATCTTCGCGTAACTGCTTTCGAGCAATGGCAGTGTTCACTTCGCGAGTTAGATTGTGAACCGCCGCTAGTGCCACTGAGGTGTTGAGGTCATCGTCCATGCCTGCCTCAAATTCTTTGAGTGCACGATTGGTGGTCTCGTGCAAACTGTCATTGAGACCAGGTTCAGTCTTTGCCTCAGTGAGACGGCTGCGAAAATCCTGCAAACCTTCTACAGTCTTCTCGGCGCCGCGCAGTGCTTCGAACGTAAAGTTAATCTGTTTTCGATAAGGCACACTTAACAGCAGATAGCGGACGGCAACCGGTGAATAGCCTTTCGCCGTAAGATCGCGAAGGGTGTAGTAGTTGCCCTTGGACTTCGACATCGTTTGGCCTTCCACCTTCAGATGCTCGAAGTGAATCCAGTAACGCACGAACTGCTTGCCGGTAGCTCCCTCGCTTTGAGCGATCTCGTTCTCGTGATGAGGAAAGATAAGGTCAACGCCACCGACGTGAATATCGAAAGTTTCGCCGAGGTACTTCATCGACATAGCTGAGCATTCGATATGCCATCCGGGCCGGCCGCGACCTATGGATGCATCCCAGGCTGGTTCTTCCGCGCTGGCAGGCTCCTTCCAGAGAGCAAAATCGCGCGCATCCTCTTTTTCATAACGATCTGTATCGATGCGTTCACTACCGCCGACGATATTGCCGGCAAAGTTTATCTTTGAGAGTTTGCCGTATTCGGGAAAGGAGCTAATGCGATAGTAGATCGATCCGTCTGAGCGATAAGCATGATCGGTCTCGAGTAATCTCTCAATTAACTGGACCATCTCTGGAATGTGACGGGTTGCGCGAGGGACGATGTCCGGGCGTTCGCAGCCAAGGGCGTCAAAGTCTTCCCAGAGGGCAGCGATATATTTTGCGGTGTAATCGTCAATGCTGACGCCGGCTTTCTGGGATTGAGCAATGATTCGGTCCTCGACGTCTGTGATGTTCATGACGTGCGTGACTCTAAAGCCTTTGAATTTGAGGTAACGGCGCAGGATATCGGCGGCTACGGCTGAGCGGAAATTTCCGATATGCCCATAGTCCCAGACCGTTGGCCCGCAGTAGTAGAACTTTGCCTCGCCCTCACTAAGGGGTTTGAATTCTTCGAGTTTCCCGGTCAGTGTGTTATGGAGACGTAGCATTGGGACTTGGTTAAGTTGATCTCAGCTGAACATCTACAAAAAGAGCTCGTGTCTGTTCGTGATGTGATTTTGTGGAATGGCTATTGGCTGTTCAAATCACAGGACAAGAGCGCCATCGCCATTCCTAGTTTTCACCTGTCGCCTAAGCGCATTAGAATTGCGCGCCGGATCATAGTCCAGGCGCGCCGCTGAGAGTCTAGGTAAGGTTTGAATTCCAGTCAAACGACAGACTGAAGTCGCCTAAAGAACGATGAACTGTGATACAAAGGAGGAGTCCACATGACACACGCAGAGATTTCCAGCATCTCACCCTTTTTTATCGTGAGCCACGTACCGTCATCGCTTTCGTTTTACCGAGACCGGCTTGGATTTGAGATCACCTTTCAGGGGCCTGCTGCTGACGACATCTTCTTCGGCATCGTTCGCAGGGGCGGTGCGCAGATCCTGCTCAAAGACGTTGGCGTAGCTCCACTGCCGAACTACAAGCGAGACGTCAAAAAAGGTATCGCCCGCTGGGACGCGTACCTTTACGTTCCTGATCCTGATGTATTGGCGGCCGAGTTTGAGTCGCGCAACGTGGAATTTTCGGCACCACTCCAGGATACTCATGACGGTTTGCGCGGATTCGAGCTGAAGGATTCGGACGGCTATGTCTTGTTTTTCGGTCGTCCTCGGTGATGAACATCAGTCGACATGAAATTCGTAGTTTGGATTCACACGGCCAAGCGACCTGAGACGCGGGAAAAGCGCATTCGCGAGTCGATTGCCCTGCTCGCAGCCGGCAAGAAGCTTGGTCTGAAGTGAAGGAGCATCGCGTTCCCTCACTGCTTTCGGTGCGGCTGAAGCGCGGCGTTAGGCGGACCCAAACATACTGACGGAGGAAAGGGCCATGGCTCGACTGGAGGGAACGCGGCTCATTCTGGCGGTTCGAAACCTTCGTACTTCTACCGACTTCTACGTGCACGTCCTCGGCTTCCGGCGAGACTTCGGTGACGAGTCGGACGGCTGGAGCTGGCTCTCTCGGGACAACTTCCGCGTCGG
>CAZNPP010000084.1:0-17919 GCA_964574785.1 uncultured Chloracidobacterium sp. | reverse complement strand
GCAGCAGACTCATAATCTGTTGGTTCGGGGTTCGAATCCCTGCGGGGGCACCAATCAACTGGCGAGTTGTCTTACATTTAGCTCGTGTGAGTTTTCGCTCGTCACGCAACCTTCACGGTCGTAATTTCAAGAGTCGACAAGGTGGGAGACATCGTGATTGTTCGTTCGGAATTCCGGTAGCGCTACATAGGAGCACTACCGGAATTCCTGCCGCGAGTCTCTGCTCCCAAAGCGCAGGAAAACTAGCTTGCCTGACTATTCCCCTTGTAAATTGAGCGCCCTGTGGTTAATCTCACCAACAACCTGATCAAGGATCTACTTGCTGCAAGGGGTTCGGCTGAATTGACTTGAAGTCAAATGACTAGAGACCTCGCTCCCGACACCGCGCTCTCGCATTACCGCATCATTATGAAACTCGGCGCAGGCGGAATGGGCGAAGTGTATCTAGCACAGGACACTTTGCTCGATCGTAAAGTGGCAATCAAACTCCTGCCGGCAGAATCCCTGGCAGACGACCAGGCCCGGAAGCGGCTCGTACGTGAAGCCCAAGCTGCCGCCAAGTTAGACCATCCGAACATTTGCTCAATCTACGAGGTTGGCGAGGCAGACGGTCGTCAATTCATCGCTATGCAGTACGTTGACGGGGAAACGCTGGAGATCCGGGTCAGGCGAAAACCTCTGGACTTATCGGAGATTCTCAGCATTGCCAGTCAAGTGACCGATGCGCTGGCAGAAGCACATGCACACACAATCGTCCATCGCGATATCAAACCAGCCAACATCATTCTCACGCGCCGCGGACAAGCAAAGGTCATGGACTTTGGCCTGGCGAAGTCGATCGGCGGAAAGGTCGAGAGCGAAGCCAAGACACAGTCTGTCTTAACCACACCTGGAACTATTCTCGGGACGCTTCCCTACATGTCGCCCGAACAAGTGACAGGTGAACAGACTGATGGGCGAAGCGACATCTTCAGCTTTGGCGCCATGCTCTATGAAATGGTAAGTGGCAGGCAGCCATTTGTTGGCGAAAGCGCGGCGGCGACGGCTTCAGCAATTCTTACGCATGAGCCACCTCCATTGGCTCGCTTTGCGCCGGAAATACCAGAGGAATTGCAGCGCATAGTACGAAAGTGTCTGGAGAAGAACCGCGAGCACCGTTATCAATCGGCGCGCGACCTGGCCATCGATCTTGAGAACATTCGCCGCCAGAAGGACTCAGCGGGAGTTCAATCAACGTCAGAAAGTCGATTGCGATCACTAGCGGATACCCAACGAGATCTCCAGCCTGCCAAAAAGCAAACATCCTCTGCTGCCAGACTCGCGGTCATTGCGGCCGCCGTTATTGTGGCGTTGCTCATTGCCGGTTTTGTTTACCTGAAGCGCTTCCGCCAAACGCCAGGTGCCTCAGAGGCTCCGATTTCTTCGCTGGCGGTGTTGCCACTTGAAAATTTCTCCGGAGATGCTTCTCAGGAATACTTCGTCGATGGCATGACCGAGGCGCTTACTACTGAACTGGCGCAGATTCGAGCACTAAGAATAATCTCGCGAACCTCCGCAATGAAATACAAAGGCGTGCGAAAGTCCTTGCCGGATATTGCGCGCGAATTAAACGTCGACGGAATCGTCGAAGGGTCGGTCTCCCGGGCAGGAGATCGAGTCAAGGTGACAGTGCAGTTAATTCGCGCCGGAACCGAGCAGCATCTGTTTGCTCGGAGCTATACCCACGAACTGACTGACATTCTTGTGTTGCAGAGTAATGTGGCGCGAGACATCGCCCAAGAGGTAAGGATTCAACTGACTCCCCAGGATACGACCAGACTGTCCAGTCCAGGTAAGGTTAATCCCGAAGCCCACGACGCATACTTGCGGGGTCGATTTTACTGGAACAAAAATGCGCGTGAGGATCTGGATAGGGCACGTGACTACTTCCAGCAGGCAGTAGATAAAGACCCGCAGTACGCGCCTGCTTATGTTGGTATCGCCGACTACTACGCCGTTTTGCCGTTCTACGCGAATGCCCGTCCAGACGACGTTTTCCCCAAGGCCAAACAGGCGGTGGCGAAGGCGCTCGAATACGACAGTTCGCTCGCTGAAGCTCATTCAACCCAGGCTTACATTCTTACTTACTATGATTGGGACTGGGCAGCCGCCGAGAAAGAATTCCAACAAGCAATCAACCTCAATCCCAACGATGCAACCGTGCGCCATCGTTACAGTCGTTTTCTTTCAAGTTTGGGACGTGTTGAGGAAGCTCTGGCTGAACTGGAACGCGCTCGCCTGCTCGATCCAACCGATCTCGTGATCAAGGCGAACCGTGCAATGATCTACTACTTCGCGCGGCAACCCGATCAAGCTATCGAGGACCTGAAGAATGTCTTGCGGGACAATCCAGATTTCAGGACCGCACATTGGGGACTTGGGCTCGCCTACGAGCTGAAGGGACTCCACGATCTCGCATTGCCCGTGTTTCAGAAAGCCGCCGAAAGCAGGGGGCCGAACGCTCTGGGTTCCTTGGGCCACTTCTACGGAGTGACTGGTCGAACAAAAGAGGCGAGAGAACTCCTCACTGAACTAACAAAGCGGGGCGAGAACGAAGAAGTTTCAGACTATCAACTTGCCCTGGTTCATATGGGATTAGGTGACTCACAAGCCGCCATGGAGGCTCTTGAGCAGGCTTATCGCGAACACGCTACGCTCTTATGCTACTTGAAGATGGATCCTCGGTTCGACCCACTGCGCGGCGACCAGCGGTTCAAGGATCTGATCACGCGGTTAAACTTCCCACAGTAAGCTGCCTCCCCTTGGGCAAGCCAGACTCATTGCAACTCTCGATGGCGTGATTATGACGCGACGGCGTGCTTGAACCTATCGCACTCAGTGAGCGCGTGGTGGTCTGACGGAGACCCACTGGAATTTGGTAATCGCAATGTTGGACCCACCAGCTACGGTGAGTCGGATTCGCTCAAAAAGCTGAGAACAGCACGATCACTGAGGCAATCAACACAATGGATAGTGAAAATGCGGTTGAAAGCATTTTGCTGTCCTGCGTCGAGTCTGTTCTTTCAGAGAACCTATTGGTCGCAGCTGAAGGTGCTGTCTCGAACGTGCTCTCACCATTACTGTGATTCCGCAGCCGTAGCCAGACCACATTTTCGTGCGCCTGCATCTCGTCAAGACGCCAAGTTACCGGATAGTTGAAGCGGTTCCTGAAAGGATTGTGAAGTGAATCGTTGCTCATTGTAAACTTATTCCTCTCCTTGAACTATTAGCTGCGAGGAGGTCAGCCGTAGTTGAGGCCGGGCAATGTGTATGCCGTTACTGAAACAGCAGAAATCGAGTCGACAAGGCGCAAATTCTGCGCAATTAAGGCGAGCGTTACACGAACTGGGGCAGTGAGAGTAGTGAATCGCAAATCGTGAAACGTGAAATCTTTTATTAAGTTCAACTCGGCACAGATCCATCGTTTCTCATGGATGCTATCATCTCACCGTCATCCCACCTTGAGTTGAAAGAATAATACCTGTACTCCCACTCGGGAGAGAGAATGGCATCCAACACCGCTAGTGACTGCGTCAGCCGACGCAAACCTTAGGTAGAGTTGTCAATGTTGTATTCAATACCATCTTGTAAGCTATAACTCTGGAGTTGGTCTATTAACAAGCAACTGAATGGTTAACTACAGCTTCGGATTCGAAATTCCGGAGCCCTACTTTACCTTAATGCGGAAAATTCGCTGAACGTGTAAAGTATCGGTGATGATCCAACCAGAAGAACTCGTCGGTGATGAATGGGCGGAATGGTACCGCCTCTCACCCATGGAACGCTGGCGCGAATCGGAGCGACTCTGGCAACTCTATCTTTACCTTGGTGGCTCGCTTGATACAGAACCCGATACTCAAAGTCCTTTCTTCGATCCGGACGAATCGAGTAAAAGCTCTCCTGATGGGCGGCCAGGCTTGCGTGTTCTACGGCGCAGCAGAGTTTAGCCGCGACACAGACCTCGCTATCTTGGCTACTTCTGAGAATCTTGGCAGGCTCAGAAGAGCCCTGAAGGATCTTCACGCAGAGGTGATTGCTGTGCCGCCGTTCGCGGTAAAGTACTTACGCAAGGGCCACGCAGTTCACTTCAGATGCCATAACCCTGAAGCCGCAGGGATGAGAGTTGACGTGATGACGAAGATGCGTGGTGTCGATCCTTTTCCTAAACTTTGGGCGAGACGCACAACACTGACGGTTCAAGACTCGACTATGGACCTCATGGCGCTCCCAGACTTAGTAAAAGCAAAAAAAACCCAGCGCGATAAAGATTGGCCAATGGTGCGTCGGTTGGTTGAGGTGAACTACTTTGCAAATCGAGAAAAGCCCACACGAGAGCACGTTCTTTTCTGGTTTCTTGAGCTACGGACGGCCGAGTTGCTAATTGAGTTAGCGGACGAGCATGGTGGTTTAACGTCACAGTTGAAGCGAAAGCGGCCACTACTCAAACTCGCCCAAGCCGGAAATGAATCTCGTTTGGCGGAAACCCTTCTCGAAGAGGAGCAAAAAGAACGGGAGGCCGATCGCCAATACTGGACACCACTCAAGTTAGAACTCGAAAGACTTCGTCACGCACGCTCATCAAAGCGTTAATTCTCTTTAAAAACTCTCGTAATTCTTTTACTCATGAGCATCTCCAAAATGTTTAGCCGCAAAGGCTAAGGTGACTTGATCGGAGTCACCTTAAGCTTTGTGCCATTCAGGGTCTCGAAGTAAGTTTAGAGCTGATCAGAATGACTCGAGCAATGTCACCGAATCTATCACGCCGTCCCGAGCATGAGTTGTTGCTCTGCTGTTCCCGCACGACCTCACCTCCTCATATTGCCCAGCGGATCAGAGATCTCGCAAAACCAGATGTTGACTGGGAATACCTTTTCCTTCTGGCGCGGCGCCACGCAGTGGTACCATTGCTTTACCTGCAACTGGAGCGTCATGCCTCAGACCTCGTACCTCCGGAAACTCTTCGCCATCTGAAGCAGCAATATCAGGAGAATTCGGCACGCAACACAGTGCTGACTGCGGAGTTGTGCCGCATCCTCAGCGTATTTGCAGCTTCGGGGATCGAAGCGATTCCTTACAAAGGCCCGATCCTGGCCCTGTACGCCTACAATAATCTGGCGCTCCGGCGTTTTGTGGACCTCGACGTAATAGTAAACAAGACCGATGTCTTGAGGGCTCGGGAACTTCTTTTAGCCGATGGTTATGCGCCGACAAAGTCATTGTCGCTTAGTCAGCAGGAGCTGTTACTGCGCACACAACATAACTTGCAGTTTACGTGCAACAAAAATCGTTTGATTGTTGAATTGCATTGGGAAGTAGCCCCGCATTTGTTTGCCTCTTCTGTGCAGGCTGAGGAGCTTTGGCGCAACCTTGAAACTGTCGAAGTCAACGGCGCTCAGATGAAAGTGCTTGCTGCGGCTGATCTGTTGTTCTCGTTGTGTGTTCATGGTTCAAGGCACTTGTGGGAACGGCTAGGTTGGATTTGCGATGTGGCGGAGTTGATATCCCGGCACAGCATAAACTGGCCGGCCCTGCTGCAGAGGTCAACGAAGGCAGAAAGCGACAGAATGTTTTTGCTGGGGTTGTCTCTGGCGGAAAGACTTTTGGGTGTGACTTTGCCGGCTGAAGTTAAAGAGCGCTGTGATTCTGACGCGCGCCTGAGAGCACTCGCGGCAAACGTTATTGAGCGCCTCTTCAAAGGCACCCAGCATGTTCCTGCTACCTCGAGCGAGATCTTTAAATACAACATCGCAGTCCGGAAGGGTTGGGGTGCGCGTGCCCGCTATTTTGTTTACATGCTCCGGCCGACCGATGGCGACCTTGGGATCCATTCGCTGCCTAAGGGTTTGAGCTTCGCTTACTATCTCATGCGGCCTTTCCGGCTGCTGTTCGGTACGAGTCGAAGGGACTAATCCCCGCTCCGATTCGGAAGAAGGATCGTTTTAGACCGATCGCTTTTCCCCCAAGCGCGAGTACGATAATTCGTTAGATTTGACGGATTTTTTTTGACGTGGTAGTTTCACGACCATCTAAAACAGGTCAGCCGTCTCGGCTACACCGTGTTTATAACCGCAAGGGATTAAGGATACAAGCTTGAAACGCACATTTTTTTGTCACTACTCAGAGAATGTGGCGTTGGTTGCTTTTGTGGTCCTTGTCTCTTTCGTGAGTTCCATGTCACAACAGCCGCAGACAACTGGGCCCGACTCGAAACAAAGCCCGAAAGACTCGAAGCCACAGGACACGAAACCGAACGCGAAACCTTCGTTCGTGCTGACGGTAAAGACAAGTCCAATTCTGAATGTCTCGCTTAAGGCCGAGAAGGCGAAAATATCCTTGGTGGCCCAGGAATTGTCGGAACAATTGAAGGCGCCGGTGTTCCTTGGACCGGAAATGCAAAAGGAGTTGCTCTCGATCGAGTTCAGCGAACTTACTCTCGAACCGGCATTACAGCTCATGGCGCCATCGGTCTACGTGGACTATGAGATTGATACCGGCTCTCAAAGCCCGCCGCGAGCTCTAGGGGTCTTTTTTTATGATGCGAACCAGGGCGAGCCGCCATTGACAGCCGTCGTACCCGGCTCCTCGCAGTCTATGCTGATTGAAGGCCACACAGAGGATGGAGTTGAACCGGCGACGGAGGCAGAGAAGAAAAAGCTCGAGGAGCAGCCGCTTCGCGTGCTTTTTCAGAACAATAGTTTGAGCGTCAAAGCCAGGAAGCAACCGCTGCCTTTAGTTCTTCTCAAGATCGGTCAAGAACTTGGTATCCCAATTGATATCCAGGACCAACACATTGAAATGGTCGATGTTGAAATCTCAAACCTTCCCGTAGAGGATGTCGTGCGGCAACTGTCGCCCAATATTCGACTCTTTCTTCGGGCTGACTTAACACGTGCCCAAAGACGAGCCCTGCGGCTGGTTCTCTCTGAGCCGGCAAAGACAACAGAACCGGAGACCATGAGTGAACGGCATCTTGAACCGACGCCTGGTCCCTGATTACATCTTTCACAATAAACTGAGGAGGAGCTAATTTTGGCAAATCAAAACGAAATTTTCAGCGATGAACAACCTGCTCTGCACGATGGAAACAAGCCTGGCGACGAAGCTAGCCAACTGAAAAAGCCGTTTGTCGAACCGATGATCTCCGATCCTGTCGATGTGCTTGAAGCAACTACGTTCTTTCAGGCGGCAACCAGCGGCGCGACAAACTAAGACAACAGTATTCCGGTTGCATGGAAGTCACTCAGGTTCTTGATCTTCCGGCATCTCAGAGTTTTTATTCGGTTGCCGGTCGGTTGCTATTCGTCGAGAGTTCCGATCTCCGATTAGCCCGGCTCATCGAGCGTCTCTTTAAAGGATGGCTGCTTTCTCCCGTCGTTTCCCCGAGTCGCGATCCCGATCTAAAAATCACTCTTTTCTGCGGCGAACGCCCACCGGAAATTCCTTCAGGCTCGGATCAGTTTGAAATTGCCGAAGGCGGGCAGTGCTACATTGAAGGTGACGGGTACTATCTGCAATTCAGCAATTCACTGCTGCACCTCCAGCCGGGTGCTCCCGTCAAGGTGAGTCTATGGATTCAAGATCTCCCTCACTCACCAGATGCCGCTTTGGCACGGGCGACGTCTTTTGCCATTTGTGCGGGGTTGCGGCGTTGTGGGCTATTTGATCTTCATGGCGCTGGCGTCGTTGACCCGCAAGGCGAAAAAGGTGTTCTCATCGTTGGCCCATCTGGAAGCGGCAAGTCGACGCTGACGCTTCAGTTGGCAATTGCGAGATGGCAATACCTTTCAGACGACGAGTTGCTTCTGAATCTTGTTGACGATGAAGTCGAAGCCCGAGGCTTTCGCCGTTACTTTGCGATTAGTGAAACTACCGCAGTTACACTCGGGATCGAAAATACGGGAGACTCTGCCACGGACGGTCGGCCGCACGTCGCTCTTAAGGTCTGCTTCGAACCGGGCTGCTTTTTCCCCGCTACTCTAGCGACGCGGATCCAGCCGGGCTTGTTGCTCTTTACCGCAATTAGCGAAAACAAGGAAACGCGACTTAGCGAGTTGACACAGCCAGAAACTATGGTCCGACTGATCAAAGCTTGTCCCTGGGCCACATATGACACGCCTATTGCCGGTTCTTTTTTGGAGCTCCTGTCACGCCTGGCGCGTCAGACCAGGTCCTTTGATCTAATGGCCGGCAGCGACTTGCTTGAGCCGGGACGCGCTTCAAACTTGCTGACTCCCCTATGCAAAGCATAAACCAATGGAGAATGACCCGTTAAACGAGGACTACGGCCCACAGCGGTTAAGCCTGGAGTTGGCCAATATCTGCAATCTGCATTGCAGCTATTGCTTTCGGGCCGAAGACAATCTTTACAATCCGCATGCGGAATTCTTCCCGCTTAGTCTGTTGCGTCGTGTGATTAGCGAAGCTCGCGAGGTTGCTAATATCAGTAGGATCAGTTTTACCGGCGGCGAGCCGACGCTTCATCCAGAATTTGCCCAGACGCTGGAGACGGTCGCAGCCGCTGGTCTGACCTCAAGCTTTGTTACCAATGGCTGGCACTTCGAGCGAATCTGGCCTGCGCTCGTGGCTAACAGGACGTCGCTCTCTCACGTGGCTTTCAGTTTGGATGGTGTAACTCGGGAAACTCATGACCGCTCGCGTGGCAAGGGATCTTTTGATCGCCTGATTCGAGCCTTTTCTCGCTGCTACATTTCAAAACTGCCATTTAACATCAAGATAGTGATTCGTCGTGATGTTGTGACACAGCTAGAACAAATCGCAATTTTCGCCGCCAGGATGGGAGCCGCCGCGCTGAACTTCGTGCATGTGATGCCAACATCGACAAGCGCGGAAGACTCGGCGCTGAACCTTGATGAGCGCCGCGCCGCTGAGCAGGAAATTGCCATACTCGCGCGAATTTTCAAGATGGGTATCGGCATAGATGTTGGCTACTACAATATTGATGAGGATCGCCCTCCCTGCTCGCCGCTCGCCGGCACTAGTATGAATGTCGATTATCGGGGACGGCTTTCACTTTGTTGCAATCTTTCTGGGTTTAGAGGTGCAGCTGAGGAGCGAGATGTTGTTGCTGATCTTAACGTAGAGTCATTTGCTTCGGCCTATGCAAAACTCCGGGAGTTAGCTTCCGCTCAATTGCAAAAAAGGAAGGACGCACTTGCTGCACTACGATCGCAAGGAGTAAAGCCGGATCTCTATACCGGCTCGCCGTGTGTGTTTTGCCTGCAGAGCTTCGGCAAGATTCCCTGGCATAACCGCGCCGACTCCGCAGCCGTAGCTCCAAGACATGCCCTTCCCGTACTCACAAACAACGCTTGAATTGTTTGTTTCTTACCTCAGCCGTGAATATCAACCCTCCAAAAACAGCCCATCCACCTATTGACATCGCTACTCTCAAGGGATGGATGCCAGTTGACGCCGTGATCGTCGATGGTCGTCCCGGTATTTGGTGGATGAATATGGAAGGTGTTTGTTTGGCTGAACCGTTCTTCCAGCAAACAGTTGAACGCGCGCGCTATGAGAATCCTGCGCGCGGCGAGCGCTTCACTGAATTCGACGCCTTAATTCAACTCGAAAAGATGCTGGATAGCGTGCCGCCCACGGGCTTTATTTTTCACTCTTCTCGTTGCGGCTCGACGCTGGTGGCCAACGCCTGCAGAGCCATAGCTGGTTCTATCGTTCTTGCGGAAGCGAACGTGATTGACAAGTTGGTTGCGAGGTTTATCACTGATGCGGTTGAAGGGAGTGTCAAGGATTTGCTCTATTCCGTTTTTCTCCGTGGAGCAGTCAATGCCCTGGCCCAACGCAGGACAGGAAATGAACGATACCTCTTCGTTAAGTTTTCGTGTTGCAGCGTCTCTCAACTTGAACGAATAAGGCGCATTTGGACGCGCGTTCCCTGGCTCTTTCTTTATCGAGATCCGATCGAAACAATCGTCTCGAATCTCACCACTCCTCCGCCTTGGTTGGCGGATCAAGACCGCCGGATTCTTGCAGGTATCATAGGCAGTTCAAGCGCCTTCGTTTCAGCGATGGGTCAGGAAGAACTTTGTGCCCGCGCTATTGGAAGCTTTTATACGATGGCTCATCGTCTTGCGGACGACAACTGTATGTTACTCAATTACAATCAACTTTCGGTGCATGCAACATCGAGGATGTTTGAGTTTTTCAGGGTGAGCCCTTCGCCCGCTGAATTGGATGTGATCACATGCGGAAGCCGGGTTTACTCAAAAGAAGCTTCAGCGGCGCGCACGTTTGTCGCTGACACTGATGCGAAACAGAGACTTGCATCCGATCGGGTTCGCGAGATGGCTGAGAAGTGGGCTTTGGAGCCCTATTGTCTACTGGAACAGAAAAGGGCAGAATTGAGCCCTACTGCAGGGCGATATACGTCGTAGGCAAATCCAAGAGGGGCGGTGGTCTATTATGCAATCAACTAATCTAATGCCGGGCAAACATGTAGTAGTCACCGACTTTGATGGCGGCGAGGGAATTCTGGTAGATCTCAATACCAAGAAATACTATCAACTTAATGAGACCGCGATGCTGGTTTGGAGGGGTCTGGAGCATGGCAAAACTATCAGCGAGATTGTTGCTGATGTAACGTCCAATTATGAGGTCGCCCCAGATCAGGCCATACTGAGTGTGCAGCGAGTCGTTGACCAATTCCAAAGCCACAAATTAATCAGCGCGAAGTAGCTCAGCGCTGTCTCCCCGAACCAACAAACACGTGCTTAATTCAAGACCTCGCCCAGAACGGCTTTTGATAATCAAGTACGCCCTTCTCACGCTCGCCATCTTCCTACCCCTACTCTGGGCTTTCCTGTTTATTCGAAATCTCTACCCGGTTCCTGCCTGGAACATGATGATGGCTGGTGGCGATCTGGAGCGTGGTCGAACCTATTGGGTATTGAGAGGGGAGACCGTTTCCGGAGAGACTGTAGATATCCGGCCAATTAGTCTCACGAATAGCATGTATGGTCGTACCTGGACCATGGTCAACGCTATCTTCCATAACCAGAGCTTTAAGCTCAAATCGATCCATCCTGATAACACCAAACTGCTACTTCAGGTTGACGGACTCGCGAATCTCCCGCCGGGAGCGCGCTTACCTGACCTACTTCTGGTGTGGGGCCGTCTTTACAATGACCAGCAACCGGCTTCCTCGCCTCAGCGCCTGAGAGCGATACGGCTCGATATGTATCGCTGGGAAGGCGGTCATTATTCTAATTATGACAAGTTCGTAGAATCGTGGCGCAGGGAATTCTAAATCGCGTCGTTCCGGCGAGCGCTTTTGCACTGGGCGTCGTACGTTCGGTAGTACACGGCACATTTCTGATTTCGGTGCTCGTCACCTCCTTCTCGGCCCTCGGTGAGCTCCCGCCAACAATACTCCGGCCCACGGGTGCGATGAAGATTTTGCCCTGGGCCTTCTACGATCAGTTGCTTACGCCGGTAGGAATGGTGCTTCTCAAGACAATGATGGTGCTTTCGCTGTTGTTAAGCACGATGGGTTTTTTAACGTCCGTGTCGTCGAAAACTTCGCTAATGCTTGTTGTTTTCTACCAGGGTCTAGTGCGTAGCTTTGGCCACTTCAACCATGACGAAATGCTTGGCGTTTATTATCTCGCCGTTCTCGCCTTCACACCTTGCGGCGACAGGTTTTCATTGGATAGCTGGATGCGAAACAGCAGGGAGCGCCCGCTATTCGCCTATGCTTATCCCATCCTGCTGATGCAGTTACTGATGGGATGGGCTTATTTCAGCTCCGCTTTGATAAAGTTGCGGGTCGCGGGCCTGAAATATCTAAGTATCGACAACTTTCCTTCGTTAGCTATCTTTCATTCGCTCGATAATTTGCACGACACGGGTTTTCGTTTAGCTTTCTGGTTGCCGCAAGTGAGGCACTACCTACCATTTGCAGTTGGGCTTGTTCTCCTCTGGGAGCTCCTCTTTCCTTTGGCCATCTTTTGGCGACGACTGCGCTGGTTGATTCTCGGAACTGGTGTGGTCTTTCATGTTTCCACGCTCTTTTTGATGAATATCTTTTTTCCGCATCAGCTCGCCATGTATCTAGTCTTTGCTGATTGGGATGCAGTGGCCGTTAGATTAAACCAGCTAGCTTCTAAATTCCGTTGACTGTTTCAAATAGGCATGGTATTTTTCGCGCGCCATTGAATCTTGGCCCACCTATAAGGAGAATAACAGAACATGTTGAGGTCATTTCGGGTTTCCGTCGGTTTCGCGGGCCTGGTAGTGCTGGTACTCGCCCTTTCGCAGGTTGTTTTTGCCGGAGGCTTGGTAAACCAAAAGAAGGAACCAGTCGCAAGTGGTCCTGCGACCAGCAAGAATTCTCAAAAATCTTCAAAGACGGATCCAAGCCTTCTAACTGCCACAGCGGGGCAGTTGGTTATTTCCGAATTCCGCGTTCGTGGTCCAAACGGAGCTAATGATGAGTTCATCGAGATTTTCAACAACAGTGGCGCCGACCACACAGTCGACGCGTTATCGGGAACCGGCTACGGCATCGCAGCGTCTGACGGCACCACACGCTGCTCAATTCCGAACGGCACGGTGATCCCGAACAGAGGCCATTATCTCTGCGTCAATTCCGTAGGCTACAGTTTGGCGAGCTACCCGGCAGGCAATGGCACCACGGCCACGGGCGACGCCACCTACACCACCGATATTCCCGACAACGCAGGCATTGCTCTCTTTAACAACAACACTGGTGGCGCGAGCTATTCGTTGGCCAACCGCCTCGATGCCGTCGGCTCCACTTCTGAAGCAAACACGCTTTACAAAGAAGGTACCGGATATCCGGCCCTAACCCCATTCTCAATCAATTATTCCTTCTATCGCGACAATTGTGGTAAATCGGGTTCGATCACGACGTTTGGCGCGTGCCCGTCGGGCGGGAATCTCGTAGATACCAACAATAATGCCGCCGACTTCGTATTCGTTGACACCAACGGCACCTCTGCCGGCGCGGGTCAACGACTCGGTGCCCCTGGGCCCGAGAACCTTAGTTCGCCCATTGAACGAAATGCTAGTCTTCCAGCGATGTTGCTCGACCCATGCGTCGGCGGAGCATCGCCACCGAATCGCGTTCGCGACTTTTTTTCAGATCCTATTAATAACTCTACTTTTGGTACTTTGGATATTCGCAGAACTGTTACCAATAGTACGGGTGGAAATGTGACGCGGCTACGCTTTCGCGTGGTGGATATCACAACCTTTCCGGCGCCTTCCGGCATTGCTGACTTGCGGCCTCGGACTTCGACTGCAGTCGTCGTGACGGTTGACCGTCCGCCGTGCGGTAGCGGCACCAGCAATGTGACTGTGCAAGGAACAACGCTCGAGCAGCCACCATCACAGCCAAATGGGGGTGGATTCAACTCATCAATGTCGGCCGGCACAGTGACTTTAGCTACCCCACTTGCGAATGACGCAACTATCGACGTGCGCTTCCTGCTTGGCATTCAGCAAACTGGAAGCTTCAAGTTTTATGTCAATATCGAGGCGTTGCCATAAATCAGTTCCGATTAATCTAAACTCACGAGGCGCGGATTACGGCGCCTCGTTCTTTTTTAATCAAAGGAAAGAGACGCGAGTTGAGGATCGAACCGCTCGTTTGATGGAAAGCTGTAGGTAATTACATATTTGGGCGGCAAACTCTCGAGTATTGGTTGTCCCTCGGCCTCGAGCCAGGCGTGACCGGCCATCCTGCCGTCAGATTCAGTGCGTACGCCGAACATAATGTGCGTTGTTATCCCTTGTCGCGACAGGTAACGATGAAGAACAGCCGCGCGCTTCCAGCAGCTGGGTCTGAACATTAGGACCTCTGCCGAGAGTAAGAGATCGATAGTGCGAGCAAGCTGGTCCTTAATGGCGGCGGCGTTTCTCGCAGCTTGTCTGTTGTGTTCCTTTCCGGCAACAATTTGCAGTGCCCGAGGTAACGAATAGCATCGCGCTGCCACTGAGACAACACCAACCCACCACGCCATGCGACATAGGAGCAACGCTTCACGTGGCCTCGTTATGAACTTACGACTAATGCTGAACAGCAGACGGCAGCTCTTTACTATGTTTTTGGTCAATCTCTTCAGCATTGGAAACTAACCGATGTATCAGGCGGACAGAAATTCAAATAGGGCCAGACGACGAAAGGCACAGCGCGCACTCGAGCGGCAGCTCGTCTATCAGCAGCGCAAGTCCATCAGGCTACGGGGACACGAAGAAGACATTATCAAGGAGATGCAGCGTTACTCAAAGAGAGTACGAACTTCTTTGGAACATTTTCAGCCGATCCACTCACAATCTCGCGTTGTGGAAGTAGGCAGTGGCGCTCATGGGCTAATTTTCTTCTTTGGAACCGATGTGGCAGTGGGCGTAGACCCTCTCGCCCTAGAATATTCCAAACTGTTTCCTAAATGGCAGTGCCGCGTTTCAACCGTCGCCGCTGCGGGTGAGCTGCTTCCGTTTGTCGACGAGAGCTTTGACGTAGTGCTTTGCGACAACGTGGTAGACCATGCAGAATCCCCAGCGAGAATTGTTGCCGAATTGAGTCGCATACTAAAACGCGGCGGTTTACTTTACTTCACTGTAAACGTGCATCATCCCATCTACTCACTCGCATCTGATCTTCACGACGGCTGGAACGCTTTGGGCATTAGCTATGAAATTGGTCCGTTTGCTGACCACACGGTGCACCTGACATTGCGGCGAGCTAAAAGGTTGTTTGATCGCGTGCCACTGCGTATTTTAAGCGAATCGTCCTGCATATCTGACGCTAAGGCTCAAGCGCGCACACGACCCGCGCGCCATGTAGGTGATTATTTAAAGCGACTCTTTTATAAAAATGCCTTGTACAAGATAATCGCGACACGAGAATAGACCTCACGTCTCTGTCGGTAACTTGATCTCCAATTTGCTCTCCTCACCATTCATCAGCGCACAGTCGAGTTTGGCGGCACTAGAATCTTGGCTGACGCAGCAGAGCCTTCAAAGAGCTGCGTACCTGAGATGCCATTGATGAAAGCCCCCTCTAACTTACGAGCAGAAGCGTGACGAGAAAGCGTTGACGCTCTATTGGCACAACTGTCAATTGGCGACTCTTAATCCTCCGTCTCCAGAGCTGCAGCAGTTTTTCTATGCGCTCAAATCAAACCAGTATGAAACGAACCGCTTCTTTGGGGTCCTGGCGGGTTCAGTGGCGGTTGATGAGTTCTACTCGCGTGAGAATATGGAGCGAATCATGGGAGCGCGAGAGACTATTGCCAACGCAGCTTAAGGGTTCGCAAAAGTGGGCCAATCCGTAGGAGTGCAAGAAAAACCACACGCTTGAAAGCATGGAGAGTGTCAGTTTTCACCTAAGAACCGGAGACTACACACTTGCCTTGGCTTAAGCCGGGCTTCCCACGTGGCCGGGCTTCAGTTAGGCAGAACTTGAAACTCCATCGGCTAAAGCCCGATGGTATCTTTGCTTTTCACACGACCTCTTCTTGTATATCCACGAGCCCTTTGCTTTGAAGCGTGCGGTGTCTTGCATGCAGCCCTCCTGCGGAGTGCGGTATTAGAGCGCAGCATAGTTCATTGCTACCGTCAGTCGCATCGCCAGAAAGTGAACATCGTCGCTTCAAGCGAGGACGGCGGCACTGACTTTGGCAGTCAAACACGACGATTCAACGAGATTTCGCTTGACCTTCTTGCACGCTTCCCCTTTACTACTCCGCCATGCGTATCCGGTTCAGCGTCTTTCTTATCACCCTATCAGGCCTTGTACTCGAAGTAGGCCTAACTCGCATCTACTCGGCTAGTGTTTGGTATCACTTCGCATTCGTCGCCATATCCGTCGCGCTGCTTGGATGGGGGCTCGGCGGCTTTATGGTCCACCTCTTGAAGCGAAAGATGCAGCTCGGAATGAATGCGGCAGCCTTCATTACCGCGCTGTATGCTCTTACAGTGCCGCTCTGTTTGTGGTTGCTGGGTCAGTTTCCATTCGAAACCGACAGGCTACCCCTGTATTTTCTGCTTCCTCTACTTCCTTTCCTTCTAGCGAGCATGGCCCTATCGATCGTGTTCGATCGTCATCGTGCAGAAGCCGGTTCCTTGTACTTTGCCGATCTGTTGGGCGCGGCAATTGGTGCTGTGTTGGTAACGCTGGTGCTGCATTGGCTTGGTGGCGAAGTGGCCTTGCTAGCGGGTGCGATCGCTCCAGCAATCGCGGCTATAACCCTGGCGACCGGCGGGTTAAAGGTGCGAGCCGTGGCAGTCGCTGCTGTGTTCATAACTGCGGGTCTGGCATTTTCAGCAATTCAGTTTGAGATCCTGCGGATTGTTCCTGGAACGACGAAAGCAATGCGGCGGCAAATGGACCAAGCTCCGGAAGCGCGGATCACGCAAACGGGCTGGAACGCGTACTCACGAATAGATGCCGTTGAAGGTATCGACCGGAGTGAACTGGCGCGCCTCTTCATCGATTCAGATGCATGGACCGGCGTACGCGAATGGGATGGTCGCACTGAGAGCGCAACGGACCTGCGAGACTCCTTCCGCGCCCTTCCTTTCCGACTTGTGCCGGGCGCGGAGACGCTCATTATCGGTCCGGGTGGTGGTCCAGACGTCGTCGCCGCCCTGGCTTCGGGTGCTCGCAAAGTCACGGCGGTAGAGATGAACCCGCTGATGCTGAAGTTTGTTCGGAACTATGGACCGCGAGCAGCCAACCTATACGACCGGCCCGACGTGGAAGCGGTCGTGAGCGAAGGCCGCAATTTCATCAGCCGCACCGATCGAAAGTTCGACATCATTCTCCTGGGATTTGTTGATTCCTGGGCCTCGGTGGCCTCAGGAGGTCTTTCGCTTTCGGAAAACTACCTCTACACGTCCGAAGCTTTTCGCGCTTACTACGAGCATCTGACTGATGACGGAATCCTGGTCATTCTGCGTTGGGACTCGGATGTTCCGCGGTTGGTATCGAACTCGGTAGCGAACCTTGGACCCGAGGCTGCTTCACAAAGAATCGTAACGCTGATGGAAAAACAGACCGTAGTTGATCAGCCTTCCCAAATGTTATTCATGCTACGCAAGCGTCCATTCACTGCTGACGAAACCGCTGAAATCAGAGAGAAGTGGAGTCAGGCTGAACCGATCATCATGCCCGGTGGACCAGCACCCCCCTTGATTGATGATGTGTTGGCAGGCAAGATGACTTTAGACCAGTACGAAGCACAATCACCCCGTTTCGTGGGACCTGTCCATGACGACAGCCCATTTTACTTCGCTGTCGAGCGCCCCTTTGGAATGCCAGGAGCCATTGCCAACTCCTTATTCACATGGTTGCTCGGACCCAGCATGGGGATGCTCGCAGTATTTGCGCTGTTCGGGCGACCGCGCGATGCGACAATTGGACGATACGCGAGTTCAGTGGTCTACTTCGCGGCCCTGGGATTCGGCTTTATCACGGTAGAACTGGCGCTGTTGCAGAATCTGATTCTGCTTGTTGGCCACCCTATATTCACTCTTTCGGTGCTGCTTTTCACGCTGCTCGCGATGGGCGGAGTCGGCAGCGCTCTTAGTCGACGAGTGCCGATGTGGTTTGCATGCATCAGCGTCGCAGTTATTGCGAGTTTAGAAGCGATAGCGTTGCCAAAGTTAGTGCCCGCACTGCTGTGGTTACCGCTCTGGGGACGGATTGCTTGTGCCATCCTGTTGATTGCGCCGCTGGGCCTGGTGATGGGAATGCCCTTTCCCAGCGGGTTGCGTCAAACAGGGGGCGGCTCGCTTCCTGAACCACCATTCTATTGGGGGTTGAACGGGATTATGTCCGTGATTGGATCGATAACGACGGTATTTGTGGCGCTGATG
>CAZNPP010000083.1:4767-18514 GCA_964574785.1 uncultured Chloracidobacterium sp. | reverse complement strand
GATTTCTGATTTCGGGCAACTAAAAGTTTCGCTCACGGACGTCAACCTTCTGTACAGCAAAAACTACTCGCATTGTTTCTGGTCGACGATCGAGTGAAGCTGGTACAAAGGCAGCGTCCTGGCGTAGAGCCGACTGAAATTCCTCCAGCATACGGCGGTCACGAGGCGGATGAACGACTCCCGCAAGTGAAGCTGAACCGTTACTAAAAACGTGGGTGACGACAATCATATCGTCAGTTTCCTGAAACGGTTGATCAGTGGAATTGGAGTACGAGCGAGTGAGTGCAGCCAGAGCACCGCTGGGGTTTAGACTCGGAGATTGCTCGGCGAAGGGAGCGCGGCTGGCTGCGTACCCTTCCGGCGTCACCGGTTCACCTAGATCATAGCCTGCGACAACGGTATGGGCGGCTGCCTCGCGGAGCGCCACAATGTGCGGTCGAAGTGCGGCAAACATTGAAACAAAGAGAATGACTGAGGCGAATGAACCAATCGTGTATGGCATCAGTCTTGGTTCAAGCCACTCTGTAATACGGCGAAGGGGCGAAGCCTCAGGCGATTGCCGTCGTGCAGCCGCTTCGATCATTAAAGCGTCAGAGATCTTCGGTACCAGATCGGCAGGTGGAATCGGAGGTCGTAACAGTCTTAGCCCACGACTAAGCGTGCGGAATTCAGCTAGGTGTGCCCGACATACGGGACACTCTCCAAGATGCTTATCGATGACAACTCGTGCTGGCAGCGACAAAACATTATCAATGTATTGCGACAGCAATTGTTCAGTTTCTTCGCAGGACATGATGTTATTTTGTTTCGCCTTTTCAGGAATGGCTGACCGACCCCGGCTGCTCCCTCGTCAAGGAAGCAACTCCAGCAGAGTCCATGACAAACCAGGCATTTGTCGAGCGATGCTCTTCAACGGGTTGTTGCTGGCCACGTTTTCAAAATTCGCTCTTCTCATACTGGCTAACGCCTTGTACCCGCCGCCTTCGTCACTTTGACCCATTTGGCACCGAGTGTTTTGTGAGCCGGGGCGGGTCAGCCATTCTCAAAATCGATTGATCACAAGGACTTGTGGGCCAATCGACAATTCGCAATTAAGAATCTGCAGTACTTACAAAGACCCTTCAAGTTTACGACGCAGTTCCTGACGTCCTCGTGCGATACGGGATTTCACCGTTCCGACGCTTATATCTAATGTTTCTGCAATCTCCTCATACGTAAATCCTTCGATGTCACGAAGAATCACTGCTTCTCTGTAAACACGGCCAACACTTTTTAGCGCGTCCCTAAGAGCCTTTTCGCGCTCGTGCAAAAGGGTCTGTTCTTCTGGACTGCTGATCGACCCTGATCGAAGTGTCTCGAGCAGTCCACGATGACCGTTTGCGCCGTCAGAATCCAGTGAGACCGTGGTATCACGCCGCCGCCGCCGCCACCAACGCCAGCGGTTTCTAGCCTGATTGATAGCGATCCGATAAATCCAGGTTCTCAGATCTGAATCTCCCCGAAAATGCTCGATATTCTGGAACGCTTTCAAGAACGTCTCCTGAGTTAAGTCTCGAGCTTCCTCCGTATTCTCCGTTAGTCGGTAAAGCAATCGGTAGATTTCTGTTGATCGCTCCGCAACCAGGACTTCAAAGGCCGCCGATTCCCCTCGCCTAAGTCTTTCAATGAACTGTTCTTCCAGTGTTGGGCGTTGTTCAACGGCGGTTGCCGTTGCAACCTGCTCCAATTCCATCTGCCCGCGGAGGGCTAATGGCTCTCCGTAGCTCACAGCTCACCCCCCAGGACGGGAATCGGAGTAGCTTCTCGCACCTGTTCATTTAGCCCACTTATGCACAGGCGAATACTTAGACACCACAGATCACAATTATGTTCCCGGAAAAGTTTCACAATTTCTTGGATGCATATGACCATTTCTAAGAGCGTCTACCCGTTGAAATTACTCCCATCTCGTGCTGCGAAAGGGCTGTAAGCAACCTTCCTTGACAAGATTTCGTGACGGCCATAGAGTGAATGTTTTGCTAATCATACACTGTTCAAGAACGCAGTTCACTATCTGAACTTGCGGAAAAGGAATTAATGGCAAAATACAAGAAAAAACGCATTCGAGAACTGCAGCACGATCGCTTCCGAGATACAACAATGATGCTTGTAGAAAGACTTGGCGATCGTCTGGAAGGCCATGGACGCACAATTCTATACGCGATCGCCGGAATTGTAATTATCGCAGTTCTTACAGGTTTGGGTATCAGGTGGAGCAATCGCAAGAATGATGAGGCTCGCCAAGCATTAGGGCGGGGAATCACCATTGCTTCGGCTCAAGTTTCGACCGTGCCTGCTGCGGCCCCAACACTTACGTTTTCGAGTGAGCAGGAACGCGCTCAAGCTGCAATTCATGAGTTCGAAAAAGTGGCAGCCAAATATGGTGACCCCTTCCGCACAAAGGCTCAATATTTCATTGCCACCAGTTTGCTTGAAGTAGATCGAGAAAAGGGCATTGCCCAACTTGCAGAACTTACGTCTAGCCGAGTTGAGGGTATTAGCACCCTGGCAAAATTCGCCTTAGCTCATGCAAAGGAGGCGGATGCTAACTATGAGGAAGCTGCGCGATTGTATTCAGAACTTGCGAGAGAGAATAGTACGATTGTTACTCCTCAAACAGCGAACCTTCGTCTCGCCATCGTATACAAGAAGCAAGGAAAAACGGATGATGCCGCTGCTCTGCTTTTTAATGTCGTAGACGCCTCACGGAAAGCTCGGGGAAGCGATGGATTACCGCTGAGTGAATCTGGGGCTGCCCGTGAAGCAGCTACAGAGCTTCAGAAGATTTCTCCGGAGCGCTACGCCCAACTTCCTCCAGAGTCTCCAGCTTCGGGCATTCTTTTTTGAGTTCCAACACCTCCAGCGGTTCTCATTGTCGGTTGCTTGCAAGATCGGCTCGGCGTCAGCGGCTGTGTCAGAACAAGTTCAGGTGAGAGCAGTGAAACGCTTGTACGATCATGTTGGTTTTGTTCGGGTTAATTGTGTGTGATGCTTGGATCGCTCTTAACCGGCCACAATGAAAACAAGATGCACGAAAGAACACGATTTACGCCAAGAACCACACGAACGCACGCAGTTACCTAAATTTCCCGAGGCGCTGGTTCGATAGTTCCTCGTGCATTGTGCGTACATGGGTTACACTTAAGGGTTTCAGAGGCTCTGGGTATCGGCTTCAGCTGGGCGTGGTAAAAAGATGGACGACATTAAACAGGTCGAAGCCTTTAAGGCTTTAAAAGAAGCTTCGCGCCATCGCGAGCACCCAGCAGTACGATTGGCGAGCATTCGTGTTTCACCCGGCGCTTATTTTGCTGCGGCTAGCGTCCTAACCTTTGGTTCCGCGCTGCTGTTAAGGTCTGAACAGGATCTTTGGGCCTTAGTTATGATTGGTCTGGCATGGGTGGTCATTCCTCTGTTGGCGCTTAACGACAGGCTGGCCTTTGATGGACACTCTTTAAGCCGTCGGGGTTTGCTATCCTCAGTTTCACAACTCATTTTCGGTAAGAGACAGAAGCTTAGTGTTGCTGATTTCGAACGCGTAGAGACAAGCGCGGTGCGTACGCTCCGTCGCCGCGGAAGCGTTCGATACCGTTACCGAAGTCAGATAACAGGGAAGGGGGCGGGCTTCGTCTTTGCTTCCGGGGGGAAAAACTACCGGAGAATGATACGGCTACTCTTTCCGTTGATTCATCAGGACAAGCTTGATGCTCGCACTATCGAGTTGCGTGATTACATGTGTGAGCCGGAGGCTTTGAACAGGGATGTCGAGCTTCTGCAATTAGCTCCTCCTGATGTAATCGATCAGGCTACACTGAAGATCAAAATTGGCGGGAAAAGACTGTCTGCTGCCACCGAGGAACAAATTGAAGACCGTAAACCGACAGATATTCAACGGGCTCAACTATTGCGCCGACTCGGCAACCAACTGAGGATTAGCGGCCGTCTGCGAGAAGCAGGGGAGGCTTTCCGCCGCGCCTTAAATGTCATTCCTCAAGACGCCTGGCTTATCTATGAGTGTGCCCGGCTGCTCCGTTCAGAAGCGAGTGCTTTTTCGGATGTGCAGTTACTTACTCGGGCTCGTGCCGCATTAAGACTCTCGGGAATACGCGCCGGCAATGATGCGGGCTTGATCGCCTTAATCGGTGAAAGCCAGCTTGAGTGTGGTGAATTAGAAGGTGCACGGCGAAGCTTCCGGCAAGCACTAGAAGTCGACGAGAAGAACTTTCGTGCGCATCTAGGCTTGGCTGATGTGGCCCTGCGCACGGGTAAGCTGGCTCACGTCATTCACCATTATCGCGAAGCTGCTCGAGGTGCTACCGAAAAAGCGTTAAAGCTTAGTGCCAGTCGTGAAGCTGAGTATTATGCAACCCTAAATGAGAACGATGATTATCTCGCCACGGAATTGCGCCGGATAAACTGGTTACAGAACGCAATTCGGATCCGTCGCCTGGCTTCTCGCGTTACGAACGGCAGCATCCTCGTTGCGTTGGTTGGACCATTTATTGATCCGACAGTCGGTAGCATCGGGTGGGCTGTTGCTTCCTCTTCGGTTGTGACCTGGATATCCTCTCTCTTTGTTGGCAAGTTTCTTGCGGATCGTCGCAAACCTCAAAATAGTGAATCGTGAAATAGTGAATCGTGAATAGTTAAGAATTGACGATTCACGATTTACGATTCACGATTCCCGATTTCGCGCGTCGAGTTGTTCGTCGTTTCGGCGCTTCCGCTACAGCAGTAGTCACATCGTTAACAGCAGCAACGCCCTTATTGGAATCGTTTGATTCAGATGTGGCCGCAACAGCCTTAGCTTTTCCCCTCGATACGACTGCTTGGTGTACTCGGCTCTCTTTTTCATTATGTACTTGCGGATTGAGGAATGCATCCCAACGATAGCGCAAGGATGTCTCTCTCGATTCCGAAAGCTTTTTGAAGATCAGATCCGTGACAGCTTGAATAATCCAGTTATGATAAAACTCGCCAACCGACGCTATTTCCGCATCTGGCGCAGGATTCATGAAATCAATGGCATAAGGAATCCCATCTTTGATCGCGAACTCAACCGTGTTGAGATCGTAACCAAGTGCAGTGCAGAGCGTACGAACATCCTTACTGACTCGTTCGGCGAGATCTGGAGTTAGATAATCTGGATTGTGCACATACTGCTCGCCTGAGAGATATGGCTTTCGCGGGTCATAGGCCATGATCATGACGTCCTCCTGGCCAACGCAATAACAGCGCACGAACTGGTCAAACTCAATGAACTCTTGAATGGTCATGCAGAGCGTTCCCGTCTGATCATACTCAGACCAGAGCTCTTCCAGAGAATTGACTCGGGATACATTCTTCCAACCCCCGCCATCAAAGGGCTTAAGTATTGCTGGTAATCCTACGTAGTCAACAATACTCTGCCAGTCAAGCGGGAACTCCAGATTCCTCAAGCTTTCGCTGACTATTCCGGGAATATAGTCCTTCTGCGGAAGGAGAACCGTTTTGGGTACAGCTACACGAAGCTTTTGAGCCAATGAGTAGTTGAAGAATTTGTCGTCGGCAGACCACCAGAAGGGATTATTGATGATGATAGTACCTTCCAGCGCCATACGCTTTAGCGTGGCGCGATAGAAGGGAACTTCATGAGAAATGCGATCAACTACAAGATCATATTCAGGAGCGGCATCATGGCGAATACCGCCCAGCTTAATGAAGTCGGCGACCACTTCGCCGCCACCACGTTCGTTGATTCTATTGATAAGCGCATCGGGGAAAGTCTTTTCACGCCCGACCAGAATACCTACTCGTTTTGTCACTGGGAAGAAATCCTTTCGTTGAATAATAGCTTGGTTGGGTAAATGCGCGGCCACCTCACCGCTGATAATGACTTACAGATCAATCGCTCCAATATCTATGGTTCACAATGTTGGGCGATTGGAAACTGAGGAAAATACCTTCGCCTGTGATGGTTGTCAAATGGGCAATGAGGTAGATATTCGGGCACTCAAGGCATCCATGCGTCTTTTGATTGGCATCCATGAAAATTGTTAAACGGCTCGGAAAGGCCTTTCGTCCAGCGTATGTTACAATTCGAACACTTGGATATCACATTACAAACCTGGCCAATATTTTCTTGTTTTAGAGGAGAATTGATCCTTGGTTCGCAGATATACAGCTTTTAACATCCTCTGTCTTCTTCTGACCTGCATTTCAGTCCCTATTATGGCCGCCTCGCAGGACGACAAGAAGAATCCCACGGCCGAGCAGGTCGCTGAGTCTACAATATTCATCTACGGTTCGAGGCCAGTTCTGGAGCAGATCAGACGCAAGGGAGTGGAACGTGGTCGGATAACTCTAAATGGAACTGACGGTAAGACCGAGGAAGCCAGCTACGAACGGCACTTCATACGCGGAGAGAGTTTTGAGAAAGATAAGATTCGTCTCGATCAAAAAATGCCCAGCATGGAGTACTCGCTTATCTATGATGATGGAAAGTTGTGGGGCTTAGTCAATGGCGCCACTTTTACGCCAAGACAGGATGCAGCTAACCTTTTTCTCTCACAGAATCGGCACAGCATCGATACTTTGCTACGTTATAAGGAGAACGGGTGCACTCTGGAGTTTGTGGGTAGGGAGAAGCAGAAGGGGCTTGACCTCTACGTATTGGACCTTGCCCATAAAGATCAACAAAAGACCAGATACTACATTAGCGCCAGGACTCTCGTTGTTCTCTGGCTGGAGTATGAAGATTCTACTGTCACAGGAAAGCCGGTGAAATACACGAGAAAGTTCTCTGATTATCGCCGTCCGCAAAGCACTCTCCTCCCGTACCGTACTATCCTTTTTGAAGATGGCAGACAGACGCAAGAGACCCGAATTCTGAATGTCACATTTGGCGTAAGGGTGGACGACTCCCTTTTTACGACTCCAGATGCGGAATAAAAGTCCAAAGTCCAAAGTCCGAAAGCCAAAAGCCCCTTAAGGCAAAGGATCAAAAACCAAAGTCCAAAGTCCAAAGTCCAAATTAGGGAACCTTCTTGCTTTTCTAGCGTGTAAACTTTCGGGCGGTTGTCCTTTGCGGGCTATAATTTGGGTCGGAGGCCGCTCAACGTTAGCCGCAAGCAAGTTCCCGAAAATTCACTCGGGAATGCGAGTGAGTGCCTACCTACCCTGATGGATACACTTAGTTCAATTGATGAACTGACTTTCACAACTGTCATTCGGCAGGAGGTCGTGGCTGAACCGGCGTCGGATCACGCGCTCTTGGAAGCTACTCGCGCGGGGGACGAAGATGCGTTTGCAGAGTTGGTAGGCCGTTATCGTAATCAGATTACAAGCTACATCTATCGTATGACCAACGATTATGAGGGGGCTGTCGATCTAGCACAGGAGACTTTTATTAGACTGTATCGAGCGGCCGACCGTTACCAAACATCGCATGCATTTTCTACTTATATCTATCGCATCGCGACAAATCTGGCGATCAGCGAACTGAGGAAGCGGAAACGCCGGCGACTCGTCTCATTGACAGCCTTCTTTCAACCAGGTGATGGCTCCGAACCACGAGAGGTTAATCTCCCTGATGAGCGACCGTTGCAAGACACAGAATTAGTCGATGCCGAGCGACGTCGGGCTGTTCAGCGAGCCATTAGCACGCTTCCCGATAAATATCGCGCCCCGTTGATTCTCAGAGATGTAGAAGGCAGGAGTTATGAAGATATCGCCAACATACTCGACACCAGCGAAGGGACAGTAAAATCTCGAATTAGTCGTGCTCGTAGCTTCTTGCGGGAGAAAATGCGGGCATATTTCTAGTGTGGAAATGATCATGAGAGCACTTAATTGCAAAGCAAGCCGGTATGCTATCGAGCAGGCAGAACTGAATTCACAGCTTAGCACCGAAGTTCTGGTACATGTTCGTGGTTGCCACGATTGCAGAAAGTTTTACGAAGAGCGGTTGAAGCTGCGCGAGCTTTTAGCGAGCCTGACAACTGTTGAAGCGCCGCCCAATTTCGATTTTCAGTTGCGGGCGAGACTAGCCAAGTTAAATACCAATCGATCGTCTTTCTCGACACCTCGCAACCTGCGGGTGAGCACAGTCAGTTTGGCATTATTGATGTTGATACTTGGCATTGGTTACGGCGTTCACACTTTCTCAGATCGTGACACTCAAGTTGCTTCGACGGCACCGGCCGAAGTTGAATTTTCCGACGAGAAACTTGGACAAGCTGTTGTGCACTCGCCTTTGGAAAGTCTGGAAGCAGTACCGCCAGCCGCTGAGAGCGAGAGAACGGCACTGGCCAGCCAGAGAAGAAACGAAACGCGACGCGTTCGCGCTGATCGCGTTAGAACCTCGACCGTAGTTAGGGATTTTGCCAACACAGCCGCGCCAGTGTTCCGGAAGGATGAGTCGCTGGCTAGTGCAAACGATATTTCTGTATTTCAGATTGGTGCGTCATACCAGTCGCTGAATGTTTCACTCGATGACGGTTCTGGAGAACCTAAAACGATCTCGCTACCAAGTGTGAGCTTTGGGTCGCAACGTGTGTTCACTTCTAGTGGAGTGTCTACTCCGGCGGCATCGAGGGGAGTTTGGTAATTGGCGGATTATTGAGAATGAGAGTTACAAGTAAATATCTGATCGGCAGCTTGGTAGTGAGCCTTTTGTGGAGCACTGTGGGCTTGGCGCAGGTCCCTGCGCAGTCGCCGCAGCATCCGGGTGAACCCGGCTCGCCTCCTACTGCACCAACCCCCGTTATCGTAGGAAACCGCTCAAGGGCGCCGCAAGTAGTAACCATTCTCCACCGCTTAAACGGAATTAAGATGTTTAGGTTGCTACTTCGCTCTGGTAATCAGTTGGGAGCAATAGCAAAGCTAGACGATGCATTTCAACTCAACAGCGACGTCCATACAAACATCATTGCCGGCCTCGCTCTGGAGGATGGAACTATCGTGGCCTGGCTTCCTGAGGCAGAGGCTGAGATGTTTCCGCTTGCAACCTTTGCTCCAAAAGTACCGCTGACAGAGCAAGCGATGCCAGCCCCGCCACCTCCTGTGAAAGCACCATTTCCTGGTGTGTCATCCCCGACGGCTCTTTTCGAGACTCCTGATGTCACCGTCATACCTACGAACGGAAGGCGCGTAGCTGCTGAGTATTTAGGCTTTGATGGCTTGACGGGTCTTTCCATTCTTAGAGTAGGGGGTGCGAGGCTCGCGAAGGAACGTGCCGAATTGAAGATCAATGCCGAAGAGAAGATAAGTGTTGGCCAACGGCTGCGGCTCGTTGGTCCTGAACCGGCGGCTCAACCTGAAGCGAAGATTAGAACAAGAGTTTATGTCAAGGTTGGCGAGATTGATGCAAGGATTACAAAGATTACCCGGAATCCATCCGGCAATATTGGTAGGCTTCAAATTGGTTCAGCTAATCTAGCTCCTGCAAAAATTGGAGCGATTGCAATCAACGATGCTGGTGAAACAGTAGGAATTGTTGAAGCAGTAGAAGGTAATGAAGCCTCAGTATTGCCGTTAGCATCGGTGCGGAGTGCAGCAAAGAGAGTTATCGAGCGTCAGTCAAGTGTGCCGCGACCATGGCTCGGAGTTCGCGGCGAAGCTGTTGCTGCTCTCGAGGTTGAACAGATCCTGAGACGGGGATGGCGCCCGGCTGCAGCGCGGGCTCTAGCCGAAAAGCAACGAGGAATACTCTTGACTTCCATCGCCCCAGGTAGTCCCGCTGCCGTGGCCGCCCTAAATCCAGGAGATGTAATCCTGGAAGTCAATGATGGTGAAGTGCGCAATGGTGACGATTTCTCATGGCTGCTTCAGGAAGCTGGACCCGGTCAATCAGTCCGCTTCACAGTCATGAAGCCAAGCCGAATAGAACCAGAAGCCGTTGAAGTGAGACTCAGTGAATCGTTCAACACTCCCTTTTCCTATCGCATGTTTGACTTCTGGCAAAAACAGATGCAGGAGCCCGGGTCATTAATGGCCCATGGCATAGAGGCAATCGCCTTACAGCCAACCGTCGCGACGCGTCTCGGGGCCACAGGTGGCTTGCTGGTCGTCTCTGTTCAACCAAACACAGCTGCTGCGGAGGCCGGCCTCCGTGCCGGAGACGTTATTGAGTCCATTAATGGTCGGCGCCTAGTGACTAACAGAATTCCTAACATAGAAAGCACCGCGAGTACCACTTTCGAGATTGTTCGTAACAGACAAAAACTGACGATGAGTTATGTGTCGACACCTAACTGAACAAACTCCAGGCAGAAGATAACTAGCTCAATTGCAGTTAATCCCGCGTAATCGGACACTACCCCCACCTCCTGCTGACGCGTACCACCCACTAAGTGTGATACTCTTACCCTACCGTTAGCCTAATTCCCGCTTAACTGGTCATGATCTGATGGTTCATCAGGCCGTTTCCCGGTATCACACTCTGCTGCAAGACGAGAGTTTAGCCGAAGCGTCTCGGGCTATGCTTGACGAAGGACTGGAGCGTGCCCGCCTGATCTTTGGTGGACGCCGTCTCTCCCCGTACCTCCGTCCGCACTTTGTATCCGAGAAAGACTTTGCCCTGGTGACACGTGCTTGCGAGACTGTCTGGTCGGCAATTCAGAAGGTTAAGGATGCAGCCATTCAAGATCCTACCTTAGTCGATGAACTAGGTTTGACTTCGATCGAGCGGGAGCTTACAAGCATCGAACCGGGTTATCGAGCGGTTTCTCCTACCGCGCGCCTCGATTCCTTTTTGACCAATTCATCCTATAGCTTTGTCGAGTTAAATGGTGAAAGTCCTGCGGGAATTGCGTATGCCGATGCAGCCTACGACATCTTTTCATCCTTACCAGTTATGCAGCAGTTTGCTGAAGCCTATAACCTACGAGCACTTTATGGTCGACGTCTCCTGCTCGAGGTACTGCTGGAGTCCTATAAAGAGTTCCTAAATAGAAAGCCCGACCGCCAGCCCCAAATTGCGATCGTCGATCTGAAAGGGCTGCCGACTCAGAAGGAGTTTGAGCTTTTTAAAGAGTTCTTTGAACGCGAAGGTTACCCAGCCATTATCTGTTCACCAGAGGAATTAGAGTTCTCAGCCAATCGGCTCAGGGCGGGAGCTTTCGAGGTCGATATTGTCTATAAGCGACTTCTGGTAAACGAATACCTTCCGTTATTGAACGATTATCCAGCGCTTTTAGAAGCCTATCGTTCAGGCGCCATCTGCATGGTCAACAGTTTCCGCTCCAAGTTGATCCACAAGAAGGCCTTGTTTGCCGTACTGACCGACTCGCGACGAGCGCAAATGTTTACTCAACAAGAGCAGGAAGCCATTGCTCATCATATTCCCTGGACCCGCGTAGTGCGTGACGCACGGAGTGATTATCGTGGAGAAGCTATCCACCTCCTGGAATTCATATCTGAGCATCGAGAGCGAATGGTGCTAAAACCCAACGATGAATACGGTGGACAGGGAATCACTATAGGCTGGAACTCCGACGAGATTGGTTGGTCAGAGGCTCTTCGCAGCGCTCTTCTAAACGGCGACTTTGTAGTTCAGGAACGTGTAGCAACCGCACGAGAAACTTTTCCGGCGCTCAAGGACGACGGAACCGTAGAGTTTGCCGAGCAGTTGGTCGACCTCGATCCCCTCCTTTTTAACGGTAAGGTAGGTTCGGCTTTCACTCGGTTGTCCTTCACAGAATTGGCCAACGTTAGTTCCGGGGGCGGAATGGTACCCACGTACATAATCAGTGAAAAATCGGTAGACTTGAACAGGTAAGGTCTCAAAGGAGTCCGAAGTGGTTGATGAGGCATTCCTCGTTCGCATCCCGTTCTCAGAAGGTGAGCAGGTAGTCGCGAACGCGGAGGTGGTTTACAGTAATCCAGGACGCGGTGTTGGCGTGCGGTTTCAGGAACTTTCGGCAGAGGCTCCTGACCTCATTGAACGAGAGCTAGGAAATGCCTGATACGGCTGAAGTAACTCCCGGACTTAGTTGGAGGGAGTTGCCTCATGATGTTCGTGAAGCATTATCCGGTAAGTTACGGGGACTCTGGGAGGCGCCTACTACGGATGGGTTAGCTTTCAATAGCCTTGCAGTTGACAAACAACAGGCGCTGTTGTTGATTCTCATGCGAATGCAGGCGAAAGGGCTTTGGGATACCGTGCAGAACATCGAAAGTGTGTATGGTGAAGGGGGAGTTGGTATCAGCTTCAAAGCTTGGCCTTTTATTCAGTCAAGGTTATCGCGTCGAAACGACTTTACTCGATTGTTTGCAAATCATGGCGACACGAGTGGCGGCTATTACGAGAAAGGACGAGGGGAAGCTGTACTTCATTTTCTATTTCAGGAAGGTACTCCAAGGACATGGTACGTCCACTTCGATTTGTACAGCCCTGTATACTCGATAACGAGTGCAGCCCGACATTTGCGACACGAGGTGATTGGAAAAGTCACCCCTGACTGGAGAATGATTAGATCTTTAATCGCTTGAGAGAATTTCAATGCCAGTCAAAGTTGGCAAGGAGTAGATGATGTTCGAACAGTTCACGTTGGGTATAGAAGAAGAATTCCAGATTGTAGACCCACGAACCCGTGAGCTACGGTCCCATGTTGCTGAGATTCTCGAAGAAGGCAGAATGCTGCTGGGGGAACAGATCAAGCCTGAGATGATTCAATCTATGGTTGAAGTCGGCACCGGCATCTGCCGAAACATAGAGGAGGCGCGCGCCGACATCACGAGGCTGCGAAGCATTATCTCGAGTCTGGCTAATAAGAATGGCTTGGCGATAGTGGCAGCTTCGACTCATCCAATTTCGCGATGGCAGGATCAGAAGATCTTCGATGATGAACGTTACGAGTTGTTGGTGCAGGAACTGCAAACTGTCGCACGATCGCTGCTAATCTTTGGACTGCACGTGCACGTGGGTGTCGAAGATCGCGAACGCGCAATTCACATCATGAATGCAGCCCGCTATTTCCTGCCTCACGTGCTCGCGCTTTCAACCTCATCACCATTCTGGATGGGCCACAATACGGGGCTCAAATCGTATCGGACAGAGATCTTTAAGCAGTTTCCTCGCACAGATATACCCGATCACTTTGACTCCTACAGTGGCTTTCAACGGTACGTGGATCTCTTAATCAAGACTGGCTGTATTGATAACGGCAAAAAGATTTGGTGGGACATACGGCCCCATCCGTTTTTCCCGACTCTCGAATTTCGTGTCTGCGACATTCCTACGAGGGTTGATGACACGATTGCAATTGCAGCGCTGTTTCAAGCAATTGTGGCCAAGCTGAACAAACTAATTGATAAGAATCTTGGCTTTCGACTCTATCGCCGGATGTTGATTCAGGAGAACAAGTGGCGCGCCGTGCGTTATGGATTGGACGGAAAGCTGATCGATTTTGGTAAGCAGAAAGAGGTTCCGGTTCGCGATCTGATACTCGAACTGCTGGAGTTTGTCGATGATGTCCTCGATGATTTAGGTTCTCGGAAGGAAGTCGAGCACATTCACAAGATTCTCGAGCGGGGTACGTCGGCTGACGAGCAGCTTCAAGTGTACGCGGAGACCGTAGATCTTAATGCCGTTGTGGACAAGCTAATCGAGCGTACGATGGCAAACGTACCAGAGATTACCAAGATTGATCTTGGGGTGCCTGTAGCATCCGAATCGAGAATTGTTAAGTAAATAGTGATGAGTGACGAAGTGACGAGTGATGAGTGACGA
>CAZNPP010000083.1:0-4667 GCA_964574785.1 uncultured Chloracidobacterium sp. | reverse complement strand
AGTGATGAGTGACGAAGTGACGAGTGATGAGTGACGACTATCACTCATCACTCATCACTCATCACTTTTTCCGAAAGATAGTAGTGCCACAACATTCTAGCCGCTACCGAGCGGAGCGGGCGCCATGACTCAGCTAATTCGGTAAGTTGAGTGGCACCAGGTCGAGTCTCGAGTGTTCTCAGTTTCTTGATGGCAGTAGCAAGAGCCAGATCACTTGCTGGCCAAACGTCAGGTCGCCGGAGAGCCATCAAAAGATAGACATCCGCACTCCACAGACCAATCCCTTTTAACTCAGTCAGTCGTGACCTGACATCGGCGTCGCTCATCCGTGAAAGTGATGTTAAAGAGAGCTTGCGCGAAGCGATCGATTCAGAGAGATGGAGACAATAAGCAGTCTTTTGGCGGGTTAACCCGAGATCGCGGAGATTTGCTTCTCCCAATTCCAGAAATCGCTCAGGGCTGAGTGGAACGACTGAACGTTTGAGGCGCTCAAACATCGCACGAGCGGACCTCAACGAGACCTGCTGCTCGAGGATTATTTGTAGCAGAGTGACAAATCCCGGTCGCCTGGCCCAGAGTGGAGGAGGGCCATACTTTTCTAGAATGTGGGACAGATCTTTGTGCTTACCAGCAAGGTGAATTGAAGCGGTAACCAGTGTTTCATTCGTTAAGGGGTGGTTGTTCGTGAATTCTGACATCCTCTTGCGATGAAATAGAATCCACGAAAACCACACTAACGTGCGCGTAGTATTTTGTGTGGATTTCGTGGATGTTAGTTTAGAGGTGGACCAGTAAAGCTCCTATTTCAGATCCGTTACCATAACGACATCATTCATCACGACGCCGCGAGACAGGGCGAGAGATTTTCCGTCGCGAGACCAACTGTAAAAGAAGATTTGATCGTTATTGAAGGAGGTCAACTGTTTTGGCTCGCCGCCATCAAGCGGCTGGGCCCAGATGTTTGTAACACCCCCGCGATGATCGACATATGTAATAGCCCGACCATCGGGCTGCCATTGAATCACGCGGCCAGAGGTTGCGGGAACATCAAAAACACGTGAAGGGACATTACCGTCGATGGGCATAATTGCTAGCTTTCGTTGCCACTTCGTCTCATCGTCGAAGTAGTAAAAAGCAATCAACTTTCCATCTGGTGAAACAGTCGGAAAATCAGCAAACCTTTCGGTGACCTGTAGAGGCTCTCCACCGTCAATTGGTATTTTCCAAAGGGTCCGTTTAGCTGATTCGTACTTATCGAAAATTACCCACCTCGAATCGCCTGATGAGACCGGATATGAAACTTTCCCCGAAGTTAATTCCACCGGCCTGCTCCCGTCTATGTTCATTCGCCAAATGGCAGGCGTGCCAGTCCGGTCAGAAACAAAAACAATGTAACGGCCATCAGGTGTAACTGACGGGTAAACGTTGGAGCCTGAGTTAGCAGTCAACTGTTTCTGATTACTCCCATCGACGTCCATGATCCAGATATCGGGGTTACCGCTAGCATTCGAGGTGTACACGATTCTCTGATCGGGGGTCCAGGCAAGTCCGGCCCAGCCATTGTATTTGCTTGATGTCAATTGTGAGCCCGACTTAGGATTTCCTTCAGCGTCAGTGATCCATATGTTCGACAATTGATCTCTTTGAACGGTTGTTAGCACGCTCGAATCGGCGGTTATGCTAATGGTTCTATAGTCGTTTAAGTCATTTGTTATGCGACGCGCTTCGCCCTCGGGATATGACAGGTGCCAGACCTGCCAAAGCCTTGACGCCTGATCCTGAGCAGTCAACACCAGTCCTGTCCCGTTGCTTAGCCATTCGGGACGGCCAACGCCAAGCCACCGCTGAGTAGATATCGGAAAAATGGTTGCTTCCTTAACATCAATGGCGACGACGCTCATGTAATACCCTCTGTCGTCATGATTCTTAACTGCCGCAGCGAGGATAGTATCGTCAGGAGACCATGAAACATCGCTGATATGCTCTGGCGCTTTTCGACTCAGAAGCTTTTGCTCCCCACTGCCGTCAGCATTGGCGAGGTAAAGTCCGGTTTCATGTTCACCGGAATCCCAGCGTAAGTATGCTAGTCTTTTTCCATCGGCTGAAAGTGCCACTGCAGGCTCAACATTATCTACAATCTTGCGAGGGTTTCCTCCTAAAGTAGCCACTTGGTAGAGAGAGGCTGGTGGACCCGACTCCGCCATGATGTAGTAGACAAAGTTACCGTCACGCGAAAAGGTCAGTCCCCAATAGTGAACTTCCGCCGGTGGAAGTATCTGAACATTACTTGAGGTTGCTACTTGTCTGATCCAGAGACTTTGGCGCCCCGCTTCGTTCACCACATGCACAACGTATTTCCCATCGGGTGAAATTGCTGCGCCATTTGAACGACCGGTGTTAGTTAGCCGGCTGATTCGCATCTCCTGAAAGGGTTCGGCCGCACTGGTGCGCTTGAGAGTTCCATAGACCGCAATACCAATAATACCGGCCACTATCACAAGCACTATCGCAGCAATGGTGGCCCCTATCCGATGGCGCTTAATTTCGCCGAGTAGAAACTCAGCACTCGATGTTGATTTGTCACCTTGCGTGCTCCTCGCTGGGCTTGTTGAACCAGAAGTCGTTCGAGCAGGGGTAACCTGTTCGACATCTCCTGAGGAGTTCGAGCGTCCAAGCTTAGTGTGAAACTCTAATTCCTGTCGCAACCGCCTGAGGTCAACGGCAAAGTCCCTGATAGTTTGATATCGCTCCTCTCGATCTTTGGCGAGAGCCTTCTTAACGATCCACTCGAGTTCGAGAGGTATCTCGGCAGCAAACCGAGCGAGCGGCGCGGGTTGCCGTTCCAGAATTGAAACGATTACGTCTCCACTAGTACCGCCTTCGAAAGGAGTCTTGCCCGTAATCATTTCATACAGAACCACCCCGAGACTCCAGACATCAGCGCGAGCGTCGATATCCAAAGCTCGGACCTGCTCTGGTGACATATAGGCTACAGTTCCCATTATTGCTCGGGGATCAGTTTTGACTGGCGAGATTGTCGGAGCCTCCGTATCAACCAACTGCGGTTCAGTAAGTTTAACAAGCCCAAAATCGAGGACTTTCACATATCCGTCATGCCGGAGCATGATGTTTTCGGGTTTTATATCTCGATGAACAATTCCTGCTGAGTGGGCTGCGGAGAGTGCGGCACAGACTTGCAAGGCAACGTCTATGGCTTCAGCGGGCCTTATCAAGTTGTCAGTCATGCGCTGCCGCAATGTTTCGCCGTCTATAAACTCGGTCGCAATAAAATGGCCGGCAGCCGCATGGCCGATTTCGTAAATGGTTAGAATGTTTGGATGGTTGAGCGCTGATGCCGCACGAGCTTCCTGTTCGAAACGTAAAACTCGGTCTTCTGACCGTGTCATTTCACCGCTAAGGAGCTTGAGGGCTACGGGGCGATCGAGTCTGACGTCGCGTGCGAGATAGACTTCGCCCATCCCGCCTGCACCGATGGGGGAACGGATTTCATAACGTCCGAGGAGAGTTCCTGCGGGTGTAGCCATTATATGTATGTTACGCGTTAAGGGTTACGGTAGTTTCGTGCAAATCGCAACCGATTTTTCGGAGACTAAGTCTGGTCCGTAACGATTTGGATAATGCTAACTGAGAAGCAGTCAAGGAGCAACCGTTCAACAAACACAGCTTAACGAGTTCCAATGCTGTGATTTTATGAGCGTATCCGACTTTTGAATGGTCATTGCGACAAAGGCTCAAACTCCAGGAATGTGATGAATTTAAGCGTGAGAATTTGCTCAGAAGCCTTCACAACTTGAGCAAACTGAAACGGATTATCTACCGGGTTAAGCTAAACGATGTGATAGTCCGTTTGGACAAATTTGAAAGGGTTATCGACATTGAGATCTGCTTTAAGGAAAAACGCCAAGTGAAGCGTTTGCAAGGTTAGCCTATTTACAAAATATGAATGATCATCCAGATATTAATCTCATGAAAGAGGCTGTGGCAGCTTTCTCTAGCGGTGACTTGGAGACTCTAAAACAGCTCATCTCTGCAGACGTCACGTGGCAGGTTCCCGGTCGAAGTCCTGTAGCTGGAACCTATCACGGACATGACGAGCTATTCGCCTACTTCGGCAAGCTAATGGAACTAAGCAATGGAACCTTCAAGCCAGAGCTGCATGACACAGTCGCCAGTGATCAGCACGTGGTAAATCTCGAGAGATTGACTGCCCAGCGTAACGGCAAAAACCTTGATGTCAACTTGGCTTTGGTTGTGCATGTTAGAGATGGAAAGATATCCGAGGTCTGGGACCTGTTTTCAGATCAGTATGGGTGGGATGAGTTTTGGTCCTGATCTTGGTCCTGTAGCTTCTTTGGAGCAATCAATCGCCAGGCCTCCTTAATGTGCAGCGTAAGTTCCTTATCTTTGATTTGATCAAGCTCAATACCGAACCAGCCCCGTACACCTACATAAGGAGGGCGATAGAACTTCGTCGGATTCCTCTTTATCAACATTTCCTGGATGCCGATCGCTGCAGGGAGACAGATGGCCACGTGCCCGTCGTTATGGTGATTGTTTGAGAACATTGCAAACACCTTCTTACCAACAAACCAGGTGGGTTCACCGTGAGATAGTTTTTCCCATGTGCCCGGCAAGCTGAGACAGAT
>CAZNPP010000082.1:0-18675 GCA_964574785.1 uncultured Chloracidobacterium sp. | reverse complement strand
GAGACCAAGAGACCAAAGACCAAAGACCAAGAGACCAAGAGACCAAGAGACCAAAAACCAATACACCAAAGACCAAAGACCAAGAGACCAAAGACCCACTATTCTATTGTAGAATTTCGCCACGTGGGAACTTCTCTTAAATCTATCTTGCGCCAACTTGAGGAGCTTGGCCTGTTGTTGGAATCTGATCCGGGACTGCCAAGCGTTTGTACTCTCATAACGCACCAACCTTTGCATAGATCGTGGTGGTCACACCCGTTGGCTTCCCTAATATTTCGTAGGTTAAGTGAACTTCAAGGTCATCCGGACGCAATTGTCACAAAACTTGTTTCTGGAAAAGTTACGTTTGTTCATCGCAATCTGTGGGCTGAGATTTATGCAGTTGGTAGTGCACGTGAGAACTGGCAGATGAATGCGCTCTCCAAGCCAGCACGGATGCTGCTGAGCTTTACTGAGGAGTTGGGATCGGTGCGCACTGACCAGTTGAAATGGCCCAAGGCAGCAAAGTTGAAACCAGGAGAAGCTGCTCGAGAGCTCGAAAAGCATCTTTTGGTCGTTTCCTCACAAGTTCATACTGAGAGTGGGGCCCATGCGAAGCTGTTGGAAACCTGGGAGGAGTGGGCCCGACGTGTAGAGTTCTCACCAGAAGCTCTTACAGCAATAGAAGCCAAGGAGATACTTAAGGTCCGCCTTAACCGACTTAATGAGCGATACTTGGCGGCAGGCACCCTGCCGTGGAAGTGAGTAGTGATTACCGATTGTCGATAGTTGATTGTCGATTGCTGATTTATGATTCTTGATCGTCGCGCTGGTGTGGTTAATCAAGAGAATGTTTTTCCTCAACAGGTTTTTTACTCGACAATTGGAAACTGACAATCAACAATCAACAATCAATAATCGACAATCCCATGACTTTTAAAACACCTTGTGCTCACGTAAACCTGGCTACGGCACTCACTCGTCTGCCGACACCTGACGGCGAGCGTTTCGCCACAGTCTTCAAACATGGTTCATTAGTCGTCGAGATCTATGCACCGCGAGAAATAGATTTACAACAGCCGCATACTCGCGATGAAGTCTATGTCGTCCTGCAGGGACAGGGAGAGTTCGTTTGCGGAGAATCTCGTCAGCCTTTCGGCCCCGCTGATTTGCTGTTCGCGGCTGCTGGAGTAGAACATCACTTTGAGAACTTTACGGACGATCTTGCCCTTTGGGTCATGTTCTATGGTCCAGAGGGTGGAGAAACTGCCCATGAAGGAGAATAGACTTATGCCAAGTTTACAGTCTGCCGCCCCCTGTTTCACTGTTGCTGATGTTGGCGCCACAGCTCGTTGGTATAAAGAGCATCTGGGCTTTGACTCTCACCTATTCCCAGCAAACGAACCTCACCAATTTGGGATTTTAGTCCGAGACAATATCGAGATCATGGTGCAGCGATTAAGTGATTACGAAAAGAAGGATAACTACAGTAGACGCGATGGCGGAGTCTGGAATGTTTATATTCGGATGGTGGGAGTGGAGGAGTTTTACAATCAGCTACGAGAAAACGTAACCATACTTCAGCCGCTCAGAAAGCAACCTTACGGCGACTCAGAGTTTGAAGTCAGAGACCCGAACGGTTACGTCTTGGTTTTCAGCGAGCTAATTGATTAAGGATGGACCGCTCCAGCAAATGATTTAACCTCTAAGGTGTTTAGAACCTCAGAATGCCTAACCCAACCTCGTCGGGCAATTCCGACACCATACTTGAGGTTGTTCATGGCTCCCGTCGAGTGAGCATCGACTGAGATTACAAACTTGATGTTACGCTTTTGCGCCTCCCGAATCAGACGTGGTTCCATGTCGAGTCGATAGGGATCGCCGTTGATCTCGACGGCTACGCGCGAATCACTGATTGCATCCAAGACTTTTTCAATGTGACATGCAAACGGAGGTCGGCGCTGGATTAGTCGCCCGAGGGCATGGCCCCAGATCTTGAAGAAGGGATTACGCATCGCTGTTATCAATCGCTTCGTCATCTGGTCCGCATCCATCTTGTAGCGCGAGTGAATGCTGGCAATCACGATATCGAATTGTTCGAGAACCTTGTCGGGGTAGTCAAGACTTCCATCTGCCAGAATATCTGACTCGGTGCCTTTCAGAATTCTTATGCCGACCTGCTCCTGGACCTCTGCAATCTCATCCCACTGTCGCTGCAAACGGTCGAGAGTGACGCCGCCAGCATAAGATGCGGTTGGTGAGTGATCAGTGATCGTCAAGTACTTCATCCCCATTGCTTCTGCTGTGCTGGCCATTTGTGCAATAGATGCTTTGCCATCCGAATAGGTAGTATGACAGTGGACCATGCCACGGATGTCGGGAAGTGTTACCAGATCCTCTGGGAGTTCAGTAGCTAAGGCAGCTTCGATCTCGCCTTCATCTTCGCGAAGTTCGGGAGGAACAAACTGCATATCGAGTCGGCGATAGATATCAGTTTCAGTTCGCAAGGAAGGCTTCTTGATGTTCACTGACGGCTTTAACTTAAAGCGTTTCCTCGAGGCCAACTGCTGTAGCTTTTCAACGTGGGCCGCCGAACCCGTGGCGAATAGCAGAGCCATAGCATGGTTCTCAGGACGCACTGCGCTGATCGAACATTTAACTCCATCGACGAATCGTGCGACACACCGGTCCTTCGTCTGAAGCTGAAGCTCTGTTATCAAGGGAAAACGAAGGAAATGCTTAATTATTGCGGCTGGTTGTTGTCCGCTGGCAACGATTTCTATGCTGGAGACAGTCTCCTTGGCTCGTCTGGCAGCTCCCGCTAGTTCCACGTTCGCAACTCGTGGTCCACTTCGCAGGTATTCGATCACCTGTTCACCTGTGTTTAACGCATGATGTATATGGAGGCGCTGTTCACGATTCTGGTGATCACAGACTGATTGAATTAACTTTTGCTCGAGCTTAACGCCAAAACCTTTTAAGGAGCGCACCTTGCCAGCTTCACAAGCAGCTTTGAGCTCGTCGACCGATGAAATGCCCAGCTCACGATGCAACTGTTCGATCTTACTTACACTAAGTCCTGGGATTGCCGAGAGTTCTATGATACCGGGAGGGAATTCTTTTCGGAGTTGTTCGAGGAGTGGTGAAGATCCTGTAAGGTAGAGGGCTTTGATTTGTGAAGCGAGAGCGCTCCCTACACCGCTGATTGTGTTCAAGCGATCTTGTTTTACTAGCTCGCCAAGATCGTTCGCTAGGTCGACAACCGCACGCGCTCCACGTTTATAGGCCCGTGCTTTGAACCGCGCGTCTCCTCCTTTTAATTCGAGAAGCATTCCGATCTCTTGCAAGGCAGCGGCTATACCGAATTTGTCCATAGGATCCTTTTGTGAACTCTATTTTTGGCGCGATCTTACCGAAGCAGATCAGCAAAGGGCAATGCAGTAGTCATGAGTGATGGTCGTAAGTAGAAGTAAGAAGACAGGAGTCAGGAGTCAGGAGCCGGAGACTTGCTACGGCCGGCTTCTGACTTCTGGCTTCTACTCATCACTCGTAACTTTAACTCAACACTACCTTGGCACGTGTAACGATCAATTAAGGTTCTGGTAACCAGTCATTAGCATCTCGAGGTTACCATCCTCAACAGATACTCGTTTACGGTTGTTCGCGAAGGCGCACAGTAACTGTGAAGCAGCACCCGCACTTCTTATCGGGTCAATAAGAATCGAATGAAGGAGACTCGCGGAGCAGATCAAACTTCCGTGGTGGGTATTCCTGCCAGCGACACCTGACATACTCGTTCGGGGTTCTCGGCGAGTATGTTGCGGACCAAACGAAACCGCTCGATACGCCCCGGTGACAGCCGACCCACCGGGGCCTTTTTCTAGTCCTTATTACGTTCCGCTTCGCGCTTCGATAACGACCTCAAACGATGAGCGCGGGCATCGTCTGTCATCTTCTGAAGCGTTGAATGGATGTTCAAGACGATCTCTTTTAGATCATTTAATTCACGGTTGGATTTCTGTCGGTTAGAAAGGATTTCCGTCGCTATCTCAGTACTCAGTTCGTTTGAAATTCCCATCAGATCAATCCTGTCAGGGTTGGAATATTTGAACGCGGTTTTGAAGAGGGTGCAATTCTACTGATGCTGTGTTACGCCGATGTTAACACTATGTTAAATCCCGCCAGATGGCTTCTAAGACCAGGTTCCTCTGCTCCAGTCAAATTTAATGGATCGTTAATTCGTTGTTTACATCGCCGTAATCTGGATACCTCAGCATGCTGACTGTTCTGCTACACCTTTGTTAGGTCACGTTTAGAGCGCTTGGTCTGGTCATGCGCCAATCGTTCATTAAGAACAAAAGCTCTCGTCGTTTTGTTTTCGGTCCTACGACGCCGATCTCTCAGTGCCCAGGGCGAGTTGTCAGCCCGTCACCCATTATCGAGTTTGTGTCCGAATATTTGTTTGGCCCAATGGTGCCATGAAAAACAAGGAGATGAAATGAGATCCCTCAATCAATGGATAGTTACAAAAAGGATCGTTGGCATTCTGCTAGTTTTGGCTTTGATTGTGTTCTCGCCATCGAACGTTCTCGGGCAGTCTGCCAGCGGCACCCTCAGTGGTGTGGTCCATGATCCAAACCGAGCTAATCTGCCTGGCGTTTTTATAATGGTTAGGAGTCTCAGCACAGGAGCTCTGAGAACCGCGATTGCAAACAATGAAGGTCGTTGGACCGTTCCAGCTTTACCTGTGGGCGCTTATGAGATCACTTATGAGCTTACAGGGTTCAGGAAGCTCGTCAGGGAGCGAATCGAAGTCGAGGCCGCGATACCACGGACACTCGAAGACAAGCTGGAAGTTGGCGAAGTTGGAGCTGTGGTCAATATCACGGAAGGGGCAGCGCTCGTTACGCCTGAAACGGCAACCATTTTTCGGCAGTTGTCAGCGGAAGACCTTGTTGCGGTCCCCACATCGACGCGCAGCTTCACGCAGTTGCTCTCTACTGAAGCCGGTGTGAACACCGAACTATCGCCAGTGCTAACCAATGGCAACGGGAATCAGTCTCCCTCCGTGAACGGAACGCGCACGACGAGCACAAGCCTTTTTTACAACGGCATTGATGCCACGAACATAACAACAAATGAAGGCTCCCTTAATGACAACATCGCCCCTGCACCAGAGACACTGCAGGAGGTCAAACTACAGACGAGTTTGTATGACGCCTCGACCGGACGTTCTGGCGGCGGCAATTTTCAGCTGTTGACCAAGCAGGGCGGAAATAGCTTTAACGGTTCGGCGTACTACTATCTGCAAAACGAGAAGCTGAACGCAAACGATTTCTTTTTTAATAAAGAGGGAATCGATAAACCTAAGGCGCGTCGCAATGAAGCCGGTTTTACAATAGGAGGACCTGTCGTTAAGGAAAAGTTCTTCTTTTTCGGCGGATATCAGTATACAGATGCAGCAACAGGCTTTGTGCCTACGGCTAGAAGCACGACTGTGCTTCCGCTAGCCCTTACCCGCATCTCGGGAGAGCGGTCAGCACAGGCGTTAGCTGATGCCTTTAATACTGAAAACGGCTGCACAGGAAGTAACTGTTTGACTGCCGCTGACATTTCGCCTGTCGCAGTGCGACTCTTTAATCTACGTAATCCCGTGACAGGGAATTACATAATTCCAGCACCTCGAGTAGGGGCACGACTTATCGGTGTGGACCGGGCAGGTGCGCGAGCGTTCCAATTTGGACTTGCCCCGAATGTATTTACTCGCACTTTGAGCGAGAATAATCCCTTGGTGCAGCAACTTAACGTGCATCCATCGGAATTCAAACAGCAACAGTTTACTACAAGGTTAGATGGCCAACTGAGCAGGAAGAACACGTTAAGTGGAACGTTCTTTTTCAGCAACTTTCCCGCCCTTGACTCATTCCCTGACCCCTCGAGCTTGGCTTCGCCGTTTACTCTGCGCCGTGCTGATCGTAATCGAACGCTCGCCATCTCTGATCAGCATGTATTCGGGCCAACCTTGATCAATGAAGCCCGTTTTGGCCTGTTCTACTTGAACAATACTAGGCAGTTAGATGATCCGTTTCTTACCGAGGAGTTTACGAGTGCGGCAGTTGGTATCATCAATCCGGCACTGCTCTTCGATGACAGCCCGGGTACCAGGCGCCTTGGCCACTTTATCGGACGACCGGGTACGAACATGTCGCAGTTTTCTTTCGGTGGTCCTAATGACTCCTTCAATCAACGTAAGCAGCGGACCTTTAGTTTCTCGGATAACATCACTTGGATAAAGAATCGCCACACCATTCGCTTTGGTGGTGATTACAAACGCCACCAGTACGATTCCAGTCTTCCTGAGGAGCAAGCAACTGAATTCGAAAAGTTCGACAGCTTTACCCAACTGCTAACAGGAAACGCCACCGAGGCCGATACGCAGTTTGGTCTAACAAGTAAGGTGTTTCGTTTTCAGGACTACAGTCTTTACATCTCCGATGATTGGAAGCTATCTAGTAAGCTGAATCTAAACATCGGATTGCGATACGAGTTATTCATGTGGCCCACCGAAAAGGATGGACGGATTGGCAATTTCGATTTCTCAAGCTTTGAGCCTTGCTTTACTCAATCGGGTGGTTCCAACTCTTTGTGCGACAACCCTGCACCCGGCTTTATTGTGCCGAACAACGTTAGACCCACAGGTTTGGCGAACGTTGATGGCGCAATTGCCGCAACCGCGCAGGTTGGTAACAAGCACACTTTAAACGGTCAGGATAGGAATAATCTTGCTCCCCGCATCGGATTTGCCTATTCCCCATTTGAGTCAAACCGTATGGTAGTCCGTGGAGGATACGGTTTGTTTTATGATCGTCCTTCCGCGTCGTTCATCAACACGGTCTTTAGTAATTATCCGTTTCTGCGCGAGATCGAAATAACAGTGCCATCAGGCAACGTGCCTTACGACAATGCATTTGGAGCTCAGCCCACAACCTTACCACTTAATAACTGGCTGCCATTTAGGATAGTTCGCAGCTCAGGAGCGGGTGGTACCTACGTGATAAGGGATAATACCGGAGTCACCATGGATCCGAGAGGCAACATCACAGCTCCGGGCAATATTGCTGAGACATTTGAGTTCCGAGCTGTCGATCGCAATTTGAAAACGCCTTATGTGCAGCAATGGAATCTCGGTGTTCAATATGAGATTACGAAGAACTTGTTGTTTGAAGCCCGCTACGTTGGAACGAGTGGCAGAAATCTTCTTCAAGCCCTCGCGTTTAACCAGGGATTCGATTTGAATGATCCCAATACGCCTGACCACATCTTCGAACGTTTTAATCAGGCTTACCTGGCAGCCGGAGCGCCGAATGGACCACTTAATTCCGGCAACACTGCGCGTGAGCGAGGCTTGGGTCGTGCTTTTGGTTTCGCTAATCCCTACCGCGTTGGTGGCTCGGCTAGCTGTGCTGGTGGCGTACTAACGATTCCGGGTGGGACACCTGTTGACTTGAATCTGGCTAATCCTCTGACTTGCGCAGGCAACAGCCTAGGGGGTGGTCAGGTAATTAACTTTGAAGCACGCGTGCCGATCCTTGGATTTAATGTACCCGAAGCGCTGATACTGCGCTCGAATGGCGAATCGTCTTACCACGGAGCTCAGTTTACCCTCACTAAACGTTTGTCTCGAGGCTTGCAGTTCAATGGAGCCTACGCCTGGTCCAAATCGATTGACACGAGCTCCACTGATCCAGGGAGCACCGCCGGTTCCGGCAAGCCTGACGTTCCCAATACGGGATTCGTGGTCCAAGGAGATCTCAGGAATCCTGACGCCAATCGGGCAGTATCGGACTTCGATCGTTCTCACCGTTTTAGTTTGAACTTCGTCTACGACATCCCCGCGTTCGGAGCTCGAAACGGGTTCTCTAGTGGTTGGCAGCTTTCGGGGTTCTTCCAGGCACAAACAGGAAATCCTTATACCATCTTTGCACCTGAGCCTGAGATCGGGAGCGCAACACATTACGCTGATCTTTTCCGCGGGTCGGGCGGACTTTACCGACTGGGTTTTGGTAGGCCAGGATTGTGCGGCACGCTTGAGCAACTGCGCACGCAGGGCGCTGATGTAACAGAGGCGGCGTTTAATAGTTCGGTGCTGTGCTCATCGCTCGGCCAAAATGGCAGCTTGGGTAGAAATGTGCTCAGGTCAAGTACCCAAAGTCGATTCGATCTCGGCATTCTAAAGAACACCAGACTTAGTGAAAGCGTTTCGATCGAACTTGGTTGGGATGTGTTCAACGTCTTCAATAAGGCAAATTTTGCGGCTCCAGATTTCGAAATAGGCAGTCCTGACTTTGGTCGCATTACCTCAACAGTAGGAGGACCGCGGGTGATGCAGTTCAGAGCAAAGCTGAAGTTTTAATTTGACCGGGGAGGAGCTCCCGGGCGCATAGTTAAGTACTTTCGCCCGGGAAGTTCTACCTTAACCTTTTGTAAGACAAATGACATTTATGCACCCTGAGACTGAGACCACGATCATGTCAACTTCGAGGTATGAAGAAAATGATGTTTATGACGATGGTTATCTCCGGCTCGAACACAAAAACTATTACGTCGCCTGTAATGGAAAGACTATAAGTTTGCCGCGAACGGAATTCCTAATCTTGTCACGCCTGCTGCGCATGCCCGAAAGGATTGTTTCTTCTCAAGACCTGTGGCGATACGCTTGGGGGGACACCAAGCCTCTCAATACGGAAAGTCTGCACGTCTACATCTATAGGTTGCGCCACAAACTGGCGCCCTATCAGGTCAGAATTGACACCATGGTGAATGTCGGCTACAGATTAATCCCCGCACTAGTACAACAAAGTCAACCCCTGACCCCGCCCGGCTGTTAACATAAAGTTCAGGCGCACTTCAGCTTGATGTAACATGCGGCTTCTACTCTGACTTGTTTGCAAAAAATCAAGCGCTAGTGCAGGAGCTGCTTCTATGTTTCTCTCGCAAAAGGCTCTGGTCCTATCAGTTTTTTCCGTATTTGTGGCATTAACAAGTCTGTCGTGTGGTGGAAGCCAGTCCCCCAGGGCTGAACCAGCGGTTATAAAAGTCGATGGTTCGAGCACGGTCTTCCCTGTCACCGAGGCGGTTGCCGAGGAGTTTCAGAATCTGAAGCGAGGGCAAGTCAGAGTCACGGTTGGGATTTCAGGAACTGGTGGAGGTTTCAAGAAATTCGCTAGGGGCGAGACTGACATAACGGACGCCTCCAGGCCAATCATGGCTGAAGAGATTGAGCAGATGAGACAAAGCGGCATCGAGTTTATCGAGTTGCCAATCTGTTTTGATGCTTTAACTGTAGTTGTGAATCCGCAGAACGACTGGGTTTCTTCGATGACAGTAGCGGAATTAAAACGAGTCTGGGAGCCAGAAGCTCAGAACAAAATTACGCATTGGAATCAGATTCGTCCGGAGTGGCCCAAAGAGAGGATTGTACTCTTTGGTCCCGGCGCCGATTCAGGAACATTCGATTACTTCACCGAGGCGATTGTAGGTAAAGCCAAGTCAAGTCGAGGTGATTACACGGCCAGCGAAGATGACAACGTTCTTGTTCAGGGCATCGAAGGGAACAAATTCGCACTTGGTTATATTCCTTACGCCTATTTTGCACCACATAATCAGAGGATGAAGGCAGTTGCAATTGAGTGGGAGCAGAACGAGGTCAAGGGTCCGGTATTACCCAGTCCTGAAAATGTACTTGCGGGAACTTATAATCCCCTTTCGCGTCCACTGTTCATTTATGTGAGCCGCAGGGCCGCCGAAAAACCTGAGGTCAAGGAGTTTGTCGAGTTCTACCTTGAGAACGTGGGTACTCTTGCGACCGAGGTCAAATACCTGCCGTTGCCGGAGAATGCCTATAAGATGGCGTTGGAGCGTTTCCAGAACCTGCAGACTGGAACTGGTTTCGGTGGTCACTCGGAAGTTGGTCTTAGTGTCGAAGAGCTTTTACAGCGAACCCCCAAGTCCTAGAAGAAAGGCCAACTTGAAAAAGTGGGGAGTCGTGGTGTGGGCTCCCCTGTGTTCATTTTAGATTACGAAGATGAAAGATCTGCCCACCTTAAGCAGTGCGGCGCCAACTACCGCCTCGAGCGAACCCCCTGCGGCCGATTCATTCTTCGCGACACGTCCTTTGACATATTTGAAGGAACGCTTCATTGAGTTGCTTCTGTTTCTGGCGGCGCTCTCCTCAGTACTAATTACCCTCGGCATAGTTGTCACTTTAGTCTATGAGTCAGCCGCCTTCTTCGGGCACGTTTCGCTCAGGGAGTTTCTGACTGATACTTTATGGACCCCACTTTTTGCGGTTCCACGTTTCGGAATTCTGCCACTAGTTGCTGGGACGCTCGTTACAACCGGTGTCGCTCTGGCGGTTGCCTTACCGATTGGAACTATTGTGGCGATTTACTTAAGTGAATTTGCGCCGCCGAAGTTGAGAGAGATCATAAAACCTGCCCTTGAGTTGTTGAGCGCAGTGCCCACAGTTGTTTATGGTTATTTTGCTTTGCAGTTCATGTCTCCTCTGCTGCAAAAGCTTATTCCTGGACTACCAACTTTCAACATGCTTAGTGCAGGTGTGGTCATGGGCATCATGATCATCCCGTATGTTAGCTCTCTAAGCGAGGATGCCATGCGAGCGGTACCGATGTCGCTAAGAGAGGGTGCGTACGCATTGGGCGCAAACCGCATTATCACGGCACGCAGAGTTGTCTATCCCGCTGCGCTATCAGGAATCGTAGCTTCCTACATACTGGCAATCTCGCGAGCCATAGGTGAGACGATGATTGTGGCAATCGCCGCCGGCATGCAGCCGAATCTAACGCTCGATCCGCGGGAGCCTGCTGCAACAATCACCGCTTTTATTGTTCAGGTGAGTCTTGGTGATCTGCCCCACGGCAGTATCGGTTATCAATCAATTTTTGCGGCCGGTGTGACTCTGTTTCTGATGACGCTGGTATTCAATATTCTGGGCTACATGCTGCGGAAGCGTTTCAGGGAGGTCTATTAGAATGCGAGATTTCTCCCGGATAATAGCCAAGCGCAAGCGTCAGGATCTCATTTTTAATGTTGTGGGCGCGTTGTGCACCATGGTAGGGATTGTCACGCTGAGCGCTCTCCTCTTCAATCTTCTTTATGATGGATTACCTCGTCTGAACTGGCAATTTCTGACTTCCTATCCATCACGATTCGCAAGCCGTGCAGGAATCCTCTCATCGTGGGTGGGAACGCTTCTGATAATGGTTGTGACCGCTTGCGCCGCAGTGCCTCTCGGAGTGGCCGCCGGGGTTTATCTCGAAGAATACGCCCGAAAAAACTGGATTACGAGCATCATTGAGATCAACATCGCAAATCTTGCCGGAGTACCGTCGATCATCTATGGGCTGATGGCACTGGGGCTTCTTGTTTATCAATTTGGTTTGGGACAGAGCGTTCTTGCCGGAGGTCTAACTCTTGCTTTTCTTATTCTTCCGATTGTAATCGTAGCTACGCGCGAAAGTTTGCGAACAATTCCCCAGGGAATTCGTGAAGCTGCGTATGCGCTTGGGTCTACCAAGTGGCAAGTAGTACGTCATCATCTGCTTCCCTACTCAGTTGGTGGAACAATGACAGGAATCATTATTGCTTTGTCACGGGCAATTGGCGAGACAGCACCGCTTATTACAATTGGGGCTTTGACTTTCATCGCGTTTCTGCCCCCGTCCCCAGTTCAGCCCCAACCGCCGTTTATTTCTACGGAATGGTTGCATTCACCTTTCTCTGTGCTTCCGATTCAGATGTTTAATTGGGTTTCGCGCCCAGATCAGGAATTTCTTCAGAACGCGGCTGCAGCGGGATTGGTATTGATTGTCATCACGTTATCATTGAACGCCGTTGCAATCTTGATTCGATACAGAGTACGGAAGCGTATTAAGTGGTAATACATTGAACAAAACAAGTGTAGAAGATCCTGTGCAGGGCATGGCGACGGACGAAGGAGTTTATTCTGCCTCGCCTGTAAGTGTGCTTCATGGTGCGGCAAAGGAACCTATTAAGGCCGAGATTCAGAACCTTAATTTTTTTTATGGCGAGTTGCAGGCGCTCAAGAACATCAACATGTCCGTACCAGCCAATCGTGTGACTGCCATAATTGGGCCTTCAGGGTGTGGCAAGTCTACGCTGCTGCGTTGTTTCAATCGCATACATGATCTTTATCCCGCAACTCGATATGAGGGTCAAATCACTTTACAGCCGAGCGGTACTAACATCATCGCTCCGGAAACAGATCCGGTAGAAATGCGAATGCGGATCGGTATGGTCTTTCAAAAGCCGAACACGTTTCCAAAATCGGTCTTTGAGAACGTTGCTTTTGGGCTGCGTCTTCTGGGGGGGAAAGAGAACTTCATAAAGGAGAAAGTTGAGGTTGCACTGCGTGCGGCGGCTCTCTGGGATGAGGTTAAAGATCGATTGAGGGACTCTGCAGACACATTGTCGGGAGGTCAGCAGCAACGGTTATGTATCGCTCGAGCCCTGGCCACCGATCCAGAGATGTTGCTGTTCGATGAGCCCACTTCTGCCTTAGATCCACTAGCAACAGCCCGAATTGAAGAATTGATCATGACGATGAAGGAGCAGGTAACCATTCTTTTCGTTACTCATAATATGCAGCAGGCCGCGCGTGTGTCAGATTCTACTGCCTTTATGTACCTGGGTGAGTTGATTGAGTTTTCGAGAACAGAAAAGATGTTCGAGAATCCGACAGAAAAATTGACGGAGGAATACATCACCGGTCATTTCGGTTGAGAATAGCGGGATGTCGAGTGAAGTCTTAGGACCGCCGCAACAGCTAGATAGGGCGAGAATTAGCTCATACAAAACTCGCGAAGAGGAGTCCACTTCCTCGCGGGTCAAGATCAGTGCGGTTGATTTGAACTTCTTCTATGGCAAGAGCCAAGCGCTGTTTAATATTTCTCTCGATATTCGTGAACGAATGGTGACTGCTCTTATTGGGCCATCTGGATGTGGTAAATCAACCTTCTTGCGATCGTTGAATCGCATGAACGACATCATTCCAGGGACAAGAGTTGAAGGTCAGGTTCTGATTGACGAACGCAATATCTACGGTCGCTCTATGGATATTGTCACTTTGCGGCGCAAGGTTGGCATGGTGTTTCAGAAATCCAATCCCTTTCCTAAGTCGATCTTTGAAAACGTTGCCTATGGCCTGCGCATTAATCGGCTAACTTCCAGCAAGAGGGAGTTGCAGGACAAAGTCGAACAGGCGTTAAAGGACGCAGCCCTGTGGACAGAGGTGAAAGACCGCCTGAAGTCCTCAGCTCTGAGTCTTTCAGGAGGACAACAACAGCGCCTCTGCATTGCCCGCGCGCTGGCAATTCGGCCAGAAATCATCTTGATGGACGAACCGGCGTCTGCGCTCGATCCGATTGCAACCGCCAAGATTGAAGATCTCATCTTTGAATTAAAGAGTCATTACACAATTGTGATCGTGACCCACAACATGCAGCAGGCAGCAAGGGTTTCTGACACGACAGCGTTCTTCCTTTTGGGGAAGCTCATCGAGGTGAATTCAACTGAGAGGATGTTCACTGCCCCAGATCAGAAGCTGACGGAAGACTACATCACGGGAAGATTTGGATAAGACAGCCATGATTCAGCATAGACATCTTGACGACGAACTAAACTCGTTGCGCGACCGAGTGCTGCTGTTAGGGGGCGAAGCTGAAGCAGCACTCGACCGCGCAATGTACTCTCTCATGGAGCGTGACAGTAATGTTGCCCGCGAAGTGCTGGCTCACGATGACGCCATCGACCGGATCGAGATCGAGATAGATCGTCAATGTATCGACATTATCGCGTTGCGTCAGCCCGCCGCCAGAGACCTGCGTTTTGTAATCGCAGTGGTAAAGATGGCCCCGGTTCTCGAACGTATCGCTGACCATGCGTGCAACATCGCTCGCGCTGCAATCGATTTAAACAATGAACCCGAACTCAAGCAGAATGTGAAATTGAGACAGATGGCAGATCATGCTTCTTCTATGCTCCGGTCTGCGCTTGATGCCTTCACGTCGAACGACGCTCTTATGGCTCGGGAGGTGATCGCGCGAGATAGCGAGATAAACGACTTATATAACCAGATCTTTCACGATCTTATTGAGATGATGGTTTCAGAGCCCTCCACCGCCACACGCGATGCCCGGCTTCTATTTGTTGCTAAGCATATCGAACGCATCGGTGACTATGTGACAGATGTATGTGAGTTGACCGTCTATATGGCAGAAGCCGCCATAATCAAGCACAGCAATTAAAAGCCATGGCGCGACCTATTCTCGTAATAGAAGACGATCCTGACATTTCCGAGAGTTTGAAATACAACCTTGAGCGGGAAGGGCTATCGACTGTAATTGCCTCAACCGGTGAACAGGGTTTGGTTGAGGCCCTGAATGAGCGAAATCCTCCCACGTTGATCATTCTTGACTTGATGCTTCCCGGAATGAGTGGGACAGAACTGTGCCGTAGGTTCAGAAGAGAGCCCTTAACCCGAAGAACTCCGATCATCATCCTAACCGCAAAGGGGTCAGAATCGGACCGCGTAGCAGGCTTGGATCTTGGAGCTGACGATTACATTACAAAGCCTTTCTCAGTTAGAGAACTTCTGGCACGTGTCCGGGCCGTCCTGCGCCGCGTTGACGAAAGTTCAAGCCAGACATACGAGGATGATCACTTGATGATCGATTATGGAGACGTCCGAGTTGTCTGTGATGGCCAGAAGATAAAACTCACCAATAAAGAGTTTACGCTTCTGTCGGTTCTCGCCAAGAGTACTGATCGTGTGGTTACACGACAGCAGCTTCTGGATAGTGTTTGGGGCTACAGTTATTATGGCGATGCAAGAACCCTCGATGTACACATTCGCCGTCTTCGACAGAAGCTGGGGGACTGCGGAAACTGCATCGAAACAGTGGTAGGCGTCGGATACCGCTTCACGGGCTGCTCCAGCAGTAAGGAGCCTGACAATTCCGTTCATGAACGGTAAATTCGGATTTCGTTCTTCACTCATCATACTTTGCGCGCTTGTCGCTTTAGGCATAGCCATTCTCTTAACGTTATCGTTTAGCCTCGCATCGATTGTTGGCTGTATTCTCCTTCTCTTCGTTGGATTCTTCCTCGGCAGAGTCTTATTTGCAGCTACTGAAGATAATGAAACGAGCTCTTCTTTGGCGAGAGAATCGGAAGCTTACTTTCCTGATGCTCGCCAGGAGATCTTTGCCCTCGGCAAACTCTTTGAGGCGACCATGAGTGGGATGCGCGAGGGCCTGCTGGTGGTAGATAGGGACATGCGGGTGGTGGCTTCAAATGCCGCCGCCCAACATGTCTTCAAACTAAGAGATGGTACTCCTCTTTCACAGCGGCTTACTGAATTAACACGGAATCCGGCGATCTACGGCGCCTTTCAAGATGCGTTGAATGGAATAGAACGATCAGGAGTTAAGGTTGAGACCTATGGAACTGATCGGCGCATTTTTGACTTGAGGATTGTTCCGCTCAGCAACACTGAGGGAGGCATTCCGCAGGGGGCCATCGGTGTCTTCTTCGATGTCACCCGGCTGGAGAAACTCGAGCGAGTTCGGCAGGAGTTTCTTTCAAATGTGTCTCATGAACTGCGAACTCCCTTAACGGCAATTCTAGCCTTTATTGAAACCTTGGAATCCGGGGCCGTTGATGAACCCGAAAACAGCCAACGATTCTTGAAGATCATTCGAAAGAATGCCGTTCGGATGCATACCCTGATAGACGATATCTTGGAGTTGAGCGCTATTGAGGCAGGACAAGTTACCGTAGAGGCTCGGGACGTTGAACTGTCGAGCATCGTAAATGATGTCATGGCGTCTCTTAATGCGAAAGCATCAGCAAGGAGCGTTGTTCTCGAGAATCACGTCAAACCTGATGCTGTTGTTTACGCCGACCCACGTCGGCTTGAGCAAATGCTAACGAACCTTATTGATAACGCTATTAAATTCAATCGTGAGGGCGGAAGAGTAACAGTTGGATACGAAAGAAATGGATCAAGTCGAATTCTCGTGCAGGACACAGGGGACGGCATTTTACCTCAACATTTGGATCGTCTTTTTGAACGTTTCTACCGAATAGACAGGGCACGCTCAAGAGAGATGGGTGGAACAGGATTGGGTTTGGCAATCGTGAAGCACTTGGCAAGAGCACATGGCGGTGAGGTCAGAGTTCGATCCAGGATCGGCGAGGGAAGTACGTTTGAAATCGATTTACCACTGTCCGACAAACTTTTTTAATTTGTCGTTTTCTTTGAGTTTCCAGTTCTTCTCGCGGGTTGTGATTTGGAGCTACAAACTGATGAAGTTCGTCGGCCTTTAAACATCCGAAATGGTGGCCTCAGACGGCTCAAAACTCGGATCGCCTTGGGCCCTAGGTGCTTGATGCTTTTCCTTAAGCACTGATTCAGCCAGAATTCGCAAGTTTGTGGGGATCTCACAAGGTCGGAGGTCGGAGTGAACAGGAGCCGTGTAGTGAGCCAGGAGCAGAAGTTCCGCATTGCAAAAATCGCAAGTTTCCAAGTGACGCATCACTAGAATAGAGTTCCCGGGGGGGAGAGCGCTAGTCCGATATTGAAGCAAGGTATTCGATGTCGGACACGCCGCTGTCTTGAGAAATGAGCTTAGTTTTGAGGCTTTCATTTTTTCCCCTTCGTGGACTTGGGCAAGCCACGTTTGGGTTGTCGTACAGATAACCGGATTTGGTCCCAGCCATGAGACCTCTCGTAGAACTTTCGGCCTCACTAACAAATTTGGATATACACGTTCGATGTTTCACCACCAGAAAAGGTCCAATTCTAAACGCCTTCCATAACTTTCTGATTCCCTTGCTCGCCCTTAGTTACTGAAATTAATGAGCTTGTCAGACTGTAAAAACCTGTTGCTCATTACCTGAATTGTTGTTAAGATGCCCAGCGTCGGTCATAGCAACAGCTAGTGACCTACTCACCAAAAGCCCAGAAAAAGCCGTTAACACCGGGCAAAGTCTCAAAGATAACTCATCAATTGTAGTACACCAGGATTAAAGGTCTGATCTTCACCCTGCAGACGTCAACCCACTTTTCTACTGTCAAACAGCAAGTATCTAGGGGCTCTTAAAGTTACAGCCAACCACATTCCGCATGATCTTACCACTTTGAATATTACACGAACCTACTCCACGTCGAGTCACGCCCCGGGAGAACAAATCCCCAACCTTCCAGGTACCACGGATAATCCTGTGAAATCAATAAGTAACGAAATCGAAAAAGAAGCTCAGCCCAGTGTCGCAAGCGACAACCCAAAACAGCCTTTTTCACGCCGGTCAGAACGTCAAAGTAAAACTGGCAAATGGGTAGAAAGCCTTCAGCAGTCTGATGTGAACCGCCTTTGGGCGGAATTGCACCGCATCGTTTCCCATCATGCTCTTGTCAGGGCTTCTCGGAGTGCTGGGTTGCTTGTTGAAGAGGGCGCCTCGAACGCGTATACCGATTTGACCCAAGAGTTGTTTGTCCAACTCCTTAGCAAAAATCGATTTGAGCATTATTTGACTACGGAAATGACGGATTTCGAGATCGAGTGTGAGATTAGCCAAATAGAATTGACGAACATGCTGACCGCCGAGCTCCGAAAGCGTCATCCTGAGAGTTATCGGCTTGCACGGCGCATTTCAACTCTGATCCAGTCTAGTTCAAATTTCCGCCGTTTTGACTCGAGCGGAATAGCCGATGAGCCACACCGGCGACTGGCAGACAGGATGTATGGTCTTAGCGAATGGCCGGACCATAAAGAGCGCCGCGATTCACATGATGTTGAGCAGCGGGTAAAGATTGTGCCGGTGCGCGCGCGCGATACCCGGATGGTTGGATGCACAGGCGATTCTCAGGTAGTGATTAGTAATCCGGACCTAGAAGAACTAATTGTATCGGTGCTGGACGCGGTTGATTCCCCAGTGGATGTGCGGACTCTACGTGGGTTGGTTATGTCACGTTTACCGGTAATGGACATTTACCTTGTTCCGCTAGGCACCGACGAGAGCGATAGTGATAGCCCTCGTTTCGAACCTGTTGATAAACTGGAAAATCCGGAGCAAGGGCTTTTACGCCGTGAATCTGAGGATGCAGCGGCCGGTTTTGTTGACACTTTTTTGAAGAGTTTGCATGTTACGGTTAGAGGAAAGGTGAAACAGTACAATCGCATGCTTGGTGTACTGTGGCATTGTTACTTGAGCTCTGAGCAGTCTACTCAGCTTGAGGTGGCCGCGGTGCTGGGAGTGTCAGATTCATTGGTGTCAGACTATCGAAGGCGGATCGAACAGGAGTTGCGGGCATTATCTTTTCGCGAAGTCGAAGAGGCCCGCCGGTTCGAGCGTGCGTTAAAAGAGCGGGTGCGTAGTTTGGTCGTGGTGGAAGAACCAAGTTTGGTTGAATAGTAAGTAGTACCAACTCCCACGAAAATGGCTCAGGGTGAGCAGGGTGAGCATTGGCGCCTTGACGCTTCATACGACCTCTCCATAAACTAAGCGAGCATTACAGCAGCGCTTCCCCTTCCCTTTGAAGTTGTAATCGCAACAAAGGTGTTGAGGAATGGGAGCGCGCTTTGTTGTTTATTG
>CAZNPP010000081.1:0-18825 GCA_964574785.1 uncultured Chloracidobacterium sp. | reverse complement strand
GAGAAGTCAGGAGTTTCTGGCAGCCCGGGGAGCGTCAGGTTCCGCCTAAACTCCAGCACCCCATTTCCTATTATTTCTCTAACTCCCGCACAACTGCCTCAAAAGTGAGGTTTGTGTGTTGGAAGGAGAGAAATATGGAAGATGGCGGAACTGGGTTAGGCTAAAACTGAGCCTTCCTAAGCTGAAAGCCATAGGGTATCCATACTGAAGCCTAATGCTACGATGTCCTAGAAAAAGAGTTTCTGGTTCTCGCAACCATCTCCAAGGTGGTCTGACGCTGACTTCTGACTTCACGACAAACTAAAAAAGTTTGTCGGACTACTTCCGCCGATTGGATTCCATTAACTCGATAAATCGCAGGAAATGATGCTCGGCGTCATGAGGGCCAGGGGCCGCTTCGGGATGGTACTGCACCGATATCACAGGTAATGACTTGTGTCGCATGCCTTCAACGCAGTTGTCATTCAGGTTCAAGTGGGTAACTTCAATCTCCGCGGGCAAGCTACTTGGATTAATCGCAAACCCGTGATTGTGAGATGTGATTTCGACACTTCCCGTCTTTAAGTCTTTTACCGGCTGGTTGCCACCTCGATGGCCAAATGTGAGCTTGAATGTCTTTCCGCCAAAGGCTCGACCGAGAAGTTGATGTCCAAAGCAGATTCCAAAACTGGGTACGCCACTTTCCAGCACTTTTCGGATCTCTTCAACCTCTCGATTCATAGCCGCCGGATCGCCTGGACCATTAGAAAAGAAGATACCATCAGGGTTCATTGCCAGTACTTCAGCAGCAGGAGTTGAGGCCGGAACCACGGTTACACGACAGCCGAGACGAGAAAGTTGGCGAAGTGAATTTCGTTTTACGCCAAAGTCATAGCACACGACGTGAAAACGCTCTTCACCTGTCGCCGGTACAACATAAGGTTCTCTGGTTGTGACGAGGCTTGCCAGTTCTCGATTCTCCATGCCCGGTGAGCGGCGTGCCTTTTCGACTAGACTATCCTCGTCAAGATCAATAGTTGAAATGCAGGCACGCATTGCCCCTTTGTCTCGGATGTGTCGGACTAGCGCGCGGGTGTCAATTCCTTCGATAGCAACGATATTCCAGCGCTTTAAATAGGAGTCGAGACTTTCTTCGGCTCGCCAATTCGATGCGGTGGGGCTTGACTCGCGAACAACGAACCCCTCAACCCACGGTCTCGAGGATTCCTCATCATCACTATTAACTCCATAGTTACCTATCAACGGGTAGGTCATACAAACAATCTGTCCGGCGTAGGATGGATCAGTTAACACCTCCTGATAACCAGTCATTGAAGTGTTAAAGACCATTTCACCGCAGGCCTCACCGCTTGCAGCCCACGAGCGACCTCTAAACGTGCGACCATCTTCAAGCGCCAGCAGCGCAGGTTTTCTTTGGTTGAATGTCATACGTTATCTGAGATTTACACCTGCGACCGCAGAAACTGTTGCGCTTCGTTGAGCCAGCGCTTATCTGCGCGGTACTTGTAGGCAGGGGCAGTCCTGACTGCTTCAATACACGCTTGCATCAGGCTCGCTGCTTCACGGCGATGTCCCAGAGCCGCATGTGCTCGTCCCATTAGGTAGAGGGCCTCTGGATCTGATGGGCGGTTTTCGAGAAAACGCTCCAAGGCGCTGCGGGCATCTTCAAACTGTCCCGCAGCGAGATAAGTTGCACCCGCCTCTCGCCACACTTCGTGCTGAGCATGGGCAATATCTCTCGCTACTACTTGCTCAAAGTGCTGTACGGCATCGGCAAAACGCTTTTGCTGCCGAGCGATTCGTCCTAATTGGTAATAAGCGTCAACTTCTTCCGCGTCAATTTGAACCGCACGCTCGAAACGCTCTCGCGCGGCTTCAAGCTCGCCGCGTTGCTGATGAATTAAGCCCAAGTTGTAGTGAGCGGAAGCGTCTGCGGGGTTCAAAGTGGCAGCTTCCAAATTCTGCCGGAACGACTCGCGAGACCGATGCGCACGAGTCAGCTCTGAGAAATAACCTCGGAATAGAAGGAACAACAGCAAGAGCAAAAATGGAGATGCCAGTATGCGGCTGAAGATTGGCATCAGCACGTACGAAGCTGGAAAAGAGATGGCACTGCTTAGGATTACGACAACAAGAGCACGCACGAATGAAAGGCGCAGGGTAACCTTTAAGGCCAATGTTGCCCAGAGAGCAAAGATCCCCAATAGCGTCAGCAGTAATAGCGCCGCCGCAAATAATTCTGGATTTAAGGCTCCTTCATCGAGTGTGGGCAGCAACTCGGGTCGAACTTGATCGCGTTGAGCCAGAAATGCCTCGAGGCTCCTGCTCGCCAGTATTTGTAGTACACCGCTGAATTTGCCAGCAATGGTTACAATAATTGCAATTAAGCTTGATGCGGTTAATGCGTAGAACAAAGTTGCAGCAAGGGCTGAGTACTCTTGCTGAAGCAGAAGCCGAAAGCTGGCTCGTCGCTCGAACAGGTTTGTGATCAATAAAACCAGAGGGCCGAAAATTGCCGCCACGAAGACCAGATGCCCGGCAGATTGAAACAGCGACGAGAGGATAGTAATGGCTCTTCTGGGATCCCCTAATACTGGATAAAACCACATCAGGAGAAAGTAGAATGTGCCCAGGGCTAGCAGCGCGACGAAACCTGCGGGCGCAATGGTTCCACGATCACGCACTTCGCGCATGCCGCGGGCGGGCGCGTAGAAGACCATCAATACAAGTCGCAACCAATCAAGCATTCCGCAATCTGCATTCTCCTGGGAATGCCCCGTGTTTGTTACTGGTCGTAATTATCGCTCGGTATCTCCTGCAACGTTGGACGATAAGATGAGGGAGCAGGTACCGGCGCGATGTCTTCGTGATGTATGACACTTGCCGCGGCCGGTGGCCAGTAGCGAAACAATGCCTTGCCGTATATGTATTTCTTTGGCACCAGTCCCCAGATACGAGAGTCGCTCGAATTGTCGCGATTATCTCCCATTACGAAATAATAGTTTGGCTTCACGTAAATGGGTGCTTGACTGCGATGAGATAAATTAAACCTCGGATCCAAGTACCTTTCATCCAGATCGCGACCGTTAACCCTAACTATTCCCTCATAAACTTCGACGGTATCACCGGGCATGCCGATGACCCTCTTGATATAGCTCTTTGACGGATCATCGGGAAACCAAAAAACAACAATATCGCCGCGTTCGATCTTTGGAGCCCAACTGTAATCGTCGTAATAGATCAGTTTATTCACAAAGATGCGTTCCCCATCGTGCAGACGAGGCAGCATCGAGGTTCCTTCTACTTTGACTGGCTGAACAATAAAGACGACCACCAGCGCTGCGATCATTAGTGCGAAAACAAGGTCGCGCAACAGTAATCTTCCTTCGACCCACAGATTACTGCGTGCTGCTTCTTCAGGGTGGTGAACCTGAATGTCTTTATCGTCATCTATGTGAATTCCACCAAAGGGAGGTGGGCGACGAGTCCTTATTCCAAGCATACCGTATCGAAAAACTATAAACTTTAGCGCCCTCTACTCACAAGAAAAACTGCAAATCAGACGCGGCACGGTCGAGGTTAGCTTTGCTATGCAATGTTGTCAAACCTCCGCTTGTCATGAGATTGACTACCATTTCTTTCGAGCCATTACCCTTGACATCATTCATTACGCCTCTCTATCATCGCACCCTCAAATCATAGAAAATATTGTTCATAATCGCATCGGAGGCTGAAAGCCGTGATCAAACTAGATATTATAAACCGGGTTGCTGAAAAGACCGGCGTACCTAAGATGAAGGCGGAGCAGGCTGTGGATGCACTCTTTCACTCAATGAAAGAGGCACTAACTCGTGGCGAGAGGATTGAATTGCGTGGTTTTGGTGTGTTCGTTGTAAAACCGCGTAAACGCGGAGTCGGTAGGAATCCACGCACGGGTGAAGAAGTGGCAATACCTTCGGGCAAAACCATTCGCTTTAAGCCCGGTAAAGAGCTACAGGCACATGGTGATGGCGAAATAATCGAATAAGATTAACCCTCCCTCAGATCTTGCAGACACATTCTTCCATTACAGATTTCAGTCTTTAATGGTTTATCTCTTGTTCGTTTAAGAGTGGACGTAGTTTTATGGAAATGTTTCCGCCATCGACTCTTCGGCCCACTCCGAGAGAGTTGGTGCGTCACTCGGTACTTTTCGGTGTGACTGTTTTCACGACAATCTATGCCGGCGTTATGCTTGCCGCACCCCCCATAGATCCGCCTGCACCGCCATTAGCAACGGCGCTCGATTACCTACTTTACATTCCTTCATACTATGTACGTCTGGTCTTTGGGCTCCTCGTTTTTGCAGTGCGGAACCCCCCGGTTTTGGTCGATGGGCTGATCTTTTCAGGGACATTGCTGTCAATACTGTTTGCGCATGAGATGGGACACTATCTTGCATGCCGTTGGTATCGAGTTGACGCGACACTGCCTTTTTTTATTCCGGCGCCTCCGCTCTTTCTTGCCGGAACGTTTGGTGCATTCATAAAGATCAGAGCACCAATACCCTCGCGCCGGGCTCTTTTCGATATCGGACTGGCAGGACCTTTGGCAGGGTTTATCGTAGCGGTTCCAATCTCAATTGCAGGTATTCTAGACCTTCAGCCCGCAGAGCCTATAGTTGGGCCAGCAATCACGTTTAGTGATCCGATTCTTTTTCGGTTGATTGCCACGGTGATGGGGGTCGAGTTATCGGATAGTTTAATCACCCCGCTTTATATGGCAGCTTGGATTGGATTACTTGTCACGAGTCTTAATCTAATGCCGGTTGGACAACTAGATGGCGGCCATGGGGTCTTCGCTCTGTTTGGGAGGCAGGCTCACAAGCTTATCGGTCGCACTGCTTTTGTAGTCATAGCAGTTGTGGCAGTACTTGGTTTTGCCTGGTATGGGAGTCCTAGCGGTTTTCTCTACGCAGTGTTATTGGGAATAATGTTAAAGGTGCGCCATCCAGAGCCTGCGGTTATCGAACCTCTTGGTAGAGGTCGCATTGTTGTGGCACTTCTTACTCTGCTTGTATTCGTTGTGTCGTTTTGCCCCTTCCCGATCGCGATAACATAAAGTCCAAAGTCCAATGTCCAATGTTCAAATGTCCTTGGACTTTGGACTTTGGACTTTCCTGGACTTTGGACTTACGCCGGCAGTAGTCCTTTGATCTCCCTGACTACCTGGACCACTTCTGCCTGATCGGCTAGTGCGATCATGAAGAACTTATAGCCTTGGTGAAAGCAGATGAGACCATTTCCAAACAGCCACACGCCATCCAAAAATGGATTCCCCCCAAGCAGCCAACTGATTGGCGCTCCCGTGATGCGCCCGGGCTGTGCGATCTGGGCCCACATCGCCGCGCCCGCGGCGCAACTAAACGCCCCAAGTAGCGGCGCACCGACATACTTTGTAATGTGACGCTCAAACTCCACCCGTTTTCGTTCAGCCACGGAGAGCTTTCCAGCAGTAATCAACGCCTCCTGCTTTTGTAAATGTTTCTCGAACTTCTCGCTCACTTTGCGGAGCCCATAGACCGGCAAGGCCGAGTGTGTCAGCCAATGCGGATGCGACCCCAGTAATACTGCGTCGATTCCAGGAAAGGAAGCACCCATGCGGACACCCAACACCAGGGATACTGAAACTACAGCAGTCTTTCCAGGATTCTCCTTGATCCAATCGCGTGCCTTAAGGAGCCCCACCGTCGCCGCAGTTGAGGCACGGCCTATCTTTGCGCCGGCGTCATAAAAGGTGGAGGCACGTTCGTAATAGTTTTTAGCTTCATCTACTATTTCGTTTGCCTTTTTCCCGGCTTTTCCAGCGGCTGATCGAAATGCCTTGCCCGCTTTCTCCGCCCCACGGGCAGCTTCGCCTGCAGCTCTCCTGGTAGTTTCACCGAATTCAGAATCCTCGCTTAAGCGTTCGGCCTCTACGCGGAGGCGGTCAGCTCCGTCGACCACGGTTTCTGCGCCACGACGAGCAGCGTCACCCGCCACTTTCGCACCTTCTTCGACGAGGTCCGAGATCGAATACTTTTCATCGAGTTCACGAGCCTTTCTGCGCGCTACCCGCTGCCATTCTTCAAACTTTTCTTTGTAGTCAGCCATTCTTCCCTCAAACCACTTTGATGCGAACCTAATAATCTGCGGCTCAGCACTGTTGTACGCTTTCTGATTCTCTCCGGTTCTCCTCGTTTATGCCTCTGCACCTGCCCTGACCCGATCCCTGCCGGAGCGTTTAGCATCATATAACGCAGCATCTGCGGCTGCGTGGAGCTCACCCTGAGTGTGCCCGCTCGAAGGGCATTCCGCAACGCCAAAACTGGCTGTGATGATACCGACAGAAGGGGTCTCAGCTTCTCTGATCGAGCTGCGAAGGCGTTCTGCTACTTCAAGTCCTCGAGCAAAATCAGTTTCAGTGAGAATAATGCCAAATTCTTCGCCTCCAATTCTGGCTGCCATATCGATACCACGAATTCCCTCTTGAAGAATCTTGCTAACTGTTACCAGCACGCGATCCCCAGCCTCATGACCATGGTTATCATTTACCAGTTTAAAATTATCGATATCCATCAACAGTAAACAGAAAGAGTGTCCATATCGCTTCCATCTCGCAATCTCCCGGTCCAGGTGTCGTTCGAATCTTCGACGATTTGGTATTCCGGTTAGATGGTCCGTGAATGCTTCTTCCTGACAAGTATCAAGATAGGCCTTGAAATCCAATAGAGTTCTCACTCGAGCTAAAAGCAGATCAAGGTCCGTTGGATCAGTGATATAGCCCAGCGCCCCGACTTCGGAACCGCGGCGGACTTCCTCAGCCCGCATACTGGCGGCAGTCTGAAGAATTATGGGGATGAATTTTGTTTGCGGATTTTCGCGGATCCGGCGGGCCAGCTCATAACCATCCATATTAGGCATCATAACGTCCGAGATAACGAGATCAGGTGGGTCGTGAGCGAAGGCAGCGAGAGCTTCTGCGCCATCCGTGGCGGTTCGAACTTCGTAGCCACTCATTCTAAGGGCCGTTTGCAGTAAATTCAGTTTGTCAGGGTCGTCATCGACGAGTAGAACATTAAATTTTGTTGTCATAGACCAGTAAGATTAAGATGACTCATAAGTCCTTGCACACCCCTAGGCTTCATGCTAGAGTGCCAACACTCAGCGTCGTCTGTTTCGAGAATTGCTTCCTTTTCAAAATATTGGACCGTACGAATGCTGAAGTTCAGACCTCGGGTTAAGTTCATCAGGGTTTCCTTACATTTCAGTAGCCCGCGACCGGGCCAAGAATTCAAGTTAATACCAGTCGCGCGTATTCACGTTTAGTTCAATAGGAATCTCCAGCTCTAATTCCCTAAAGGAACGACGGCAAAAGACAATGCAATCAAAGCGCATCGCCCGCGAGTTCACTGCCGAAGATCGTGCCAGGATAATTCGCCAGCTTGAGTTTGGTGGCCTCATTAGAGACGCCCTGGTGTTACAGATTGCCAGTAGTTCAAAGCTACTGGAGGTTCGCCGCCGGCACTTTGCCTATCAAGCCGGGGACCTGGCCGATGCACTGTATGCAATAGTCAGCGGAAGAATTAAGCTCTGCCGGATCGAAGCGGATACCGGAAGAGAGGCTGTAATCGATATTCTTCCCGAGGGCTCCCTTTTCGGCGAATCAGCACTTTACTCGGCTGCCGGACAACGGGCTAATTCCGCGCTTGCTTACGAGAATTCACAGCTCTTGAGAATTCCAGTTACTGATTTCAAACGGGGGATGGCTGAGGAGGACGTGCTTCATGATTACACTTTGCGGTTAATGGGTCAACGGCTTGACCATGCCGAGCGTCGGCTCGCAGACTTTGCTCTTAATGCTATTCCTGCCCGTTTGGATAGCCTGCTAGTTGACTTTTCAACACGCTACGGAGTGCCCGAGGCTGAAGGAGTCTTGATAGATATCCCTTTGCCACACCGTGAGATTGCGTCAATTGTCGGTTCCACACGTGAAAGCGTCACGGTACGCTTGAATGAGATGCGACGGGAGGGTACGATCGAATTCGTTAATCGCCGAATTCTGCTTAAGCGACCCGAGTCACTGGTACGTGAAGCCACTAATGGTAGGTGACTCATCCGTTGGTATGAAGAAGTGTCCGACCTGTGGGAAGCCTGTTGATTGGCGACAAAATCCCTTCCGCCCCTTCTGTTCTGAAAGATGTAAGCTTGTCGACCTGGGACACTGGGTAAACGACGAGTACCGTATTCCCGGAAAGCCATCGCCCCCAAACTCCACCGAAATCCCTGGAAGTCCTCCGGAGCATCCTCAAGAACGAGAGTAAACTCAACCGTAATGTCCTTTTTGCCACTACGAAAGAGAATCACCTGTATCTTGTTGTTCCTCATCGTCCTATGTGTTAGTGCCCCGACTGGCTGCTATCGCAAAGATTCCGATTCTGCTGAGGTCCCCACTCCTGTGCTGAATGGACCACCACGCACCACTTTTCCCATGCCTCCCACAGATGCCGCGGAAATGGGTTGGATGACAGCGGATGACCAGCGCGCAAAACTTGCCGACTATAAAGGTCGAGTATTGGTACTTGATTTCTACGCTACATGGTGTGTTCCATGCCGGCAGAGCATTCCGCATCTAATCGATCTCCAGGGTCGCTTTGGTTCGCAGGGGCTCGAGATAGTGGGACTTAATGTGGGTGGTCCGGAAGATCGCGTAAAGATTCCGGAGTTCAGCAAAGAACTCAATATAGAATATCCACTTGGCGTTCCCGATAAATCGCTAACGGACCTGTTCTTGTCCGATACGGATGTAATCCCTCAAACTTTTGTTTTTGATCGAGCGGGCAAACTAGTAAAGAGATTTATCGGATACAGCGCGACAATAGCCGCGGACTTGGAGCAAACTATTCAAACGGCACTCGCCAGCACAGTGGAGAACGCTGAAGAATCTCATTAATACTAAAGAGGAAGAATCTTGGTGAGGAAAGCAAAGATATTAGCTACGTTAGGCCCCGCCTCGCGTGAGCCTGCCGTTGTGGAAGCACTTATCGCTGCTGGCGCCAATGGCGTACGGATCAATATGTCTCACGGTTCTCGTGAAGAGAAAGAGGCAGACATCAGTAGAGCGCGCGACGCGGCAATGCGATTGAACCGCCCCTTAGCCGTTCTCGTGGACCTTTCCGGACCAAAGATCCGTACTGGAGAGCTTCAAGCTGATGAGCCAGTGGAGCTTAGAGCCGGTTCGGTTTTCACAATAACAACCCGTCCTATGATGGGCGATAGCACGAAAGTCTCAACTAACTATTCAGATCTCCCACTGGTTGTGAAGCCCGCCTCAAAAGTGCTACTCGATGATGGCGCCATAGCCCTAGTAGTGGAGGCTACAACTGATACGGATGTCATTTGTCAGGTGATAAATGGGGGAATGCTCGGGGAACGAAAGGGTATCAATCTGCCGGGTATATCACTGCCAATTGACTCCCTCACTCCCAAAGACATCGAGGATTTGCACTGGGCCGTTGGCCAAAAGGTTGATTATATCGCGCTTTCATTTGTCCGCCGCGGTGAAGATTGTCTGAAGGCAAAACGTCTAATCAATGATGCGGGCGGTCAAGCCCCTTTAGTAGCAAAAATTGAGAAGGCAGAGGCGATCGAGCATCTCGACGAAATCATTGCTGCCGCTGATGCGGTTATGGTGGCGCGCGGTGACCTTGGAGTAGAAACCAGCGTCGAAATGGTGCCTGTCTATCAAAAGCAGATCATTTCGAAAACTGTTCACGCAGGGAAGATGGTGATCACCGCGACCCAGATGCTTCAATCCATGGTTACGAACCCACGTCCGACTCGAGCTGAGGCTTCTGATGTGGCAAACGCCGTCTGGGATGGAACTGACGCCGTCATGCTTTCGAGTGAGACTGCCACAGGAGAATATCCCATTCCCGCGGTCGCCACGATGGCCCGGATTATCGAGACAGCGGAGGCAGGTAAGGAGCGCGCGCCTGATTACGTGGTTAAGTGGGCAGGTCGTCAATCAGGAAGGGTGAGCCGTGCCTTGTGCGAGGCGGCTGCATTTGCAGCTCAAGAGATGAGAACGCGGGTGACTGCGGTTTTCACCGAGTCTGGTCTAATGGCTCGCCGACTCTCTTCGCTTCGCCCAGCTCAAAAAATTGTCGCTCTGACCTCTTCTGCTGCAGTACGAAACGAACTCGCATTGATTTGGGGTGTCGATCCTTTGATCATGCCACGGGCGCAAACTACGGAAGAGATGCTTAGATTTGGAGAAGAAACTCTCTTAAGTGCAGGGGTAGTTGAGAGCGGCGAGATGCTTGTAATTATGGCAGGAAGGCTATCCGGACTTGGCTTATCAAGTTCTGTAACAATCTTAACGATAGGCGATGGTCCGGGTCCGGGCCGAAAATGAGGCCTGATCATCTAATCTGATCCGGTGACTCTCAATCCGCATGATGCAGTTTCGCCAACGCCTTGCTTCTCTTGCTGTTCGCGCGCAACCTGTGCCGGTGTTTTCTGAGGGTCCCGCCAATTATCCAAGATTCCTACCTGATGTACGCACTGCAAAGTGCAAGTGGGGGCGCACCACTTCTCAGTTTGGTATTCGATGTCGAAATCCTTCATCGTGTACTTCTCGAGGGGAATCCCTGGATAACCTCGCTGCTGAGAGCACCAGTGGACCAAACCATCTTCGCATATATAGAGATAGCGAGCTCCAGCGCGACACCGCCACGAGTAAGGTTTACCCTCGGCTATGCTGTCCTGGAACCAGTTCAGCCGCGCATGATCGCGGTTGCCGAGTTTCTTGACTTGTTGAAAGATCTCCTTCTCACGAGTAGAAAGGGGTTTAAGGGTCCCATCGTTATCGTGAATCACGCCAACGGTAGTTGAGAACCCAAGCTCGACGGCGCGCCGTGCGACGGCCAATGCATCCTCAGGATTCTTGATGCCACCCCCAATGACAGAATTTATGTTCACGTGAAAGTCCGCGTGTTCTGAGAGATAGCGGAGTTTCTTATCGAGTACACGGAGACTTTTGCGTGAAACTTCGTCAGGCTCAACATTGTCAATACTGATTTGAAGATACTCAAGCCCGGCGCGATTCAGTCTCTGAATGCGGTGGGGCGTAAAGTAATAACCATTCGAAATCAAACCGGCAATCATGCCCCGGATCCGAATACGATGAATGATCTCGTCGAGTTGTGGGTGCATCATCGGCTCGCCGCCCGAGATGGTTACGATTGATGTCCCTAGTTCAGCCAGTTTGTCGATCCGACTTTTGATTAGCTCAAGGCTGACTGGTGAAGACGAGTGGTCGTACTCGTTGCAGTACCCGCAGGCCAGATTGCAGCGCCGCATCGGGATTAAGTGGGCGAGTACCGGATGGCGGGTAGATAGCAGTGCCCTACTTATAAAACTCGCCTCGCGAAGCTTCAGCCTGAGAAACGTTGTTCTTCTCATTTGGGGTTTAACAAAAATCAACGTCGGGTAATCGGATTATTACTAGAAAGCGCAAAGAATATGCGACCTCTTTGAGCTTTGCAAGCAGCGTGCACACTCGGAATAAACCATTGTAACGTGAAGCCCCTATCAGTATTATGTGGAATATTTCAGATGTAGGGTTATGAAGGGTAAGTACTAGTGAGCACTAAGACCACCTGCTATCTTGATGCAATTGATCATTTGCCTCCAGGCAATGCGCTGATCCTCACAGATGTTCCCTGGCATGATTACGAGCGAGTTCTCCAGGATTTACAAGATAGTCGTTCCGTCCGGATCACCTACGACCGCGGAAGAATGGAGATTATGAGTCCCTCACAACAGCATGAAAACCTCACCGAAATGCTTTCTCGCTTAGCATATGCGACTGCAGAGATTATGGAACTTGAAATCGAAAGTTTGGGTTCTACTACTTACAAACAAGAATGGCTCTCACGAGGAGTGGAACCGGATGGGAGCTTTTATGTCCAAAACGCTCTTCACATAGCTGGAAAACGCAGAATTGATCTACGCACCGACGCACCCCCGGACGTGATTGTTGAAATAGATATTGCTCATGACTCAACCAGCAAGCTAACGATCTATGCCGAATTGAGGGTACCGGAGATTTGGAGATATGACGGAAAGAGTGCCCACATTTACCACTTGAGTGGGAATTCTTATATCGAAGTATCCCGGAGCAAGGCGCTATCTATGCTTACGAGCAAAGTATTGTCGCAGTTCCTCGCGCAGTGTGACAGAGAGGGCCAGAGCGTTACTCTTCGTTCATTTCGCAAGTGGTTACGTGATAATCACAAGTAGGTGCAAAAATTTGTGGCCGCTGCAATACCATCAAGGTACTGCACCGGCCACAGAAATTACTTACTGAGAAGTTCTCAGCCTTTAACGATCTTCACACTTGAATCAAGCTTAAGAGTGAATTGATCTCCCGAGACCTTGATGTTTCGCTCAAGCGCCGTAAGTCGCATAGTAGTCGAGTCATCGTTCTTCTCGACAATCTTCGTCTGCACCGGCATTCCCGAGGAGTCGACCCAAATCTCAGCGTATTTAAAGCTTGCATTACCTTTTGGAACGAGCTTCAAGTGGATGGTACTCACTGCGCCCCAAAGCGTCTCTTCACGAACGTCTTGAATTGGCTGGAAGCGCGCTTCGAGCTGTTGGCGCGAAAGATACATCAGCTCGAGAATGCTGCCTGCCCCAGCTCTACCTTTCGTGCTTTTTGAATTGCCCCGGTAAGCCATCTGCAGTCGCGGCCGAAACAGAGTGTATTGTCCGTTATGAACCGCAAGAATCTCATGCTGAGGGCTCTGCCATTCAATCCGTACTGAAGCTTCGCGCGCGCCCGAAGGGACGTAGACGACGCTCCCATTGAATTTTTCCGATACACCAAGCTGAACGTTATGTTTCTCCATGCTGATGTTTGCACGAAGCGACTTCAAACTCTGTCTATTTCGCTCCATCTTGCTTAAGACAGAACTGACAAGACCCGCACTTTGGCCATGCGCTCTGGTCAGCGGAAGTGCCGACAGAATCAAAGCAAAAACCAATATGACAAGCCCAAGCGGAACTAATCTCTTCATAAAAACTCCTATCGAATAAAGCCCCCTTTTCCCAGTAATGGGAAAACCTCGCAATTATAAGTGAAGGCTACCGTATGTCAACCTCGTATCCACGGGTCTTTCCTTCACTGTCAATCACCTTCCGAACGCTTACCACCTCAGTATCATTACGTCCCGTCATCGCCCGAACTTTATCTTCAATAATTCCTGTATCCGCTTCGTTAACAATAGTTTCCGGCGCGATCAGCACGGTTGATAAGGTGCGATTTGGATGCGCTTTAGACAACTGCCGTTCGCCACTTTCAAACCAACTTTTGGGCGTCAGAAAAATAAAGATCAATATCAGAACGCAAAGAACGTCCCATTGCCATGAGTTCCTCGCATAGCGCCAAAAAAAGATCTTTTTTAGAATTCCTAGCGAATACTTCACCATGACCTTTACTCTCGTTCAGGTTCCTAACTCGTGCCGCAATTCACTCAAATATTAGCCTTGCAGGCAGCAGAGTGTAAATCCGTCTGAAGTGTTCTAAATCAAGCGAGTAGAGTACAGCTACATGCGTACTCTGACAGCGGGCTCGACAATGTGACCGTCACGCATTTGTACTATTCGTCGGCACATTGCTGCAGCCTCTGGATTGTGAGTAATCATTATGATGGTCTGATTGAAGCGGTAATTGAGTTCCTGGAACATATTCAGGACAAGGGCTGAATTCTCTGAATCCAGGTTTCCCGTAGGTTCATCGGCCAGAACGATGGCAGGCCGCGTTACGACCGCGCGAGCAAGCGCAACGCGTTGTTGTTCTCCGCCAGATAGTTCAAGCGGCTTATGATGGAGTTTATCCTCGAGGCCTAAGAGGCGTAGTACTTCGCGCCGTCTAGTGGGATCTTCGTCACCGTTTCCGTGGATTCGTTCCGCGAGCCTGAGATTTCCTTCAGCAGTCAAGGTAGGAAAAAGGTTAAAGCGCTGAAACACAAAACCTATTTTTCGCCGCCGGATGTCAGTACGCTTGGCATCTGAAGCTGTAGTCAGGTTTTCACCATCGATTACGATTTGTCCGCTTGTTGGCGTGAGGAGCCCTCCAAGCAGATGTAGCATGGTGGATTTACCACATCCAGAAGGACCCATGATGGCAACGAACTCACCCTCCTGCACCGTTAGCGAAACTCCACGTAGCGCAGGCACATCAACCTTGCCGACCCGATAGACTTTTACAAGATTTTCAGCAGTTAGAATTGTTCGCATTTGGATTGCAGGAGGAACTGACGACACCAGATCTTGATCACAATTGTTGCCAGAATCTACTCCGGAATTCTGGCGTTTACTCAAAACTTCCGCAGCGTGTAATAGTGCCACTTTATTTGTTTACTGTCATCTTTCTCTGGCTTGGAGCATCAAGATCGACTTCAGGGAGCTGCCATTTGTTCTCTAGTGTGAAAGCGGCAGGATTGTACTCGCGGTTTATGACTACCGCGCCCGGGGTTTGATAGGTCACGTTCAGCTTATAACGATCATGAGGTCGAGTTATCTCAATCTTGGCAGGCAGCCTCAACCGAGCGTCTCCGCCAAACGGTCTCTCATCCCGGTAGGCAATGTCGGTAACTAGAAGGCCACGATCGTCGAATGTTTGCAATCGGGCCAATCTAATAGCGCTCACGCGGTCGAACCAGAACCGGCGGGACAAGCGTGCTTCACCAGGACTCGACTGCGAAAACTCCTCGAGGAGATAATAGCCACGTATCACTCGTTTGTTCTTCCCCGCTTGAGGTCGAGTGTCCGACTCGTCCTGGTAGAACTCACTTTGAGAATAGAGAAACCCTTCGTCGCCATTAATTGGACGAATCATTAGGGCGTCGGTAAGGTGCTGAGGCCGAAGATTCGAGAGGGCACTTACCGTCTCTTTCTCGCTCATTGTTTTCTTATCTTTGCCAGAGTCAGTTTCTTCCCCATTCAATTCAAGCGGTTCATACACTGCATTGTTTGTGCCTTTTACGAAGCGTCGATATTTCTCGGCACCTTGCAATACGGCAACGCGAAAAGTTGACCCGTCAGAGGTCATCTGCGCAATATCAGTAGCTATGAATGGGACCTTGATGACCAAGTGCACTTTCCCTGGCCGCTCGAGTGTAACGGTTCCATCTGCCTGCTTGTATTTCTCTGCTATCCCGGCTTCGGCAAAAGAGTTGTCTTCGAACTGGAGGTCCACCCGTCCGTGAATTGAATTCAAAGAAGCAACGCGATTTACAGTCTCAACAAGTTGGTTCTTGTTTGCTTCAGCAAGTGGTGTAAGCAGTGGCGCTACTTGAACCTTAGTCCTGGTGCCAAACAGATTGCAGCCGCTTAAGCCGACAACGCTTACGAGTACCAACAGCAGGGACATCAGTTTCGCTACTGGAAGTTTTGGGGCGGTGGATGTTTCGAGCATCAATAGTCTTGTTCTTACCTTAAACAATTAGGAACGCGTTGAAGTACGAGAACTCAAGCCGTTCAAGCTAACAAAGAGATTTTTCACTGTCAATCTAACGAGATCATCTACGGGATCGTCTATCTTCACGCCAATTGCGTCTTAAGCGCCTGCAAAGTTTTGTTGTCAACCGTAATCATTACAACGCACATAGCTCATGTAGCTATGGATGCGCAAAGTCATTCACTCGAGCACTAGAGCCGGCTTGCCAAATCTATGCCGCAACCTATTGATCGCCTTTAAAACCCTTGGCCGGCTTACAAGCCTGAATTCGAGACGCCGTTTGCCTGGAAAGTCTAGTAACATGATTCCGAGCAGAATTGTTAGTATTCCCTGTCCCGGAACACCAGGAATCGACATCACAATTCCCAGTCCAACAAGCAACACGCCGAGAACATTCTTGCCAATCACGCCCACGAGACGAATAGTCGGATGCCGATCATTCCAAAACTCGCGCGGGTGATTGTGTCTGAAGTACGTTCTTGGCAACTTGATTAAAACTAGAGTCACAACTCCCAAGCTGAAGGTGAAGGTCACCACAAAGATGGCTGTCCCAATAAGGAAGCCACGTAGCGTTACCAATCCAGTTAAATCCATCAAGTAATCAATCATCTAACTTATGCTCTCTCGTGCTGCTAACAGCGAGTCAAGAATGTCGCGGATAAGTTTGCGTGCGACTCCTTCAAGCTGTAGGTGACCTGTTTGAGCGATCTCCCAAAATTCGTCCAGCCCCTTCGCGCCGACGCGCTCAAGAGCCAACACCTGAACCAGTAAGTCAATCACGTCAGCAGCCTTAACAAGTTGCGCTTCAATGCTATTTCGTTGCTCGTACTCATCGTAAATACTCAGGTAGAGAGTCTCAGCCACTCCTAAACCCTTTATGATGTCCGCAAAGGCTGCAGTTTCAGCCTGCTTGCGCACGGAGGAGCCAAAATACTTTGTCGCTGTTCTGGGCATGTCGCCAACCCGAGTCTCTGCCCAATCGTGCAGCAGTGCCATTCTTAAAATCTTTTCCAGATCAAGAGTTTCGCCTCGGGCGATCAGCTCATCCGCTAAGAGCATGGCAGTTGTTGAAACACCGAATGAGTGCGCAGCAACTGATTCGGTACCAGTCGGCAAACCGCGAAGCATCCAGCCTGTACGCTCAAGACTTTTGAGGCGCTGTAATTCGACGAGAATTGAAAACATCTGAGCCTTAATTGAATACCTTTCCCGGGTTGAGTACGCCATTAGGATCGAGAGCCTTCTTAATAGTCTTCATGACCTCAACTGTGGCCCTGTCAAGCGCTAGATCCAAGTAAGGCGCTTTTACGTAGCCAATCCCATGCTCGCCGCTGATTGTGCCACCCAATTCAATTGCAGCAGCAAAGGTTTCACCGACTGCCTCGCGAGCGCGTCGGACCGCTTCCTGGTCCTCTCTATCGCATATGAAATTTACATGGATATTGCCGTCAGCAGCATGTCCAAAATTAACAACGAACGTGTTATGCCGGCGGCCAATCTCTTCAACGCGATCGATCAGCTCTGGAACTTTGGACCGGGGAACAACGACATCTTCGTTGAGCTTTAATGAGCCAAACTTCTTAATTGCAGGAGAGAGGGCGCGACGAACGTCCCAGAGGAGATCCTCTTCAGCGCGGTTTGCAGCGCGCATCAGATCAAATCCGCCACCGTCGCGAAGGATCTGAGTCACTACTTCCGCCTCTCGTTCAACATTATCTCCAGTGCCATCTACTGAGATGAGCATGAGGGCGCCAGCTTTTGAGGCTATGCCAAAAGCAAACTCTGACTCGATTGCATTGATGGAATTTCGATCAAGCACCTCGACAGCGACAGGAACGATTCGCCGTCGGGTGAACTCTAGTATGCACGAGCAGGCCTCACGCATCGACTTGAAAGTTGCCCGAACCGTCGCCGTAGCTTCAGGCAGCGGTAAAAGCCGCAACGTTGCTTCAGAGATAATTCCAAGTAGGCCCTCAGATCCGCACATCAATCCAATTAGATCAAAGCCAACCACATTCTTGGTTGTACGGCCGCCAGTACGAATGATCGACCCGGTTGGAGTCACAACCTCGAGGCCCAAAACATAGTTCTTTGTAACTCCGTACTTTGCTGAACGGATACCACCGGCGTTTTCGGCTATGTTGCCGCCAATAAAAGATTGGGTGTAGGAAGCAGGATCAGGAGGATAAAACAGTCCAATCTCTTCAACGGCTTGCTGTAATGCATAGGTTGTTACCCCGGGTTCAGTAACAACATAAAGATCGTCTGCGGCGATTTCCTTGATCCTGTTCATGCGATCGGTACCAAGAACGATCCCTCCTTCGATGGGGACGGCTCCTCCGGTATAACCCACTCCTCCCCCACGAGCAGTGACCGGGAAGCGTTCCTCATTAGCCAGACGTAGGACGGCTGCTATCTCTGAGGCAGTCAGAGGAAAAACAACGGCTTCGGGAGGGAATTTTTCCTTGATAGCGTCCTGGGAATAGGGTTCAACACGATCCTGTCCAACAAGCACGTGTTCCGGGCCAACAATTTCGCGCAACCGGGAAAGCACGCGTTCTTCTGATGCTGAGGTACGAACAGGAAGCCCGGTAGGGACATTCTTTACTACACGTTTCACATGAGTACTTTAACAAGCGCCGGGCTCGGGCTCAAAAGGATGAAGCGGAAGGATGAAGGATAGAGACATTTTCCATTCTCACTTTTTCATTATTTTTCATCTTACATTCCGCGTATATGACAAATGACTAATGGGAAATTAATGGGAAATGGAAAATGTCTTTGATCCTTCATCCTTCCGCCTTCATCCCTTTACTTACTTCACCACCAAATGGAAGGTCGTGCCCTTGTCGATGCGAAGGTTTTGCCCGCGTACTGGTTGCAAATTACTTCAGCAATGATGGGTACGAAGCCGGGTGTAGCGAGGGAGCAGGCCGTGTGACTGAGCCCCGAAATGAACCGAAATACTACTTCCACCATCCTTATTCTCCGTTCCACACACGCCCCACTTTTGAAGCCTTGGGTTTTGTGGAAGCGAGAGGAATGATAGAAAAGGCCGTGGGGCTAGGCTGAAACTGAAGCTCCCCAGGCTAAAAGCGTGGGGTATCTAAGCGATAGTGAGGTCCTGTATTAGGCCGAAACTGAAACTCCCTAAACTGAAGTATAGGGTATTCTTGAACTAAACAACTGACCACTGAAAACTAACTGCAGACCATTGACGTTTCTGGTTTACATGGCACTTGGTCTGCGGAGTTTCTGGATAGGAGACAGAAGTCAGCG
>CAZNPP010000080.1:9613-19047 GCA_964574785.1 uncultured Chloracidobacterium sp. | reverse complement strand
CTATTCACTCCAAACCTTTTCCATCTCCGCATTCGGTTTTATAATCTTCCGCGTTCTGAATGCTAACGAATTTACTGCGGCCTCACATTGTTATCAGAGCTGCACCCGATGCCCATCGAATCTACAGGAGTTGAACAATGAATGGCCCTCGGATCTTTATTAGTCTTTGCTTACTTCTGATTCTAGTTGCGACCGTCACGGCAAACGCGCAACATGACCCGGCTGGCGGAGTTACACGCGATGTTGTGGGTGGCACCGTTCGGGATCCAGCCGCCCGAGCCCCCAGTAAACCACCGGCAACCCGGACCACTCCTGCGCGTAGGACACCACGAACGCCTCGTACCACCACTCCTACAGGTCCGAGCGCTGAAGATTTGGTTCAGCAAGGTGAACAGTTTATTAATGCGCAAAAATATCCAGAAGCATTGGATGCATACAAGAAGGCCGCCCAGCTAAAACCAAGTCTCGCCACTGCACACTACAATATCGGTTGGATCTACAACGAACAGCAACAGTATCAACAGGCCGTTGATCCGCTTAAGGTGGCGCTCAAGTACCAACCAAACTATCCTGCGGCGGCAATCGAGCTGGGATACGCTTATCGTAACCTAAAGCGTTATGACGAAGCATTGGAGTCTTTTCGTCAGGCAATTCGATTGAAACCTGATTCGGCTTCCGCATATTTCGAGTTAGGATGGACCTACAACGATCAGGAAAAATATGCTCTCGCGGCCGATGCCTTAAAACAGGCCCTCCGCTACCGATCGGACCACCCCCAAAGCTACACCGAACTTGGATATGCGTACCGCAAGCTCGGTAAGCATCCCGAAGCAATCAACGAGTACAAGCAGGCCATTCGTTTGAAGCCTGATATGGCACTGGCGCATTTTCGTCTTGGTGATGTCTACTACTACGATACAAAGCAGTACGCCAATGCTGTCGAGTCTTACAAAGAAGGTGTCAGGCTCAGTCCTAACGCCCCAAACGCTCAATACAATCTTGCCTGGGCCTACAATGAATTGGGTCAATATGCGTCCGCAGTCACCGCAGCCAACGAAGCCATTCGACTTAGACCGGGTTACGCCGAGGCTTATGCTGAGCTTGGGTACGCGAAAAGACGTTTGGGTCGCGCGCAACCTCAAAACTCTGCCGCTGCAAAACAGTCGTTTTCAGAAGCCATCACCGCCTACCGAGAAGCTGCTCGATTGAAACCAGATCTCGCCTTGGCGTATTCAGGATTAGGCGATGTTTATTATGACGATCTTAAGGACTATAGCCAGGCGATTGAGGCATACAAGGAGTCGATTCGGCTAAGGCCGGAGAATGCGAATGTGCAATACCGTTTAGGCTGGGCGTATAACGAGCTACGCCGATATTCTGAGGCGATGAGCCCGTTGCTGCAGGCTGTGAGGATAAAGCCCGATTTTGCTGAAGCACATAATGAACTCGGATATGCGTACCACCAGATGAAGCGGTATCAGGAAGCAATCGCGTCATTCAAGACTGCGGTACGCTATAAACAGGATTACGGACTTGCTCATTATCACCTTGGACTTTCGTATGTAGCTGTGGGTGACCGCAACAATGCAATAGCCCAACACAGACTTCTTCAGCAACTCGATCAGCAAAAGGCCAAGCAACTATATGATCTGATCAACCCACAAGGTCCATCACTCAAGCGAGGCTAGTCGTAAGATCGTAGCCTTCCACGAACGCATAGTTGACCCGCTAACAACCGTCTACGAACAAAAAGTTTGCTAAGAAAACAAAGAAGTTGCAGTCTTGTATTATGGAGGCGCCCCAATAAAATCAGGGACACCATCCGAACAAAATTGCTTGACTGCGCCCCCCGTTTTAGCATAGAAGCTTCCTCGCTAATCCAGCCCTGTTTAGGAGTGGTTCCAATGAAGAAGAATTCTCTGCTTGTCATATTGATCTTTGCCCTGTTGATCTTTGCCCTGGCCTGCACGGCGCCGCCAGCAAACAAAGAAGCTCCATCCGCCAACACGGCTCCCACAACGACTTCAACAGCAATCTCCGAAGCTGACGTTATTGCCAAAGAAAAGGCGGTTTGGGACGCGATTAAGAACAAGGACTATGACACCTTTGGCGACATGCTTGCCGACAATCAGGTTGAGGTTCTTGAGGATGGTTTGCGTGACAAAACAGGCTCGATCGCGGGCGTCAAGGACTTTGAGCCTCAGGAGGTCACCTTCTCTGATTGGAAGTATCTGCCTATTAACAAGGATCTGGTCCTATTGGTCTATAGCGTAAACTTCAAGGGGAAATTTAAGGGTGAAGAGTTTCCTGCCACTTCCGCACGAGCGAGTTCCGCCTGGGCCAATCGTAACGGAGAATGGCTGGCAGTTTACCATCAGGAATCCCCGGTGAGCTCTAAGCCTGCTCCACCTCCTCCGGCTAAGTCTGCTGAGAAAACGACTGCGACTCCTGCAAGTGCTGTGTCACCAACGACGATGCCAGCCGATCCGATTGCCAGCGAAAAGGCAATCTGGGAAAGGCTCAAGGCCAGAGATTTCGAAGGCTTCGCCTCCTTTCTCGCACCCGAATCGATTGAAGTTGAGCCAACGGGAGTTTATGACAAAGCCGGATCAGTCAAGGCAGTCGAGCAGTTCGATTTCAAAGACGTTCAACTTTCTGATTTCAGATCCGTGCCTTTTGACGCGGAAACTGAGTTAGTCACTTATCAGGTTAAGTTGCCGGGGAGAGCGCCCGCAGAACTTCATTCTACGATCTGGACCAGGCGCGATGGAAAATGGTTGGCTATATTCCACCACGGCACGCCGCAAACCCAAACAGCGGCGACCGCTTCGCCTTCGCCCAAGACTCCGGCGATGAAAGCGTCGCCTGAAAAATAAAAGCACCTACTTGGCAGATTCCCCAAAAGATAAAGGCACGCTGGCGCGATTGCTGAGAATCATCGAGCGTGGCGGTAATGCTTTACCTCATCCGGCCACGCTATTCGCAATTATGGCGTTAGCGGTAATTCTCGTTTCGGCAATAGCCTCACAGTTCAATCTAGTTGTCACCCACCCGGGTACAGGAAAAGCCATACAGCCAGTCAGCCTCCTCACGTTGGCGGGACTTCACCGAATACTGACTGAGATGGTGACGAACTTTACGAACTTCGCGCCGCTCGGAACTGTTCTGGTGGCCTTGCTGGGCATTGGCGTTGCGGAAGGCAGCGGTCTCATTGGCGCCTCGTTAAAGCTGCTGGTCCTGTCAGCGCCTCGTAAGCTGCTCACGTTCGTGATCGTTTTCGCTGGAGTAATGTCGAATGCCGCAAGCGAAGTTGGATATGTGTTACTTGTGCCGCTCGCAGCGGTTATCTTTCTGGCAGTGGGCCGCCATCCGATTGCCGGACTCGCAGCAGCGTTCGCAGGAGTGTCCGGAGGTTATAGCGCCAACCTTTTGCTTGGAACAGTGGACCCGCTATTGGCTGGACTCAGTGAAGAGGCAGCCAGAATCGTCGATTCCACATACCAGGTGAACCCGGCCTGCAATTATTACTTTATGGCAGCGTCGACTTTTATCATCGCTGGGGCAGGTACGTTCGTAACCGAGAAAGTAGTTGTGCCAAGGCTCGGCGAATACAAGGGAGACGAGAGGCCGGAGGAGATGAGTGACCTTACTCCGCTGGAGAAGCGCGGATTGTGGTGGGCCCTTATAGCGGTGCTGTTAATTGCGGCGCTACTGCTACTGGGAACCGTTCCAGCAAACGGATTTCTACGAGATCCCGAAACGGGCGGCTTACTCAGGTCACCATTCATGTCGGGAATAGTGGCCCTGATCTTTCTCATCGGAGTCCTCGTCGGTATTGCCTACGGAGTAGGGGCACGCACCATAGCAAGCGATAACGATGTAATAAAGTCGATGGGAAAGTCGATGGAGACTCTCGGAGTCTATTTGGTTCTGGTCTTCTTTGCGGCGCAGTTCGTGGCTTTCTTTAATTGGACGAATCTGGGTCTGATAGTCGCAGTGAAGGGGGCGGAGCTTTTGCGTGCGTCGGGACTGGGAACGATTCCAATGATCGTCAGTTTCGTTCTTGTCTCGGCAGTAATCAATCTCTTCATGGGGAGCGCTTCTGCGAAGTGGGCGATCATGGCGCCGGTCTTTGTTCCGATGTTAATGCTGCTGGGTTACTCACCCGAATTCACTCAGGCGGCGTACCGGATCGGTGATAGTGTCACGAACATAATCTCGCCAATGATGTCGTACTTTGCGTTGATAGTAGCGTTTGTGGCCCGGTATGACAAAAAAGCGGGTATCGGAACGATCGTAGCAACGATGATTCCTTACTCCGTTGCCTTTTTGATCGTTTGGACTGTGATGCTTGTTATATGGATATCATTCGATCTTCCGGTGGGACCAGGTGCCCCTTTGTATTTAGGACAGTTTGGAAGATGAGCATCGTGGCTGTACCTCACCCACTCTTAAGGGAAGTTCGTGTCATTTCGTGTGGTTTGGTGGATAGCTTTTGAAACGGCGCAAACAAAAACTTATCCACGAATTTACAAAAACTTATCCACGAATTTACACGAATTCCCACTAAATGGTACTCACATGTTCCTCAATAATTCCCCGACCCAGCGTAACTTTTTAGGCCCATCTGGTAATAACTCTTAGAGTCTCCCAATTCTTATAAATTCTTATCAAGAATTAAGAAGTCAGAATACAGAAGTCAGGAGTCAAGAAAGGACTTCGTGTCAGTTCGTATGCTTTCGTGGATCCTAAGACGTCCACGAAGTCGCACGAACGAAACCCGAAGAGAGTTAGGAGCATTATATGAGCAGTCTTGAAAGTCCGAACCTGCCTGATAATCAAAACTCCCCTCCGGTAACAGTTCCGAACAAGCAAAACACAATCGAACTTCACTTTATCATCCTTGACGAAAGTGGCCTGCTGAAGCGACTCGCTGATGAATTGAGATTTGCTAGCTCACAAGCAAGAATAGCCTGGTGTTCCTTTAAAGCTGATCCGATAGCATTTTTGACGAGGGAAGCTTTTGAGTTCTCACGAAAAATCAGGACGTGCGCTACACCCAAGATGTTTGCGAGCTCCGTTGCCGCTATCGTCGTAGTCTCTTCTGTGGCACTTATAGTATTACTTGGAAGCGGTTTAACTCCTGCGCCACACTTAGCCTCACATGAGGAACCTCTATCTCCTTTTGATGTAGTAATGCTAAACCTGCCTACTCCAAGTGAATCTCCATCCGCGAACGCAAGCATTGGCTATCAAGGGCGAGGGCGAGTTGGATTCAATTCAGGGAAAGGAGAGGGATCAAACACCAAAACCGCCAAAAGCCGGGGCGGAGGCGGTGGTGGTGGCAAAGATAAGTCCAAAGCCCCGCAGGGAGCCATTCCCCAACCCTCAGAAATCCAAGCTCGAATAACAAACTTACCTCCTTCCCGTGCTCAAGCCTTACCTGTCGCAGGAATCGATATCGATCCCGTGCTTTGGAAAGCTTTACCTTTCCCTCTTTATGGAGATCCCCGATCAAGGTCTTCGCTTGTATCGAGTGGTCCCGGCACCGGTGGAGGAATGGGTGATGGAAGGGGCTTAGGCATTGGAGAAGGCGAGGGCCCAGGAGTCGGGCGAGGAAAAGATGGGAATACCGGCGGCGATCGTCGCGCGATTGGAAGTGGCGGAGTTGGAGGAGGAAACGACGACAGCAATTCAGAGAGAAGAATATTTCCGGTTCGCGAGGTGGACCAGCGAGCACGTCTACTACAAAAACCTGAACCTCCGTACACTGAAGAGGCTCGCCGCAACGGAATTACTGGAACGGTTATTCTCCGGGCGGTGTTTTCGGCCTCAGGCGAAGTAATAAATATTCAAGCGATGAAGACTCTCCCGTTGGGTCTAACAGAGAAGGCTATCACCGCAGCACGACAGATTCGCTTTGTTCCGGCGATGAAAGGCGGACGGCGGGTTTCGGTCCATATGCAGTTGGAGTACAACTTTAATCTCTATTGATGAAATTTCGTATGGCGCAAGGCTGCCTGGCAGCAGAGTTGCGCATCAAGGTAGTTGCAAACTGCAAGCTCTCCCTCTTTCCTCGTTCTATCCCCAGAGTAATCGGGAACAGAGGCTGAGGTTGGTTGTCTAAACCTCGGAAACCGATCAACCTTCACGCCGTGCGAAAAGCTGCGACGTGCTCTCTAGTAGTGTGTTTAGGAGGAGACTATGCATCAAAGATCCTTTCTTAACTTGCTCCCCATCATCGCGATATTAACCATCATTTCAGTCTCAAGTGCACTTCTGACGAACTGGTCGGGAGCCGTGGCGGCCGCGGACCAGGAGACTTCAGGGTCGCTCCAGGTCCTCGATCCTAGTGGTAAACCAATCGCGAAGTGTCCGCTGAAGCACACAAACGTCAGAGCTGAGATTAGCGGCTTTCTCTCACGCGTAGTCGTTACACAGGAATTCGAAAACCCGTTCGAGGACAGAATCGAAGCGGTATATACCTTTCCTCTACCGCAAAACGCAGCAGTTGATGACATGACAATGCTTGTTGGCGACCGCACGATCAAAGGTCGCATCCTGCGGCGCGAAGAAGCACAGGCAGTTTACGAAGCGGCAAAATCGGGAGGGAAGGTGGCTAGCCTGCTCGACCAGGAGCGCCCCAACATATTCACGCAATCCGTTGCGAACATTCTTCCGGGAGAACAAGTCAAGATAACTATCAGCTACGTTGAGTATCTGAAATATGAAGACGGTTCGTATGAATTTGTCTTCCCGATGGTAGTTGGACCTCGATACATTCCGGGCGAGGCAACTGGTTCCCAGGGAAATGGTTTCTCTCCTGATACCGACAAAGTTCCTGATGGTTCACGCATTACTCCTCAACCCGTACCCGAAGGCATGAGAGTGGGACACAATGTATCGCTCGAGATTCTTCTTGACGCAGGCCTGCCAATAGCCCAGTTCACCTCAAAGTCGCACGTAATCGATACCAAACGTCTAGGTGATCGCCGGGCCATGATTCGACTGAAGAACAATGCGGTGATCCCAAACAAAGACTTCATTCTTCGATATGACGTGGCTGGAAATCGGATTCTCGATGGACTCTTAACTCATCGATCAGACAAGGGTGGATTCTTCACCTTAATACTTCAACCGCCTGAGCGCGTGACAGTCGAAGATGTTACGCCAAAAGAGTTGGTGTTTGTGCTTGACACTTCGGGTTCAATGAGTGGCTTTCCGATTGAGAAGGCTAAAGAGACGATGAAGCTGGCGCTGGATAATCTCTATCCGGCTGATACCTTTAATCTAATCACTTTCTCTGGCGATACACATATTCTGTTTCCGCAGCCGGTACCAGCGACAGCTGAAAATCTGAAGAAAGCCCAGCAGTTTCTAGCTTCCAGATCCGGCGCTGGTGGAACGGAGATGATGAGAGCCATTAAGGCCTCTCTGGATCCCTCGGATGCACAGTCGCACGTTCGCATCGTGTGCTTCATGACTGATGGATACGTCGGGAACGACATGGAGATCATCGGAGAGATCCAAAAGCACAGCAATGCGCGTGTGTTTGCTTTTGGGATTGGTGGTTCTGTGAATCGGTTTCTCCTCGATAAGATGGCTGAATATGGTCGCGGCGAAGTGGAGTATGTAGGGCTGAAGGATGATGGTTCGGCGGCGGCTCGACGTTTTCACGAACGCGTTCGTAATCCGCTCTTAACTGATATTGCAGTTGAGTGGGGTGGGCTTCCGGTAGCGGATATCTATCCCGAGCGTATACCTGATCTTTTCGGTGCTAAACCCGTGGTGTTTACTGGACGTTATACTGGTGCTGCACGCGGTGTTGTGCGTCTCAAAGGAAAGATGTCAGGTCGCGAGTTTGTGCGCGAGATCCCGGTGGAGTTCCCAGAGTCGCAAACGCAGCAAGACGTGCTGGCTTCTTTATGGGCCCGCACACGAGTCGATCAGTTGATGGGCCAGGACTACACGGGAATACAACGAGGCAATATGCGTGATGATTTGAAAGAGACCATTACGCAGTTGGGGCTTGAATATCGGCTGATGACACAGTTCACTTCGTTTGTGGCTGTGGAGGAGATGATTGTCACGGAGGGTGGGAAGCCACGGCGCATTGATGTACCAGTGGAAGTGCCAGAGGGAGTGAATCGCGAGGGTGTGTTTGGAAGGGAAGAAGTCTTAGCAAACCAAGCGTTCTCTCTTGGTTACATGAATGTGACGACTGAAAATAGAATAGTTACGAAAGCTCGCGGCGCCGGCGGAGGTTCTGGTGGCGGGCTCGGAGCTGGCGGTAGGCCTTCCAAGCCAAGTGCAGCACGACAGTCCGTAACTCTGATGGAGCCAGCGATCGATGGTGAGATTTCTCCTGAAGAGAGGGAGCGTCGTGAAGTTCTTTCCAAACTTCACCCGAAAATCCTTGCCGTCGTTGAAAGACTGAAAGAAAAGAAACAACCGAGCCCAGACGAATCGAAATTTATCAGTGGTGGTAAGGCTGAAGTTCAGATTTGGTTAACTGATAAATCAGAAGACACTTTGGCTAAGTTGAAGCAACTTGGGTTCGAAGTTGTGCTCGATCCGAAGACTGCCAAACTGTTAATCGGAAGAATCTCAATTGATAAACTGGAGGCTTTAGCGGAACTCAAGATAGTTCGTTACGTGGCCCCGCAATATTGGGGATGAAGGCGAAAGGATGAAGGATGAAGGCTAAATTCGTCCACCCTCATCAGGCAGGCACAAAGGCACGGAGTGAAATAACCACAGAGGCACAAAGGCACGGAGTTAATACGAAACGCAGACGCCGCAATGCTATAAACTCTGTGCCTCCGTGCCTTTGTGGTTATTTTTGTTTCGTAAATGAGTCATGAGCCATGAATTGAGGAAAACGAAGATGAGACGCTATTTAGTGCTTTCGCGTATATGCTCGATACCTTTTTCCCTTTTTGTTACTGTGATGCCTTTGTTTGCTGCGTCAGCGCTTGGGCCGACAGTTCTAGAGGCTGTTCACATTGAACGCGAACGCCAACTGTGGGATACGATCAAGCGAGCTGATAGTGAAGCTTTCGCCGCGCTTTTAGCACCTGAATACCTTTTCGTGTCGGGTAGCGGTGCTTACGCCAAGGCAGCGACTGTGAAAATGATGGCGAGTCTGTCATTTACTGAGTACACTCTCGATGAATTTAAAGTGCTTCCGATTGGACCAGATTCGGTGATTGTCAGTTATCGAGCTTCGGGCACGGCGTCATTCAAGCAGCAGGAGCCTTATGCTTTTAAAGAACGTCACGGCAGTGTTTGGGTTTTACGTGATGAACAGTGGCTCTGTGTCTATCACCACTTTAGTCCGTTGTCCGTAGTCCGTAGTTAGTAGTCCATTGTCAGTGGTCCGTTGTCAGTTGTTCGCAGTTCGTTGTTCTTTCGTGCGTTGTCATGATAGGAAC
>CAZNPP010000080.1:5861-9513 GCA_964574785.1 uncultured Chloracidobacterium sp. | reverse complement strand
ATAACTTATAACTGACAACTGACAAAATGAATAATCTGTGGATTATACTGCTTGTTGTAGGTACTGCCTACGGGCAATCAAATACCGGTCCAACAAACCCAAAGCTCCAACACCTTGACGCTCAGATAAAAGCCGAGCTCGAATCCTTCAAAGGCAAAGTCAGTCTCTTCGCCAAGAACCTTGATACTGGTGAGACTTACGGGTTGAATGCGGATGAGCGCGTCCGAACTGCAAGCACGATTAAAATTGCGGTTATGGTTGAAGCGTTTGCTCGAGTTGCGGAAGGTAAAGCGCGCTGGACCGATCAGCTCAAGCTAACAAAAGAGAAGAAAGTTTCAGGTTCCGGGGTGCTTCAAGAATTAGGAGAGGGATTACAAGTTACACTGCGTGATGCCGTGAATCTGATGATGGTCGTAAGTGACAACACGGCGACGAACCTCGTGCTCGACGTTCTTTCGACCGATGCTGTTAATGCCCGAATGGAGTCATTGGGATTCAAACAGATAAAAATCTTGCGGAAAGTTGGCTCGGGTGGCGAAAGCCTGGCGGGAAAGGACCCTGAGAACAAGCGTTTTGGCCTTGGCTTCGCGACCCCACGTGAAATGGTTCTGTTGCTTGAGAAGATCGAGCGCGGTGAAGTTATCAGCCCGGCGGCTTCGAAAGAGATGATCGAGCTCATGAAACGGGAGCACGGTCGAAACGGCATCGGGCGCACACAAGGGAATGTGCCAATGGCGACGAAGTATGGCGCGCTAGACCGTTTGCGTAGCGGTATTGGAATCATCTACTTAAAAGATGGTCGGATTGCGATGGCAATTACTGTGGATGATATGCAAGAAACGAACTGGTCTGTGGACAATCCTGGTTACATGATGATTTCAAGGTTATCATTATTGCTGCTCAGCGGCCTGGTTGAGCTAAAGCCACGCCTTTGATCCCGTCCCGACCGGCGATGACGTGCATCCAAAATTTCGGACACCTGCTGGGAAATTTGGATTTATTTCCCCATCGTTGGGCACCCTTTGGATAGCTAACGATGAGAATGCTGGCATTTTGTCTGCCCCAGTCTCACCATTTTTTCGGAATGATTTCTGCAAGCGCTCTATAAAACAAGACTGGTTTTGAAGTCACTAATTCGCCTTATCCATCTACGGTCCCGACATACTTAGGACCAACGACATGCGCAAATTTCCTGGTGGACAGCAGGTTCAGATTTTTGCCCCCGAAAATTTGGGTTCCGAATGAGTCGTTTAACTGCGGATAATGAAATCATTCGGAAGGAGAATTCAAGAACGGGGCAACAAAAGCGTCAACTCCAGTCGAGTCCCACAAGAAATAAAAACCCTTCCATTGGAGGAGTCAATGAAAAGAGAAAAGTCTTTGTCAAATTGCTGCAAAAGATTGAGCAGCGTCCTTTTTGTTTTCGCATTATCAGCAGCTATGAGCTTCGGCCAGGCTGGTACTTCGAACGTTAGTGGCACGGTAAAGGACCAGCAGGGAAATGTCATAGCCGGCGCTACAGTCGTTCTCACCAGTGCGGATCAGAGTTTTTTGCGAACCCAAACAACCAGTGACGCAGGTTCGTTCAATTTTAATTTGATTCAGCCCGGTAATTATCGACTGGACATCGAAGCTAAAGGTTTCAAAAAGACGGTTATCACCGATGTCAGTGCTCGGGTTGACAGACCCACGAACGTTGATGCGGTGATGGAAATCGGAGGAGTTGAGGAAACTGTGACTATTTCGTCCGGAGCCGGGGAGGTCCTCCTTAATACTCAGGATGCAACCTTAGGAAACAACTTCGTAAGCCAGCAGATAACTCAGCTTCCACTAGAAGCGCGGAACCCGATCTCGTTGCTTACACTACAACCTGGTGTGACTCGGGCTGGTAACGTAACTGGTGCTCGCAGCGATCAGTCAAACATAACTTTGGACGGAGTGGATATTAACGAGGCGCAGACAAACGACATAAATTCACCAGTCCTGAGACTCAATGCTGAGGCAGTTGAGGAATTTCGTGTAGTTACGACGAACGCTAATGCAGCCCAAGGACGCTCCTCAGGTGCTCAGATTTCTCTGATAACTAAGAGCGGCACCAACGAATGGCACGGGGCTGCTTTTTGGGCCCATCGAAACTCTATATTTACTGCCAACAACTTCTTCTTCAACCGTTCTGGGTTGGAACGTCCGCGATTGCTGCGTAACACCTTCGGTGCGGCTTTAGGTGGACCAATCAAGAAAGATCGCCTGTTCTTCTTTTACAGTTACGAAGGAAGGCGCGATGCCAGCCAAGCTGCGATCGGGCCTCGAACTGTGCCATTGCCTCATCTTGGCGCCGGCGAAGTTCGGTTCCGGGGTTGCCCTCCAGGGGTTGACCCGTGCACCAGCGCCAATGCCCAGACAATTGCCTTATCACCAACCCAACTCAATACACTTTTTGCTCAGATTGGCGGGTTAAATCCCGCTGCCCTGAGTGCCTTATCCGCTGCGGCCAGTCAATACCCAGCTAACGACTTCCAGGCTGGCGATACATTCAATACAGCAGGTTTCCGCTTTAGTGCGTCGACTCCGGTGGAGTTCAATGCTCACCAGCTTCGCTTAGATTACAATCTGACCGAAAGCGGTAGCCAGCAACTGTTTTTCAGGGGCAGTTATCAATACGACAATCAACCGGTAAGTTTTACGCAGCCCCAACAGTTTCCAGACACTCCGCAGAGGATACGTTGGTATCACCCATATGGTTTTGCCGCAGGTCACTCTTGGGCCATCAGTCCAACCAAGACAAATAACTTCCGCTACGGACTTACACGTTTAGCGCTGAGTGACCTGGGCGACACTCCCGGCAACTTCCTTTTCTTCCGCTTCGTTTTTGAGCCAACGCTGGGAACCTACGGATTTAATCGCGTCAACCCGGTTCATAACATTACGGATGATTTCTCTTGGATTACTGGCAACCACACTTTCCAGTTCGGTACCAACATTAGAATCGTGCGGAATAGTCGAACAGAATTCGGCGCCGCCTTTGACAATGGTCTCACTAACCCCTTCTTTTACCAATCGTCTGGCGCTGGTTTGATTTCAGCGCTTACGGATGCTGGGTATAGAGTCACCAGCAATGAGGATGATCTGAAGGCAGCGCTATCGGCGGTGATCGGTCGACTATCGCAATACACTGCGCGCTTCAACTTCGATATTGACGGGCAGCCGCTAGCTGAGGGCTCTCCGGTCTTTCGTGAATTCGCTACGGAAGAATACGACCTGTATATACAGGACATTTGGAAGCTGAACAAAAACCTGACCTTCACCTTGGGACTTCGTTATGGTCTCAGTAAACCGGTCTACGAAACGCAGGGATTCATGGCAGCGCCAAACATCCCGCTGGGTGAATATCTGCAAAGAAGACTCGATAATGCCGCTATGGGTATCAATTACGTTGAGCCGATTATCATCAACAAAGTGGATCAGCTCTATAACTGGGACAAGAACAACTTCCAACCCCGTGTAGCGGTAGCTTGGTCGCCAGATTTCAGAAGTGGCTTATTGGGGAGAATCTTTGGAGCTGACGGCAAGTCGGCGCTGCGCGGCGGCTTCTCCATTACAAATGACTACTTCGGCCAGCAGTTGGCAGTCACCTTCAATTCACAAAACACAT
>CAZNPP010000080.1:0-5851 GCA_964574785.1 uncultured Chloracidobacterium sp. | reverse complement strand
GGGGTTCGCTTCCTCCCAGACTGTTCCTGCGAATAGTTTCAACACCACAACAAATCCACCACCATTATTTACGGGGTTTGGACAGGCGATCCGTCCGCTGCCTCTCATTACTGTTCCGGGCACGCTGACTTTTCCTCAGGAGCGACCGTCCAATAATGCCAGGCGCATTGAGAGTTCGCTTGATGGTACTCTTCACTCTCCCATCCACTATAGTTGGAACGTTTCATTCCAGCGAGACTTGCCCGCCGGGTTGGTCTTTGAGGCGGCCTACATCGGGCGCGCCGCGCGCAACTTGTTGGCCGGTCGTGATGCTGTCCAGACAAACCTGAATTTCACCGATAGGGTATCTGGTCAAACATGGACCGAGGCAGCAACCATCCTTGAAATTGCACGCGCCGCAGGGACCCCGATTTCAGCTATTACGTCGCTACCTTTCTTTGAGAACGTATATCCACAGGGGAGCCTGGGACCGAGCATATTCGGTGCTTCCGGCGCTGGTCTTACCAACACGCAGGCTGTATACAGAGTAGCCGCTCAGTTCTTTGACAACGATTGGACCAGCACCCAGGACCTCCTGGATAGAGCTTCCGGTCTTCGTCTATTTTATCAACCTCAATACGGTGCTTTGGGTGTGTATAGCACGATTGCTTCCTCTGATTATCATGGAGGGACGCTCAGCATTCGACAGCGCTACAAGGATGTGCTGGTTTTCGACTTCAACTATACGCTGTCGAAATCCATTGATGATGTGTCGGGTCTACAAACTGACGCGCCGTTCACTCCGTTCATCCTCAACGCGTTAGAGCCCAAGCAGCAGCGAGCTGTATCGGACTTTGACGTACGGCACGTTATTAACTCAAACTTCCTGTGGCAGCTTCCGGTGGGTAGAGGAAGAACCTTCTTGGGAGACTCCCCTGGAGTTGTGAATGCGATTCTTGGTGATTGGCAGCTATCCGGGATCTTCCGCTGGAATTCCGGGTTGCCAGTAGAAGCGCCTCTTGACTTTGGTGGCTGGCCAACCAACTGGAATCGACGGAATTACACCACTAGAATTCGGCAGATCGAGTCGAGCCCTCATCGGGGTAATGCCACTACTCCCGCCAACCTTTTTGCCGACCCCGAGTTTGCATACCATAGTTTTCGAAGCGGCAGGCCTGGGGAGCGAGGCGACCGTAACATTTTCCGATATCCCGGATTTGTTTCGTTTGACCTCGGTATCGCGAAAGCTTGGTCCATGCCTTGGAAGGAAACCCATAAGCTTCAGTTCCGCTGGGAAATCTTTAACCTCACCAATACTCAGCGTCTTACTTCCGTGGATGGGTTTGTACAGGGGGTTGATCCATTTGACGTTAACGCAACCCCAACGGGCAGTTTTGGCAACTTCACAGCTATACAAGGGACCCCGCGTGTAATGCAGTTCGGGTTGCGCTTCTCGTTCTGACATTGGCTTAGGCGGAAACGGCGGGCTGCAGAAATTAACTGCAGCCCGCTGTTGATTTTTGTTGCAGACTGACGTAATTTGCCGCGCTAAAGGAGGCCAAATAATGACGTACTCAACTGTAACTTCCTGGCTGCAGATTCTTTCACAAGTACTATGCAAGAATAAGCGATCGACGCTGATATGGTTGGTCATTATTTTAAGTCTCGGGTCACCGGTACCCGCTCAAACTTCTGGTCACACACTGTTCGGAGACATAAAAGTCGATGAGAGCAAGGTAGACGGTCTAAGGCCAATGAGTCTTGACGTTATCCTCTACAATCTCGCCGGAATTGTGGTTTCACGTCAGCGCGTGTCAAATAATGGTCGCTATCGCTTTTTAGGACTTCGACCCGGTGAATACGACATTGTTGTGGAAGTTGAAAATCTTGAGGTAGCTCGTTTACGTGTTTCGCTCGGAGGTGGCACCCCCACAGATTTCCGTCATGATCTTGAATTTGAGTGGAAGAGTAACCCTAAAGGACCAGCCAGCACGAAAGCTCAGAACATATCGGTAGCACAAGTTTATGAGCGAACGCCGGCAAATCAATCTCTCTTCGAGAAGGGACAAAGTGCTGTTGACAACAAGAAATATGCAGAGTCAATGGGGCTGTTTCGTCAGATAGTGGATAACGATCAAAAAGACTTTCAGGCTTGGACCGAATTAGGTACGGTTTTTCTTCTTCAGGACAAGAAGGATGACGCTGAAAGAGCATACCTGAAAGCAATCGAGGCAAAGCCTGATTTCTTACTGGCACTACTTAATCTTGGAAGAGTTCAAGCTCTGCAGAAGAAGTTCGAAGCCTCTATTGACCCGCTTACGCGCGCCGTTGAAATAGAACCTCGCTCTGCCGATGCCCACCTTTTACTTGGAGAGGCGTACCTTCAGATCAGAAAAGGTTCAAAGGCCGTGCACCATCTGGAAGAAGCTGCGAGACTCGGCCGTCCGGAAGGGCACTTGCGGCTCGCCACACTCTACAATGCCGCCGGAATGAAGGATAAAGCAGTTACTGAATACGAAGAGTTCCTGAAAAAAAGTCCTAACCATCCAGAGCGGAAGGCGATAGAGAAATACATAACGGCAAACAAAAGCAAATAGCAGGTTGAACTCACATCCCACTTCAGAGTGTTAAGTCCGTTATATCTTCTTCCAGGTACTGACTTAACACGCCTCATATCCAAGACTCCAAATTCGGAGAGTATTCAAAAATCTATATCAGAATCATTCAACGCTGTTGTGCTTGTTCTTACCTCTGCGGATTTTGGTTCGTTTCTTATAAGAAATTCGAGAGCCCGCCAGTTGGAATAATCATTGCCTGAATAAGCTTCCCAGACACCAAATTCCTTAGATAATTTCCGGCGTTCAAGGGCGGAAGTAATTGCGATTGTTATCTTGCTTGTCTCGAAACTTTGGGAGGAACAGTATGATAAAGCAAAACTCTTTAGGATTACTCTTTGCGCTGACGATTTCATTATTTGTTGGCGTTTATGCGGCTGCCCAAACCGGCACTTCCACAGTGACAGGGAAAGTGACTGACCCACAGGGAAACCTGGTATCCGGCGCGACGGTTACGCTTATTAGTACGAGCACACGCGCCACTCGCACGCAGACGACGAATGAGTCAGGGACTTATACATTTGACCTGATTGCACCAGGTGAGTACCGAATTGAGGTGGAAGCGAGCGGATTCAAAAAGGCGGTTGTCACTCAGGTTCGGGCATTGGTTGCCAGATCGACCGATGCTGACGTTCAACTGCAGATTGGAGACGTAGCCGAGTCGGTCACAATATCAGCCGCCACCGGAGAGATGTTGATAAACAATCAGGACGCAACGCTCGGCAATAACTTTGTCTCCCAACAAATTTTACAATTGCCCCTCGAATCAAGAAATGTGGTTGAACTGTTAAGCTTGCAGCCGGGTGTCACACCTTCAGGTTACGTTACTGGCTCACGCGCAGACCAGGCTAACGTAACACTGGATGGCGTCGATGTTAATGAACAACAGACAGGACTTGATGTCATCGCCGATCTCGCCTTCAATCGCGAAGAAGCTTTTGCAAGCGTGTTGCGCTCAACTCCTGACTCGATTCAGGAATTCCGCGTGACGACAGCTAATCCTAACGCTGCCCAAGGCCGGTCATCCGGTGGTCAAGTTTCCTTGATCACTAAGAGTGGAACAAATGATTTTCGTGGTTCGCTTTACTGGACCCACCGTAACACTGTGACATCTGCCAACGATTTCTTTAACAATCGCAGCGGCATTCCCAGGGCAACGTTATTGCGCAACGTTTTTGGAGGCTCTCTGGGTGGGCCAATTAGAAAGGACCGAGCTTATTTCTTTTACACTTATGAGGGCAGGCGTGATGCGAGCCAACAAAGTGTAGTGCGGACAGTACCGCTGCCAAGTATAGGACGTGGTGAGGTTCGCTACAACAATGTCAGCGGCGGAATAACAACGCTTACAGCCGATGATATTAATACATTGTTCCCCGCTGTTGGAGTGAACCCGGTGGGACTCGACGTGCTGGCTGCGGCGGCAAGTAGATACCCTGCGAATGATACAACTGCCGGAGATGGACTTAACACCGGAGGATTCCGATTCAATGCTCCAACTCCACTTAGGTGGAACACACATATTGCCCGCTTGGATCTCAATCTAACCGAAGACGGAAAACACTTGCTGTTCCTTCGAGGTAACTATCAGCAGGATGTCATTGGGGGTGTGCCACAATTCCCGGACACGCCCGCTCCGAATTTCTGGAATCATCCCACCGGCTTGGCCGTTGGTCACACCTGGACGATTAGTAATACTCTGATCAACAACTTCCGCTATGGCTTTACGCGCGAGGCCTTTACCAATCAAGGTGATTCGGCCGAGAACTTTATTACTTTCCGGTTTGTCTTTGAGCCTCGTAGATTCCTGCGCACGTTGAGTCGTACGACACCCGTGCACAACTTCACCGATGACATCTCCTGGATTCGTGGCACTCACAACTTGCAATTTGGCACCAACATTCGCTTGATTCGCAATGATCGAACCTCGTTTAGTAACTCTTTTGACGAGGCCATTGCCAATCCATCCTTCTATAATTTTTCAGGGGCGGTATTGAGTGATCCAATAGAAGCAGCATTCGCGGGCACCCCCGATGAGATTGCTGGATCTAGATCTCCAATCAGGAATGCAGTGTCTTCTGTAATCGGGCGTTTCTCACAGTATAGCGGCGTTTTCAATTTCGATATTGACGGAAATGTTTTGCCCATTGGGGAGGGAGTCAGACGCGAGTTTGCAACGGAAGAGTATGACCTTTATGTTCAAGATACTTGGAAGTTCCGGCCGAACTTAACCTTTACTCTGGGACTGCGTTATGGACTCAGCAGACCCGTTTATGAAACCAGTGGTTTGCAGGTTAAGCCGACTGTTAGTCTCGCCGACTTTTTTGAACGGCGGAAGCAAGGAGCTGCGGCAGGTCAACCTTTCAATGAACTGATAACTTTCGATCTCGCTGGGCCAGTGAACGATCGGCCGGGCTTCTATGAGTTGGATAAGAATAACTTCCAACCACGAGTAGCTGTTGCCTGGTCACCTAGTTTCAAGAGGGGTTTCCTACGCAAGCTTTTTGGTAGTGAAGGGACATCGGTGCTTCGCGGTGGTTTCGCGATCACAAATGACTACTTCGGCCAACAGTTGGCTGTGCAGTTCGATTCGCTTAATGCGCTGGGTTTTTCTTCAACGCAGACCATCGCTGCCAATACGTTTGATGTTGTGCCTAATGCTAACGGACTCCTTCCGCCGCCCTTCACTAGCTTCAGGCAAGATGTACGCTCGCTGCCGCTCATAAATGTCCCTACGGCTTTAGCTTTCCCACTGACGTTCCCCGCTGACGAAGCTCAACGTATCGAATTTGCCTTGGATGACAGTCTCGTTTCACCAATAAACTATAGTTGGAATGTCTCTTTCGGGCGAACTCTGCCTGGCGGGACTTACCTCGAGACCTCTTACATTGGCCGCCTTGCCCGAAATCTGCTAGCCCAGCGCGACATAATGGCCCTAAACAACCTGGTTGACCCGAGGTCGGGAATGGATTGGTATACAGCGGCCGGCATTCTCCACGACCTGCGTGCCGCCAACACGCCCATAGCTAACATACCGGCGATTCCTTATTTCGAAAATCTGTTTCCTGGTCTAGGAGACAATTTGCTCGGAGATCCGTCGCTAACGGCGTCGCAAGCGACTTACATACTGGTTGCCAGAGACGCAGTTGGGGGTTTCAATATCCTGGATTGGACATTCGTTCAGCTAATACTGGATGATCTTTCATCGGTTGGACCGTCCGTGGCGGTCCATAGCTGGCCGAGGCGGTTGTAAGTGTAGC
>CAZNPP010000079.1:17062-19109 GCA_964574785.1 uncultured Chloracidobacterium sp. | reverse complement strand
TACTGCGGGCTATTACTCGCAGTTGCGGCAGACGGGATAGGGAGATGATGAGGCTCTCAGTTAAACCATCCTGGAGATACTCGGTAGCTGCGTCGCCACTCTGACTGGCAAAAGGCACGACGGCGATTGAGTCGATGACTGTCACGCCTTCATTGCGAGAGTAGCGGGAGTAAACAAGGAAAGCAGCAACTGTCAACACCGCGAGAACGGCAATGGCCAGAGCGACGACGCGCCGGTGCAACTTGATGTTACCAACCAAGATCTCGGCCGTAGAGGGCGAATAGATGTTCGACGCGACAGTTGTTCGAGAGGGAACGCTAAGACGCTCCTGAGTTTCAGTGCTTCTGAGTTTTGCCTGGAAGTTCAAATCCTGTTTCAGATCGCGTAGATCAATCAGCAAGGCGCGGATGTTTTGATAACGTTCTTCCGGCTTCTTGCGAAGAGTCTTTAAAACAATGCGTTGGAGCTCGCCAGGTATCGTCGGGTCAAGATCTGTAAGGGGTTCAGGTTCGGTCTTGAGAATTGCGGCAATGGTGTCACTCACAGTTTCGCCGGCAAACGGCAACCGGCCCGTTAGCATTTCGTACATCATTACGCCCAGGCTCCACTCATCCGCGCGCGCGTCCACAGTGAGCCCGCGCACCTGTTCGGGCGACATGTACGTCACTGTGCCCATCACCATTCCGGGATTGGTTTTGACGAGCGCTTGAGTGGCATCTTCATCAGTTCCGGAGCCGCGCCCCACGAGTCGCGCCTCAGATAATTTCGCAATGCCGAAATCCAGCAGTTTAACCAAGCCGTCCTTGCGTAAGACGACGTTTTCCGGTTTGACGTCACGGTGAACGATGCCCGCGCGATGAGCCGCGTCCAGGGCTGCTGTTAGCTGCTCCGCAATATCGAGCGTTTCGGAGATCGTGAATCTATCTCGCTCAAGACAAGCACGCAGAGTCTCTCCGCCCACATATTCGGCGGCAATAAAGCGGACACCATTCGCTTCGCCGGTTTCGTAGATTGTCAGGATGTTGGGGTGATTCAAAGCCGAGGCTGCTCGTGCTTCCTGCTCGAGACGCAGCAAGCGCTCCTCTTGATCCTTCAATCCCTGAGCCAAAACCTTCAGTGCTACCCGCCGTCCGAGTCGTGTGTCCTCAGCCAAATACACTTCACCCATGCCACCCGAGCCGAGCAGTGAAAGAACCTGATAATGGCCAACCTTTTGGCCCAATAGTGAGGAGCGTTGATTCTGCGCTAGCAGCTCGGCGGCAACATTTAAGGCCGTATGCGAGAGAAAGTCTTCCGACTCGTCGTAATGCGCAAGCAGCTTTTTGACTTCAGAGCACAGTTCGATATCTGCGCCGCATTTCTGGTCCAGCCAGACGTCACGCTGTTCCGGAGCAAGTTCTAATGCCGCATCGAAAAGTTGGCCAATGTGTTGGTAGCGTTCTGGAGTCATGCTGTGGCGCTTAGTTGCGAACGTAACCAGGCTTGGGCCATGCGCCAATCGCGACGCACCGTGCTAACCGAGACCCTCACCACTTCGGCTGCTTCTTCTAAGTTGAGCCCGCCAAAGAAGCGCAACTCGACAATGCGAGCCTGGCGTGGATCCAGCTTCTCCAAAGTTGTTAGCGCGCGGTCAAGAGCCACCAGATCCGGATTATCTCGGGTGCAGATGGTGGCGGCTTCCGAGAGGGAAACTTGGACACCCCGTCCACCGCGTTTAACCGCCTGTTGTTCGCGGGCGAATTGGACCAGGATGTGCCGCATCAGCGTTGCTGCAACTCCGAAAAAATGTGCTCGACTTTGCCATTCGACCTGCTGCCAATCAATCAGCCGAACAAATGCCTCATTGACCAGCGCGGTGGTTTGCAACACGTGCCCCCGCCGTTCACCCGCCAGATAGCGGTGCGCCAACCGATGGAGTTCGGCGTACACCAGCGGCGTCAGTTGCGCGAGCGCATCTTGATTTCCCTGATGCCAGGCAATCAGCAGTTGGGTGATGTTTGGCGGCGATTCCATAGTCGCCTCACCTTTGGATTGCAATGCAAAGGAA
>CAZNPP010000079.1:15017-16962 GCA_964574785.1 uncultured Chloracidobacterium sp. | reverse complement strand
CTTGCTCTCGGTCAGACTACTGTTACTGATAAGAGGGCGAATCACCCTATTCAAAAGGATAAAAGTGTTGAAAAAGCTGTCATGCAAACGGAGGAGGCATTGCGTCTCGCTGTCCTGAACAGGGATACCAAAGCTTATGCTGATATCATCGCCGACGATTACCTATTCACGAATCAAGATGCCGCGGTGAGAACAAAAACTCAGATGCTGGCAGCCTATAACAGCGCCAGCATAAAGTACGAATCTTTGACTTTCGATGAGATGACGGTGCACACCTATGGGAATGCTGCGGTCGTTTTTGGTCGCTCCACTTCGAAAGGGCAGGATAGTGGCAAAGACATCAGCGGTGTGTACAGGTACACGAGAGTCTACGTGAAACGACAGGGAAGATGGCAATTAGTTGCGACGCAGGTTACTCGAATGCCTTAGCCACGGAGTCAACTACTTCTTGCATCCACCTAAAAACTCAGGCGCCTTCGTCGTTAAACCGCGACGACCGCGACGAAGGCAACTTGATTGATTGAACCTTCAGCGATAAGATTCCCGCCGCGAACGTGTTACAGATCCCCCGTTTACCTAACTTCTTCAAATAAAGAAGCTGGCGCCGCATGCCTACGCTCGTCCCACAAGTCAATTTTGTACTTGTCAAAATCCAGGAGGTAAAAATGATGAAACGGTCTTGCTATTTTCCAGTACTGCTTCTGGTACTTGTTGTGCCTCTCCTTTTCAGCAACATGTCAGCAGATACGACCAAAGCAAGCGCTCCAACAGTGATCAATGCTCCGACTGTGATTGATAGAAACCTCGGTGTCAGAGCGGTCGTGACCGGTTTAATCCAGCCGACGACTATGGCGTTCATCGGCAGCAACGATTTTTTCGTGCTTGAGAAACCGACAGGCCAAGTCAAGAGGGTGATTGATGGAATGATCCAATCCACGGTTCTTGATCTGGCAGTCAACTATGCGTCCGAACGCGGCCTGCTCGGAATTGCATTGCACCCACAGTTTCCGTCAAATCCCGGTGTTTATCTATTCTGGACCGAGAGCACGACGGGGAATGATACTAATGGACTGTCTGAGACGCCGCTGCTCGGCAACCGTGTGGATCGTTTTGTTTGGGACGGTTCGAGTCTTACCTTCGATCAAAACCTGATCAGTTTGCGCGCGTTGCAGCCAGCATTCGCCGCCGAGCCGACGCCTGCTGGCGGGCGAGGCAACCAAAATGGCGGTGTGCTCCAGTTCGGTCCAGACGGCAAACTCTATATCTTTATTGGTGACGTTGGCAGGCGCGGTCAGTTACAGAACCTACCGTGCGGGCCAACCGCAACATGTCCTGGACCGACAGAGCCAGACGACCAATTCGGTGGGCCGGAACCGGATGACGCACATCTTACGGGCGTCATTCTGCGACTCGATGATAATGGCACCACGCCTACGGATAACCCTTTCTTTCATGTTGGCGCAGCGATGGGGGGTGAGGTCGGCGGGAACATCCAGAAAATCTTCTCTTACGGCCACCGTAATAGTTTTGGGATGGCGTTCGATCCGTTATCTGGCGATCTGTGGCTCCAGGAAAACGGCGATGACAGTTTCAGCGAGTTAACTCGCATAATGCCTGGCGCGAATGGGGGCTGGGTGCAGATCATGGGCCCGGTTGAGCGTATCGCACAATACAAGGAGATCGAGACCAGTCTCGGAACTGATCCATGCCTTGGAACTCCGTATTTCGGTCTCCAGCAGTTGCGCTGGCTACCTACTAATATTGCCGAAACGCCTCAGGAGGCGCTATCGCGACTATTCATGTTACCGGGCGCCCACTATGCCGATCCAGAGCTCAGTTGGAAATTCGAAGTTTCCCCGGCAGGAATTGGTTTCCTAAATAGCCGGGAATTGGGAGGGCAGTACGCCGGTGACCTATTCATGGGTGGCGCCAGAGATTTCCTCGA
>CAZNPP010000079.1:6877-14917 GCA_964574785.1 uncultured Chloracidobacterium sp. | reverse complement strand
CGCTATGCTGTAGTCGGCCACGTAGCGCTCGCCAGCAATCGACTTCAGTCGCCCCAGCATCTTTTGCGTTTCAGCCTTTCTGCCACTTATGGCATAGAGGCGTCCCATCAAAGCCACAACGTGAGGATCGCTTTCATTCAGTTGGTGGGCCTTCTGATATGCAGACAGTGCTGCTGCATAATCGCCCTTCATCGCATAGGCCGAGCCAAGGTAGTGATGGGCCACGAAAAAGCTTTGGTCGATCTCGATCGTCTTCCGCAATTGTTCGATGGCTTCGTCATAACGCCGCGCATTAAAGTAAACTTTGCCCAAGTTGGCGTTGATGATCAACGAAAGTGGATCCAGTTCCTGAGCGCGCTGCATCTTTGCCAAAGCCTCATCAAACTGGCCCATAATCGTCAGATTCTCCCTGGCGTACCAGTGGTGAGCGTTTGCATAGTTGGGATTGAGCTCGATGGCTCGTTCAAATTCTAGATTTGACTCCGTTAGATTCCACTCGTAATCAATCAACACAGCAGCCAGGGCTGTGTGCGCCTCCGCCAGTGTGTCGTCGATTTCGAGCGCCCGCTGGGCTGCGGCTTTGGCTTTTTGATGTGAATCACTGGGCGAGCCCACGGAAAAAAAGGGGATCACAATGTAAGCATCAGCCAGCCCCGCATAAGCTAGAGCATAGGCTGGATCTTTCTCGATAGCCTGATTGAAATAGTACACACTTTTCTTCAGCGCCTCGCCCGTGCGTTTGTTCCAATAGAATCGACCTTTAAGGTAAAGCTCATAGGCTTCAGCATTCGTGGTGTGCAGATTGCCCACCCGCCGTTGCTCATCACTGGAAAGTTTCAGTCGCAAGTTGCGCGAGATCTCCCGGACTATCTCACTTTGTACTCCCATCAGATCTTCGCCACTCCGATTGTACTGGGCCCCCCAAACCTGCGTCTTATCTCGCGTATCCATCAACTCGACGCTGATTTGGAGATTTTCGCCATACCGCAAGACTCTGCCGGTTATGATCCCTCTAACGCCTAGGGCCCGAGCCACCTCCTCAGCGCTGATGTCCTTCCCTCTGTAGCGGAAAGCCGAGCTCCGCGCTATCACTTTCATTCCTGGTAACTGCGAGAGATTGTTGATGAGGCTCTCGCTGAGGCCGTCGGAGAGATACTCCATCTCCGAATCCCCAGTGGCGTTATCGAAGGGCAGAACGGCAAGAGAATCAATGCCGGTTTCGACACTGGCAAAATACCGTGTGTAAGCAATCGAGCCGAGCGCTATTAAACCGATGAAGATTGCGAGAGTCGTGATGGCGCCTAGCTTGTGGCGCTTAATTTCACTCACGATGTATTCAGAACTCGAAGCGGTGTGACGATCGCTGAGACTACTCGTATCAATCTCTGCTCTTCGGGCGGTCTTCCCCGAAGTTGCGCTTAGGGGACGCTCCGGAGAGATGGATGAGGCAAGCTTTGCTGAAAACGCTAACTCTTGTTTGCAGTCTTTTAGATCGAGCAACAAATCCTTGACATGCTGATAACGATCTTCCCGGTTCTTCCGCATCGCCTTACTGATAATGTGGGCCAGCTCGGTAGGGACTGCCTCGGTTTCATGGATTAACGGTGGCGGCTCGGTCTTCAGTATTGAAGCAATGATGTCGCTCTTTGTGTCGCCGCCAAAAGGCATGTTGCGAGTCACGAGTTGGTGAAGCACGACTCCAAGACTCCAGATGTCAGCACGCTCGTCTACATCACGACCTCGCGCCTGCTCCGGGGACATGTAAGCCGTGGTTCCCATGACCACGCCGGGAGTCGTTTTGAGCAGCGCTTTGGTCACGGCTTCCTGATCCAACTGAGGCGCTTCCGGTTGGAGCAGTTTAGCTAGACCAAAGTCCAGAACTTTCACCAGGCGATCTTTCCGCACCATTATGTTTTCCGGCTTGATGTCGCGATGTATGATTCCAGCTTCGTGCGCTGCCGCGAGAGCCGAAGCGATCTGGATACCGATGTCCAGAATCTCCCGAACTTCCAGTGGGTCGTGTCGCATGAGCTCGCGCAAAGACTCGCCATCAACAAATTCAGCTGCAATGAAGCGGGCGCCAGCCCATTCACCAACTTCATAAACGGTTAGGATGTTCGGATGATTGAGCGAAGACGCGGCCCGCGCTTCTCGTTCAAAGCGCTGCAGGTGCTCCGGATTTTCGGTGAATTCATGCGCGAGGATTTTGAGTGCCACTTGACGGCCGAGACTCAAGTCCTCGGCAAGGTAGACGTCGCCCATCCCGCCCGCGCCAATCTTGCAAACTATTTTGTAATGAGCGAGCGTAGCGTTGGGGGAAATTGTTCCGCTCAATCGTTTCAAGCTTTACTTGGTTACTATCTGGCGCGGGATTATAACTCAATAAGATGGCGCTCACCCACTGGTCTCTTGACTGGGGTAAGGTGCTCGTACTTTCCTAGTAAATCTCCGGTTCTCCGGGTGGCCGGGTTTTCCATCGCTTATGAATCCATAACCACTGGTCGGGATAACGCCGAATTAAGCGCTCAATCGCCGCAGCGAATCGAGCCGTGTTGATTTCAATATCCTGCTCGCGATTTCCGGTACGGACCAGTTCTACTGGGGGTTCTCCGGTAAAGAAGTAACGCTGTTGATGGGGATCCCATACTGCACAAGTTGGGATCACAATCGCATCAGTCTTAAGCGCAAGCGTCGCGATGCCGGCAGTCGTGCATGCGATCGTACCGAAAAAAGGTACGAAAACACCTTCGTGGGGCTGAGTATTAAGATCGGAGAGAACCCCGAGTGTTCCACCGTCACGTAAAATGCGTAATGATTCCCGTGCCGCGTTCTTCTTGTTTATCGCTCGATTTCCAAATCGTGTTCTGATTCGCTCGACCATCTCCTCAATACGTTCATTATCAAGGGGGCGTACCAGAAAGCTAATGGGATACTCGAGGGCCGACCAGCCAAAACTGAGTAACTCCCAGGCTCCGATGTGGCCAGTCAAAAAGATCACTCCTCTCCCGGTCTTCTCAGCTTCACGTAAATGCCCCAGTGCTACCTCATCATAATAAATAAGTTGCCTCAGTTGATCCGGAGTCATTCTCTTAAAGTGGCTAAATTCAGCAAGCAATCGTCCGAGGTTTGCAAAGCAGCCACGCAGCATCGTTCGACGATCTTTTTCGTCGAGATCTGGGTACGCGATCTCAAGATTGCGGACACCTGTGCGCCGGAGCTTGCCGGGAAGTAAATACGCCGAATTTCCGAGCGCCAGCCCGACAGCGAGAGAGATGGGACGTGGCAACATTCCGATCCCCGCCAAAATGGACCGAGCAACGCCATATTCCAACTTACTCTGTAATCCGTTCCGTTTAGCCATCAGAACAAAGGTGGAGGCCTTCTAGTGTAACGCAGTAAAGGGCTTAAGTGATAAATGGTCGTTGAAGGCCGCGCGGGCACTGCACGGGTTTACTCGTCACTTTTTCAGTGTTCTGATATATTTCGAACGCGGCGCCTGTTGAAATCGTACTTGTCTAACGTGGGACATTCGTGCGCTTCTATCTCTCCTCGGACATCGCGACTGGATTGGAGCTCGATGCAAAAACGTAGGATTCTCATCGTGGATAATAACGATGAGTTACGTACCATACTCGAAGAGGTCCTGACTGATCTGGGCCACGAGGTGGTAACTACGGGTGAGCGTGAGAAAGCGCTGTCTCGTTCGGATCTTGACCAATTCGATCTGATTATTAGCGACCTTACCGAGAATGTAGAAGTCGATAGCAGTTCAGTAAGTGAATTCCAACGCAAGTGTCTACTTACATCCTTCCCGCCAAACGGTTCTCAGCCTCAGATGGTCAGGGCTTTTAAGATGGGGGCGGCAAATTTCTCACGATTGCCGTATAATAACGAGGAACTACGCGAAATTATTGAACAGACTCTTTCACACAAACTCCGCTATCTGGACGATCCCACTCTCCATTGGCAGGTTCACGAGAAGATTGATTTTGAATTGCCCAGCGATCTTTCGCTAATGAGCGGCGTCTTGAATTACCTGCTCGAACGCGTTGAAAAGTTAGGCCTCATCAAGCCCGAACGCTCGAATTTACTTATCGCTTTAGATGAAGCTTTCGTTAATGCTGTAAAGCACGGTAACAAGAGTGATCCGTCGAAGCTAGTAAAGATTACTGCCGAGTTGTCTCCTACAGAAGCTTGCTTTACGGTGGAGGATGAAGGTGACGGGTTCAATATTAAGGACATTCCCGATCCCCGCGACCCTGCCAATCTCTTCAAAACCTCAGGTCGAGGTGTTCTGCTCATCTACAACATCATGGACGAAGTTGAGTACAATGCGCAGGGTAATCGCGTAAAAATGGTTAAGCGGCCGGATTCTGCGGTCGAAGCTCAACTCGTTGAATCAAGCATTCCTGACGACAAGCAGGCCTGAGAAGCATGGCCTAACAGCTCGCGGCGCTGGTGCTCCTCCGTCTGGCTTTTGCGCTGCCTGGCCCTGGTGGCTGATCCCAGCCGTAATCTCGCTCGTACTCATCCTCTGGTTCATCGATCCATTCATTGGCGATTGGGACGGCTTTGACTACACGATGTTGTCCTTAGCTGGCTATCCTTCTTCGATGGCTCTGGGACGTAATCTCTTTATCTTCTGGAATTATGGTCTCTATAAGCTTGCCGGCACTCTCTTCGAAATCCAGCCTGAGGATGCGTACCTGATCTTCAAGTATGCTGTAGTGGCCCAAGGACCGCTAGCAGGAATTGCTTGCTGGGTTTTAGCCCGAGACGTTTCAGGCTCACTGTATGTAGCGACGCTTTCCGCCCTGTTTCTTATCTTGTCGCCGGTATTTGTGGTCTACGCAGGGCAGGTGATGACCGATGTTCCTTCAGTTCTGTTTTTGGCTCTAGCGCTAACTGTTCATTTACGTGGCCTACAACAACGCCGGCTGTGGCTTGTCCTCGCCGGTGCAGCGCTTCTTGGCTTAGGAGTGAATCTCAGAGAAACAGTCGCGTTCTATGCCCCTTGGCTGGTGTTAGCTCCGTTCGTTTGTGGGTGGCAGAGAAACAAGAGAGAGTTGTTCTATATAGCTGCGTCAGTCGTAGTCTTTCTCGTGTTCGCTTTAGGTTGGTTCGGATACTGGTTCCTTACTGATGCACACTATCGATGGCTGTGGAATGGCTGGCGCGAATCGATGGCTCAGGAGTCTGCACGGCATCCTGTCACAATCAACAATATCTGGCCCTTTATGCTCTTCTTCTTTATCTCGGGTCCGCTCCTACTGATCGGACTTCCTTTTGCCGCGATTAGGGAATGGCTCAAGCGTGGAATGACGCCTTTGTTGTTGCTTGCATTGGTAGGTTTGTTTTCGAATGCCCTGCTCTTCTTCAATTACAGCACGGTTATTAACTGGCGCTATTTCTTGACTGGTCTTCCAGCGCTTGCTCCACTCGTCGCAAGTTTCCTATTGGAGAGTCTATCTGGCCTGTGCCGCAGCGTGAGGATTGCATTTGCTATTTGCGTTGCCGTAGTTGTGGGGTTCGCGATCCTTTTCGGTGTCTATGTCAAACCCATCAGTCGCGAGTATGTGGAGCGACGGGCAGAGAGTAAGCAATATCGCGAGTTATTATTAAAGCTTCCCCAAAATGCAGTGATGATTTCAGGTGGTCAGACAATTGCCGTGAAGTATTGGACCGCAATCGGCTCAGGCGATTGGGAGACGATAGGTACGGGTAGTGGCTGGCCGGGAGAGCACTTGGTTCCCATGATAGAGAGGTATCTTGCCGAAGGAAGACCTGTTTTCATAGATACTGATCCCAGTTTGTGGTCTCCTTGTGGTTGGCAGCGTCATGAGATTCCGGCAATCGTAGCCCTCGAGCAACACTTTAAGTTCCGAAAAGCTATCGAAACCGTTTACGAATTGCGGCCGAGGTCCGATGAGATGGCGCTCGATCAACCCCAATTAGAAAGTTTACTTCCTGAGAATCGGCCTCAAGAGATGTTGGGGTGTCCCCCAAGCCGTTCCTGAAGCAGTCGTCTTAATCCACTAAAGACATGCCTTACGAACTCTTTCTAGCCTTTCGTTACTTGCGTTCTCGTCCACGTAGGCTGGCGCGGGTCACTTCAGTTGTTGCCATCTTTGGAATTGCAATCGGTGTTGCCGCGCTGGTTGTCGCTCTAGCTCTCACTAATGGATTTCGCGATGAGATCCAGAACAAGATTCTCGCTGGCACCTCCCACATCAACATCATGCGTGTCGATGGCCAGCCTATTTCAGATCATCGAAAACTTTCAAAACTAATCAGCAGCATAGAGGGAGTAGCGAATGCAAGCGGTACGACATACACAGAGGCCGTTGTAGTAGGTTCTACCGGATCAGCATACGCTGTGCTTCGTGGGCTGGACCGCGATTCCGACTACTCAAGAGAAGAATTAAAAGATTTGCTAGCTGAGGGTTCGCTGGAACCGCTGCTGGAAACTACTTCAGGACCTTCCCCGCCCGCCGTTCTTGTCGGCTCCGAACTCGCAGATCGCACCGGTCTTCGGCCCGGGGCAACTGCTGAAATTATTCCTGCCACGGTTGGGTCACTAGCTTACAAACCGCTAAAAAGGGTCGTGAGAGTTGCCGGCATATTTCGTGTTGGTTTGTTCGAATACGATTCCACGTGGGTGTATCTTCCGCTCGAGACCGCCTCTTTACTTTCTGGGACCGAAAACTCCGCTGGTGTGATTAGTGTTCACCTGCACGATATCTACAAGGTAAAGGAAATAACGGCTTATGTCCTGAGCACCTTAGGTCCAACTTACAAAGCCATTGATTGGCAGGAAGCTAATCGCCCTCTCTTTACAGCATTGGAGCTTGAACGCCGCATGGGCCTTTTCATCATTGCTTTAATCATCATGATTGCCTCGTTGAATATTGCAACGACTCTGATACTGATTGTCATTGAGCGTCGTCACGATATTGCAGTGATAAACACGATGGGAGCTACCAGTAGGAGCATCATGATTATATTTATGATCGAGGGCGCAGTGATTGGTTTGATAGGAGCGGCTTCAGGTATTCTTCTGGCTAATATTGGGTGCGTACTTGGTAATCGGTACAAACTGGTTAGCCTACCTGCGGACGTCTATTCGATCAGCAGCGTGCCTTTTAATACAAGCATTCGCGATGCGGTTTTGGCTGCGGTTGTGGCTTTCATCTTGAGTATTATTGCCACGATTTACCCTGCACGAGCGGCTGCTCGGGTGCGACCAGTTGAGATGCTCCGCGATACATAATGATACCAACAAGTGCAAATGGCATAGCCAGGGATTCAGCTCGACACGGGCGAGTTCACAATCGGAGTGCGCATCAAGAGGCAATCGACTTGAGTGTCAGTAATGTGCGAAAGGCATTTGAATCACCTGCCGGTGAACAGATCGAGGTATTGAGAGGAATATCTTTCAACGCCTCCGTTGGTCAGATGACAGCAGTGATAGGAGCTTCTGGCGCCGGCAAATCAACCCTTCTCCATATTCTGGGAGCTTTGGAATCGGCAGATACTGGAGAGATAAGTTTAGGTTCGTACTTAATCAACGCGACAGGAAGTCATAGGTCAGCTCACCTAAGAAATCAGCACATTGGTTTTGTCTTTCAGTTTCACCATCTGCTTGCAGATTTCACTGCCGTGGAAAACGTTGCACTGCCTGCAATGATCGCGCGCGTTCCGCGCAAAAAAGCCACTCTTCGCGCGTCGACACTACTAGAAGAGTTTGGACTCGGCCACCGAAGGTTTCATCCGATAGCCCACCTCTCAGGTGGTGAGCAACAGCGGGTTGCTGTAGCTCGAGCATTGATCAATAAGCCGATTCTCGTGCTTGCAGATGAACCTACAGGCAATCTTGATTCAGCTATTGGTGAAGAGATAAGTGGAATACTATACGCTTACTGTCGAAGGAATAACGCGATCATTATTGTTGCTACCCACAATGAAAGACTGGCGAAAGTCTGTGACCAGACGTTTTTGTTGCTCAATGGAAAACTGAATCGGCTCTGAAAAAGCTTACTA
>CAZNPP010000079.1:4231-6777 GCA_964574785.1 uncultured Chloracidobacterium sp. | reverse complement strand
AGTTAATGCTTTAAACATAGAGGAAAATCAGACACGACTTCTTGACCTCACCCTCATAGGTTATAATGCCGACAGTTACTTGGCGGTGCTTTTTATTCGCCTGGTAACCTTAATAGTCTATTGGTTTCATACGGTATCAATTAATGTTTGAACGCTACACCGAAAAAGCTCGTCGAGTAATCTTCTTCGCGCGCTACGAAGCCTCCCAATTCGGAGCTCCAGCAATTGAACCTGAGCATCTCTTGTTGGGGCTGATGCGGGAAGACAAAACTCTCACCGGTCGGATATTCCCGCGTGCGCAGGTTTCGATAGAATCAATTCGGAAAGAGATCGAAGGGCGCACCCTTCTGCGAGAGAAAATTTCAACATCAGTGGAACTGCCGCTTGCGCCGGAAACAAAACGTGTTCTCGCTTATGCTCACGAGGAAAGCGATCGGCTCCAGCATCGTCATATTGGTACTGAACACCTTCTGCTGGGCTTACTTCGTGAAGATCGTTCAATGGCTGCAGAGATCCTTTATGAACGAGGACTGAGACTGAACGCGGTTCGAGATGAAATTGCGCGACAGTCCGGCGCGGACGCGCGCAGCTCGCAAAAGAAGGATACTCCGCATCTGGTTGAGTTCTCGCGAGATCTGACGGAAGACGCTACTAACGATAAGCTGGATCCACTGATTGGGCGCGAAGCTGAAATCGAACGCGTGGTCCAGATTCTTTGTCGCCGAACCAAAAACAATCCAGTATTAATAGGAGAACCGGGCGTCGGCAAAACGGCGATTGTTGAAGGGCTCGCTCAGCGTATAGTCCGCTCTCAGGTTCCGTCATTTCTTGAGAATAAGAGAATTCTCTCGCTGGACCTTTCGCTAATCGTTGCTGGCACAAAGTATCGAGGCCAGTTTGAAGAGCGTCTGAAACAGATCATGCGAGAGTTGGTTGAGAATCCGCAATACATAGTTTTTATTGACGAATTGCACACGCTTGTCGGGGCGGGATCAGCAGAAGGCTCATTGGACGCTGCGAATATTTTGAAGCCAGCCCTCTCGCGTGGCGAGATCCAATGTATAGGCGCAACTACTCCGGCTGAATTCAGAAAGTCTATCGAGAAGGATCGCTCGCTAGAACGTCGATTTCAGGCTGTCAAAGTGCCGCCTCCATCTGAGGAGGAGGCAGTCGAAATTCTCGATGGTGTTCGGGAGCGGTACGAGAGCTTTCATCAAGTACGTTACACGGATGACGCCCTGGAAGCAGCGGTATACCAATCACATCGATATATTCCCGATCGCTTCCTTCCGGATAAAGCCATTGACGTGATTGATGAAGCTGGAGCTCGAGTAAAGCTTCGAGTGAGACGCGAGCAGGGTGATCTTGCTGATTGGAGTCAACTGAACGATTGGCCGGCGTCTTCGTATAGTGACACTCCTACCGAACCAACCAGAGATGCACTTGTCTCTGCGGAAGTAACACGTGATGACGTGGAAGATGTAATAGCCCGCTGGACCGGTATTCCTGTAACTTCGCTGAAAGAGGCGGAAACGAGAAAGATTCTCAGGATTGAGGTCGAGTTACACGAGCGGGTGGTTTCTCAACGGCCTGCTATCTCGGCACTGGCACGAGCAATTCGTAGATCGCGTGCAGGGCTAAAAAACCCCTTGCGTCCTGTTGGCTCCTTCCTTTTCCTGGGGCCAACTGGAGTCGGAAAAACTGAGGTGGCAAGATCACTCGCGCAATTTTTATTTAGCACCGAGCGCGCGATGATCCGTTTTGATATGTCTGAATTCATGGAGAAACACTCCGTTTCGAAACTGATTGGCTCTCCTCCAGGTTATGTAGGGCATGAAGAAGGAGGTCAATTAACAGAGCGGATCAAGAGGTCTCCATATTCAGTACTTCTCTTTGACGAAATCGAAAAAGCTCATCCCGATATCTTTAATGTTTTGTTACAAGTCTTTGAGGATGGAATTCTGACGGATGCGTTGGGTAACACAGTAGACTTCAAGAACGCCATTATCATTATGACTTCTAATATCGGAGCACGCTTCATTCAGAAGAAGGGAACTCTTGGCTTTCAGGGTTCGGTTGATGCTTCGCGGGAGAAGATGGAAGAGATGGTGATGTCTGCTGTGAGACAAACCTTCAATCCCGAGTTCATCAATCGTTTGGATGAGATCATCATCTTTGATCAGTTGCTTGATGACGAGCTGCGGGAAGTTGTTCAGTTACAGGTTGACCAGATAAACAAAACCATGGCGAGGCATGACCTCCAAATCAGGTTAACTGAAGACGCCAAACGCTGGATTGTGGAAAAGACGTGCGCTGATAGGTCATATGGAGCCAGGCCGCTGCGTCGAGCACTGCAAAAATATGTTGAAGATCCCTTGTCGGAGGCGCTGATTCAGGGACATCTGGTAGGAGCTTCATTGATCGAGCTCTTTCTCGACGGAGACGAGCTGAATTATCGTCCCATTGGCGTAGAATCACCGGATGATGCCTTGCTAATACATTGACTTGGCGTAAAAGATTGGGAAGTCCAGGGTCCAAAGTCCCCT
>CAZNPP010000079.1:0-4131 GCA_964574785.1 uncultured Chloracidobacterium sp. | reverse complement strand
TCAGCAGCGGATTTTGGACTTTGGGCTTTTTATCGCTATAATGCGCGACTTTGCAGGACAAACGCTGGCAACGACACCGCACTCTAGACGAATCAAAGAGTTCCTCCTACTGAGGCTTGTGCGGCACGTGTGTCGTTAATAATGCTTTTGCCTTATATTGTTTTATCCGAAGATTAGTTAGCCAACAAGGTAGAGCTCCCTGAAGTGTCTGACAGCCGGTAAGAACTGCTGAGGGAATTGGCATATATGCACTCATTTCGTGCGGTTTTGCTCGTCTTTATGAGCGCGGCAATCGGGTCCACGTTCTTCGCCTCCCCAAGCCGCGTTAAAGCTCAACAAAGTCAACGTCTTGTCGAAAATGTAGATATCGTAGGGAATCGTCGATTACGTAAGGATGACCTACTTTATTACATACAAACTCGTGAAGGCGACCGCTACAACGAAGACCAGGTCCAAAGGGACTTTCAAACCCTTCTTCAACTAGGCTTCTTCGATAAGACTGCCACCCGAGTGTTAATCGAGGATGGCGCGCGTGGGGGCGTGAATGTCATCTTTGAGGTAAGGGAACTGCCGATAATCCGTGATCTTCAGTTCGAAGGACTCAAGAGTGTGTCGGAATCGGACGTGCTTAAAGCCTTCCGTGAAAGACGGGTTGGGGTTTCTAAGGAGAGCATTTACGACCCAGTTAAGATTCGTAACGCCGAGCGCGTGCTTAAGGAGTTACTCGCGGCTCGCGGTCGGCCAAACGCGACGATAAATGTGGAGACTGAAGAAGTCTCAGCAACATCTACAGCAGTCACTTTTGACATCGACGAAGGGGATCGCGTTCGTGTTGTAGAGGTGCAGTTTGAGGGCAACCAGGTCTTCAAAGATGGTCAGCTTCGCGGAGCGATGAAGTACGTTAAAGAAGCTGGACTAATCTCCAGAATTCGCGGTCAGGATATCCTTGATCGTGAAAAACTGGATGTCGATCTTCGACTCGTTGACAACTACATGCGTTCGAAAGGTTATCTCCAAGCTCGCCACGGTGAACCCCGTGTTGAGGGTGTTGGTCCGCGGCGGACTGGCTTTCCGATCCTGCCGTTACCACTACTTTCATCGGTTGATGAGGGACTACGAGTTACCGTGCCGATTGTCGAAGGCAAGCTTTACAGAATCGGGGAGATGAAGATCGAGGGGAATTCAATCTTCTCCGAGGAATACATCAGGGCTGTCATAGGTCTGAACAAGGGTGACATCGCCAACGGCGAGAAAATTGGCAAGGCTCTCTTCGAGAATCTAAAAACGATTTACGGCTCACAGGGCTTCATTGAATACACGGCTGAACCTGAACCCGAATTCAGAGACGATCCTCAAAACCCGAACGAAGGAATTGTGGATTTCACAATTACGATTGAAGAGGGTAAGCAATTTGCCCTGAGGCGGCTCGAGTTCTTGGGCAACACCTTCACGCGAGACTATGTGTTAAGACGCGAAGTCCTGCTGAATGAGGGAGACATCTACAACCAACAACGTTGGGAATACTCGATAATCAGGCTTAACCAGCTTGGCTACTTCGAGCAGATCGATAAGGATAAGGACGCCGACTTCCGAACAAATGATGAAGAGGCTATGGTTGATATCAACCTCAGAGTAAGTGAGCGCGGACGCCAGCAGATCTCTTTTAATGGCGGTATATCGGGAATCGGCGGCTCGTTTTTTGGTCTGGAGTATTCAACAAACAACTTGCTGGGGCGTGGTGAAGTCCTATCTTTTAATATGGCAGCGGGTAATCGCCAGCGCTATTTCCAATTCTCTTTTACCGAACCTTATATAAGGAACCGGCCAATCACTGCTGGTTTCTCGTTGTTTACCTTCTCCCAAAAGTTCTTTGGAGAGGGTACATTTCTATCGCAGAATCTCGCTGCTCAGCAGGGACTCTTCGGTTCGCCGCTTGATTTTCTTACTGTAGATGAACGAAATCTCTTTACTCGAGATTCGTACGGCGGCTCAATTTTTGCCAGCGCACCACTTTCGGAGTTTTATCAAAAGCGACGTTTTACTCAGTTTTCTCGCATCGGCGCCTCGTACCAGTTCTCAACCTCGAGCGTTAAGGATCCTGAGGTTAATGTAAACCCAGACGATCCGTCTCAGTTCATTCCGGTCGTCTATTCACAGCCTAATATTCTGACAAGTCGCGTTACATTAACTTTCACTTACGACACGCGCAATGCGAGCATTGATCCCACCAGTGGTCGGGAAATGTCCGTGGCTATGGCGCTGGCAGGGTTGGGAGGAGACGTCCGAACTTACCAGCCGACAGTCTCTTATACGCAGTTTTTCCCAATGCGTCGCAAACGTTCGGAAACACCGGAAGTGTTCGGTTTTCGTATCATCGCCGGTTCAGTTGGCAGTTTTGCGACCACTGCCAAAGTTCGCGAGGCGAACTCATTAGCATTTGTCGACGGCATTCCCATCTTCGAACGCTTCTTCCTTGGAGACGAATTTACGATTCGTGGATATAACGTTCGCTCGATCAGCCCAGTTGCGCCGCTTGATACCTTCATAACCTCCCGGAACGTTGTCTTTGCGACAAATCCCGGTGGGACTCCGGAGGCGATAGAAGGTCTACCAGCTTCGCTTGCAAACATCGGGGTCTTTACCGGACTTACTGGAAGCAACGTAGCCCAATTACCGCGTTCCTTCACCTCGGTAGGTGGCGACACGCAGGTGCTCGGGAATTTCGAATATCGTATCCCGGTGATTGGCAACACCGTGGGCTTAGCTGCCTTTGCGGATATCGGCTCAGCCTTCAATCTACGTTCTAAGAGAGATCAAGTGTTTTCGAGCAACTTCTTACAGGACCAGCCATTCTTGCAGACAGTAGGATTCATAGCATGTCCCAGGGCCCAAGAGCTTGGAGGATTCCTGCCGATTAGTCTTACGACGTTAGCGGCATGCAATGCGAACCCTGATCTTGCACTAACCGGTAGCCTGGGACTAGTGTTGAATGGAATCAATCTGGTTACTACCGATGAACTTAGGAGTGCTATCCGGAACGGCCCGATCGATGTGTTCACAGGGCTACCGTTTGGATACCAGCAGGTGTTTCTCCGAGGTGAAGCCCAGACAAACACTGCGGTCCGTCTATCGGAGAGTCTCTTTGCCAAGCTTGGAGATTACCGCGCCAGCCTCGGCATGGAGGTTCGGGTGCAGGTTCCCGTTCTCAACGTACCCTTTCGTCTGATCTTTGCGTATAATCCAAACGCTCGAAGGAATCAGATTATCGATGGATTCCCGTTCTTCTTTAATGAGAAAAAGCGAGTCATCCGCTTCAGCGTCGGGCGCACTTTTTGATCATTTTAGGCCAACTGTAATGGTGGTGTGAACAACTAAGCTGTTGTCCAGATCGCCTCTTAAGCTAAGGAGCACTACAAGAAAGTTATGAAGATAGATCGTTTAGCTGTTGCCGTTCTTTTCATTGCGGCCATCGCAGTTTCACCCCTTGCTGCCCAGAATCGACCGGCAACACCAACTCAGGGGACAACTACTACCCCCCCAGCAACTGGCATCCCGGAAAGTAAAGTCGCGTTGATCAACACTGATGCATTTGGCGACGAGAAGGCAGGTATTGTCCGGATCGTTTCGGCTGCCAAAAGAGTAGACGGCGAGTTTCAACCGCGTCGAACCGAGCTACAGCAGTTGCAGCTTAAGTTAAGTCAACTTAACGATGAAATAGCTAAGCAGCAGGCGGCTGGCAGCATTGTTGATCCAAAATCGCTGCAAATGAAGATTGATGAACGCGACCGACTGCAAAGGGACGGCCAGCGCAAGCAGGAAGATGCTCAGGCCGCGTATCAAAAGCGCATGCAGGAAGTGCTTGATCCGATCTATAACGATCTAGGCAAGGCTTTGGACGCATTTGCTAAGGCGCGCGGGATCACCCTGTTGCTTGATTCATCCAAGATTGGTCCAGCTATTTTGACGGCGGCAGATGCTATGGACGTAACCCGTGCCTTCATCGCTGAATTCAACAGTAAGTATCCGGCAACGGCATCGGCAACGTCTCCGCAGTAACACTTTTTCGAGACGTAACATCAGACGCGGAGATGCGGATTGACCCGCGTCCCCGCGTCTCTTTATTCTGTCACT
>CAZNPP010000078.1:6040-19619 GCA_964574785.1 uncultured Chloracidobacterium sp. | reverse complement strand
TACTGATTAAACGGAATCGCAGGGTGGGTGCGGCTCTTGTTAAGAAATCTGCGTAATCTGAGTAATCGGTGGATCTTCCTTGTAATCGGTGGATAAATTCACCTCCCCTGCACTAAAATATCCGCGTCACGGCCTTCGCTCCATGAGATCCCTTCTACTCGCAGTACTCGCGGCTTACGTAGTTGCTGCAATCCACTCCGTGCTGGCTTTTGTTAACAAACGCCGCTCGTTACAGCGAGTATCTGCATGGTCCATGGCGTCCGGTTTCGCGCTGCATACAGCAGCCCTGATTGCTGACTGGGTTCTGGAGGGACATTACCCTCTGTTTTACAGGAGCGAAACGCTCTCTTTTCTGGCATGGGCCATGGTCGGCGCTTATGGGCTCGTTCTCTATCGCTACCGCGCCCAGGCACTTGGTACTATTACACTTCCGCTAGTTTCGATTTTGGTCTTTGCCGCACTGTTACTCGGTTCGGAATCTGGCGCTAAGGAAGCTAGCGGGTTTTCAAGTACGTGGCTCTTCCCGGCGCACACAACGCTGCTAATAAGTGCCTACGCTGCGTTTTTCGTTGTATTTGTTTCAAGTGTTATGTACTTGCTGCTCGAACGGGAGTTGAAACTCAAAACGTTCAGCGCGATCTTTCACCGGTTGCCATCGTTGAGCACCGTGAATGAAATCGCCACCGTAGCAGCCGCACTAGGATTAACGTTTCTTACTCTTGGGATTGCCTCTGGGATGCTTTGGTCGTCGGCAAGAAATGGTCGTCTTTGGCAGAACGATCCAAAGGAGATCTTTGCAGCGTTGACCTGGCTTCTCTATCTTGCGCTTATCGTGTATCGCTCAACCGCTAGCTGGCGAGGGCGCAGGGCCGCATGGCTAGGAGTTGCGGGTTTTGCGCTCGTCCTATTCACCTTTTTTGGAGCGCGGCTTATGGGTGGTTATCACGTGTTTGGATAATCTCATGTCGATAGTACTTATTGGAGTCAACCACAAAACCGCACCAGTAGAAGTCCGGGAGCTTCTGGCATTCTCAGAAGCAACCTGCGCCGAGAGTCTGCGGTCTTTAGTTGACGGTACTGTTCTTCAAGAAGGTCTGATTGTGTCCACCTGCAACCGGGTTGAAGTCCTGGCCTCAACTACCAGTCAAAAAGTTGATGAGGGTACGGAACGAATTACCGACTTTCTTGGTCAATCGCGTAACATCCCGACCGATATCTTCTGGAAGCATCTCTACAGTCACACAGACGAGAATGCCGTCAAACACCTTTTTCGCGTAGCCTCATCCCTGGATTCGATGGTGGTGGGCGAGCCCCAAGTTCTCGGACAGGTACGGCGCGCGTACTCCCTCGCACTGGAAGCAGGAACTGCTGGACGAGTCCTCAATAGACTAGTTCACCACGCACTTCGCGTGGCCAAGCGAGTTAGAACTGAAACTGGAATAGCTGCTAACGCAATATCAATAAGCTATATGGCAGTAGAACTCGGAAAGAAGATCTTTGGCTCACTTAAGGGACATACCGTTCTACTGGTTGGCGCCGGAGAGATGGCAGAACTTTCCGCACGACATCTTAAGACTGCCGGAGTTTCACGCGTACTTATCTCAAATCGAACTGCTGAGGCTTCTCAGCGCCTCGCGATGGAATTTGAGGGCGAGGCGGTTCCGTTTGAAGAGCTTGCTGAGTACTTGGGCCAGGCGGATATAGTCATCTGTTCTACGGGCGCCAGCGAATACGTTATCACTTCAGCAATGGTTCGTGAGGCTCTCGAAAAGAGAAGAAATCGCCCAGCTTTCTTCATTGACATCAGCGTGCCAAGGAATGTCGATCCCGAGATTGGTAATATACCAAACATCTTCGTGTTTGATATTGATGACCTCGAGTCTGTTATATCCTCAAACATCCGTGAGCGCGAACGTGAAGCGGAACGTGCTGAACTAATAGTAGCGTCCGAAGTTATGCAGTTTCAGCAGACATTGCGGGCTCTGGATGTAGGACCGACAATAGGAGCACTTCGTCAGAAGCTTCAAGATATTGCCCGAGCCGAGTTGCTGAGGCAGCGCAGCCGACTGGGTGAGCTTACACCCGAACAGGAACGTGCTATTGAAACCCTGCTGTTGGCCGCAGTCAACAAGATCTCACATCCATTATTAAGTCACCTGCGGCATTCACACGACATAAGCGACACTGAGACATTGCAGGCCTGGCGTGATATCTTCGGACTCGAAGAATAGATCACCGGGCATGCTATAAGATGAAAGAGAAGCTTGTAATCGGCACGCGGGGTTCGAAGCTTGCGCTAAAGCAGGCCAATTGGGTTAAGGCCCGCCTCAATCTGATCCACCCATCTCTTTCCGTCCGAGTCGAAATTATCAAAACGACAGGGGATATAAGGAGCGATCCGCTATCAGTTATCGGCGGCAAGGGCGTGTTCACGAAAGAGCTAGAAGAGGCCTTACTCGCTGGCAGTATCGATATTGCCGTTCATTCATTGAAAGACCTGCCGACGCTCGTTCCGGAATCGCTCACGATTGCTGCAATCTGCGAACGTGAAGATCCACGCGACGCGTTAGTGGTTAGCCGTGAACTCGACTTCGCTGGCACACCAACTATCGCCGGTCTTCCTCAACGTGCAGTCATCGGCACTTCAAGCCAACGTCGACTAGCACAATTAAAGCACCTGCGCAAAGATCTCGTTATCAAGGAACTACGCGGCAACGTTGATACGAGATTACGGAAGTTGGATGCAGGTCAGTATGACGGGTTAATTCTCGCAGCTGCTGGACTGCGACGGCTGGGATTGGCGGATCGCATTGGAGCTCCTATTTCTGCGGATGAGATTTTACCCGCCGTTGGTCAGGGTGCAATCGCTATCGAGAGCCGCGCAGATGCTACTAACACAATCGAGCTAGTTAAACATCTCGAACACCCCCCCACGAGGGTGGCATGTACTGCTGAAAGAGCGCTGCTGCGGGCACTTGGTGGTGGCTGTCAGCTGCCAATCGCGGCACATGCCGTTGTTTTTTATGACAAACTGAAGCTAGAAGGTCTCGTTGCTGCTCCAGATGGTAACCAGATCATCCGGAATACTCAGTCAGGCAACATGACAGAGGCGGATGAATTAGGGGAAACTCTTGCCGAGCGGCTTCTCAAGCAAGGCGCCAAATCGCTGTTGGCGTCCTATCTCAAATAAAGCTGCTAGTAAAGAACGATGTCGTCAGTTGACTCATTGAAAAGTGGGCCATTGGATGGTCGCACCGTCGTGATCACACGCGCCCGTACCCAGGCTGATAAGTTTGCCGAGGAACTGAAAAACTACGGAGCTCACGTAGTTATTTGCCCAACAATCGAGATTGCCGAGCTGGAAAGCTATGAAAGACTCGATGAAGCCATCAATGACCTGTATGGATATGACTGGCTGATCTTCACAAGCGCAAATGGGGTGGATCATTTTTTGCGAAGGCTAAGAATATCGGGAACAGACGTTGCCCAGCTTGATGAAGTGCGCGTTTGTGCCATTGGCGAAGCAACTGCAGAGAGATTAACCGCTGAGAAGATTCATGTGGATCTAGTACCGGATGTATTTAAAGCTGAGGGGGTGTTTTCTGCATTGGAGCAGTTCGTGGGCGGTCGTGAGGGGCTTCGAGGACTTAACTTCCTTATTCCTAGAGCGACAGTAGCACGTGATTATCTTCCCAAGGCTCTCGGAGAAGCTGGAGCACGCGTGGACGTGGTACCAGCCTATCGGACGGTGTTGCCCGATAGGAAGGATTTTGGTCGGCTCACTGCGATGCTTGCTGGTGGGGTTGACTGTATCGCTTTTACGAGTTCTTCGACGATTAGAAACTTTGCTCAACTCTTCGATACCACTGATCTGGGTCGAATTCTCAGCGGTGTTGTCGTTGCCTGCATCGGCGATATCACCGCACAAACGGCTAGAGAATACGGACTAATTCCTCAAATCTGTCCGACTGAATTCACAGTGAAGGCTCTTGCAAAAGCGATCGCTGAGCATTTTGATTCACAGATTACGCCGATCACGCAGAATAATAAAAAAGTGGAATGAATAGAACGCATTTTCTTTTTTTATTAATCTGCGTAATCGGCGTAATCTGTGGATGTTTTTAATCTGAGTAATCGGTGTAATCTGTGGATTGTAATTTCGCGCAATCTGTGGATGCCATCGTGCTAAACTGAAGACCGATGAACTCGCGATGTGTTTTAATTCTCGATGACGACCTTACTAGTGGTCAAACCCTACAAAAGCTGATTAGCAATTGGGAATATGAAACCCTATTCGTGAACGATTCGCGTCACGCCATAGAACAACTGACACAGTTAAATCCCGCCGTAATAATAGCGGCTAGCGCCGATACGAACTGCGATGGGTTTGGTCCCCTCCGTAAGATCCGCGCTGAGCACTCTCATATTCCGGTAATTCTCCTGGTTGAACAGGGCTCAATTGAGTCTGCAATCAGAGCAATCCAGGATGAAGGCGCCTACCATTACTTTGAAAAGCCTGTCGACGAAAACAAGCTTCGCGTCGTCTTAGATCGTGCCTACGAGTTGAATCAGGCCAAGCGCGAGAACGAATTGCTCCGCCGGCAACTCCTGGACCATGGAGCTTTCGGTCACCTCGTTGGCAATTCTGAGGTGATGCGTGAGATCTATGCTTTGATCGAGCAGGTCGCTCCTTCAACGGCTTCAGTCTTAATTACAGGAGAATCTGGCACCGGCAAGGAACTTGTCGCCCGGTCTATTCATAACCTAAGCCCGAGAAGAGACAAGCCTTTTGTAGCCATAAACTGCTCCGCTATACCGGAAACACTGATGGAATCCGAGCTATTCGGCCATGAGAAAGGCGCCTTCACCGGCGCCGCTTCCAGACGGCAAGGGTGCTTTGAACTCGCTGACACAGGAACCCTTTTGTTGGATGAGATTGCCGAAATGCCAGCGATGCTGCAGGCAAAGCTGTTAAGAGTAATCGAAGAACGCTCCATCAGACGATTAGGAGGTAAACAAGAGGTTGAGGTCGATGTTCGACTGCTAGCCGCAACAAACCGGGAGCCGGAAGAAGCTGTGAACAGCGGCAACCTTAGGAGTGATCTTCTTTATCGTCTAAATGTCTTTAGGATTCACCTGCCACCATTAGCTAAGCGCAAGGATGACCTACCGCTTTTAGCTCAGCACCTGATCACTAAACTGGCTGAAAAACATGGCAGGCCCGCTCGGTTCATTAGTCCGTCAGCTTTGGAGGCTCTGCAATATCACGCTTGGCCGGGAAATGTAAGAGAACTCCGAAACGTAATTGAACGTGCCGTGATCATCTGCTCATCTGAACAGATCGAGAGACATCACTTCGCTCCATATCCCATTGAACAGCGTGAGCGAGCGCGACATGAGGATACGCTCAGTGTACCCGTCGGTACTCCAATTGAAGAGGTCGAGCGGCAAATGATTATCCGCACACTCCAGAAGACGGGAAACAATAAAACACGTGCGGCAGAGTTATTGGGAATCAGTCTCAAGACCCTTCACAACAAACTCAACCTTTATCGGGGACGCGGGCAACTCCGAGATGAGTGATTTACCTTCCATACTGCTTTTCTTTATAGACGGCTTAGGCATCGGAAAGCGAGGACCTTTCAATCCGTTCGATGGGCTTGAAGGAACTGAACCACTAGCAATCTTTGAAGGCGAAACGAACGAAGTCTTAGGTGGTGTTGTCGTTCCAACGGATGCCCAATTGGGAATATCAGGGCGCCCTCAAAGTGCCTCAGGGCAGACAACGATACTTACTGGAATAAACGCCCCCGCCCGCTTGGGTTATCACAAGCAAGGATTCCCTAATACTCAGTTGCTCGATGTTATCAAGAACCATTCAATCTTCCTTCAACTTAAACGAGCAGGAGTTGAACCGATAACTTTTGCTAACGCCTATACGGACCATTTTTTCGTCGAACGCCCACGTTGGGTGTCGGCAACTACGGCAGCTGTCGAAGCTGCCAACCTGGGATTCCGAAGAATCGCGGATGTTAGTCGTGGTCGGGCTTTATACCAGGACTTCACAAATGGAGTTCTGATCGAAAGAGGCGAACGGGTGGAGAGGCGCACTCCACTTGAGGCGGCCGCGGTCCTCGCTCGTCTCGTAAAAGAGAACCGCTTCACACTTTATGAGTATTTCATCACTGATAAGATCGGGCACGCGCAGGACATTAGTGCAGCCAGAAAGGTGCTTCCTGAACTTGCCTCAGTTATCCGGAAGCTATTGACTCTTGTCGATCTCAACCACACATCCATTATTCTCACCAGCGATCACGGCAATATAGAGGATCTATCTTCTCGCACTCACACGCTCAATGCAGTACCTACCATAGTTTGGGGCGCGCATAGTGATTACATCGCAGCACATATTAGGAGTCTCTCAGATATCACACCTACGATCTTTGAAGTTCTGACCGCTAAAGCAAACAATTCATGACTTCCACGCCCGCCGAGACATCAACCAGAACAATTCACCTTCTTGACAAAAACAACCCTCGCGAGGTCTTTGGTTGGAAGATGTATGACTGGGCCAACTCTGCTTTCTACACTACAGTGGTAGGAGCATTGTTTGGACCTTATTTGACCGAAGTGACTCAAAATGTGGTGGGAGAGAACGGTGTGGTATTCGAGTTGGGTCCACTTGGCGCCATAACAGCTAAGTCTTATTTCCCAACTTGCGTCTCACTTGCTGTTTTCCTCCAGGTTTTTCTTCTCCCTATATTGGGAGCGATCGCCGATTATTCGAATCTTAAAAAGAAGCTGATGGCGATCTTTTGCTACATCGCTGTCATCGCGACATGCCTCACATTCTTTGTTACCGAGAATGTATATTGGCTGGGTGGCTTGCTGTTCATCGTCGCCAATCTTGGCTTTGGCGCGTCAATTGTTTTCTATAACGGGTTTCTCGGCGAGATTACGACAGAGGATCAACGAGATAAGGTTTCAAGCCGGGGGTTCGCCTACGGATATTTTGGTGGCGGACTATTGCTCGGGCTGAACTTTTTGCTGGTGCAGAATGCTGACCGCCTTGGTCTCAGTACGGGGATGGCTGTTCGTCTCTGTCTCCTCTCAGCCGGTGTGTGGTGGGGCAGTTTCGCTCTAATCACCTTTTTATTGCTCAGGTCACGGGCCCCGGAGAAGTCCCTGCCAGTGGGTAAATCCTACCTTACTGTTGGCTTCTCTGAACTGGGGCGTACGTTTAGAGAACTCGCGCACCTTCGCCATACGCTTCGATATCTGATCGGTTACCTTTTCTATAATGACGGTATTCAGACTGTCATTAGCATGGCCGCGGTATTCATGTCCCAGGAGCTGTTTATCTCACGTGGATTGGAGACAGACCAGTCCTTTCTACTCGCAATCTTTTTAATGGTACAGTTCGTTGCTGTCATTGGGGCTCTCTCTTTCGAGCGGCTAGCATACGCTATCACCACTAAGCGAGCCATTATTGTATCGTTGATACTATGGTGTGGAGTTGTCTTCTATGGCTATGGTTTTTTAACTACAACTAATGAAGCCTGGATAATGGCGGGGGTGATTGCGATCGTTCTTGGTGGCTCTCAGGCTCTTTCCCGCTCGCTGTTTTCGAGAATGATTCCTAAAGGGCGAGAGGCATCGTTTTTCGGAATCTATGAGGTTTCAGAACGTGGGACTTCGTGGTTGGGACCCTTGATCTTTGGTATCGTCGTGGCTGCTACCAACTCTTACCGGCAGGCAATGTTATCGTTGATTGTGTTCTTCGTTGTTGGCACAGTTATCCTGTACTTTACCAATACTGATAAAGCGGTTCATGATGCCGGCAATCTGTTACCTGAAGAGGCCGCCCGTGCAGCGTAATTGTCGATTGCCGATTGTTGATTCCTGATTGCGGAACTTCTTTGGCGATCCGCCCAATCGACAATCCCTCACACGGCAGGCAGTGTGGGGATTAGTTCAGATCCTGCCTAAACAACGAAGAGTCTCGCAAGGATTGCTCTGCTATGTAGGCTGGATCTGAACCATCCCACACTGCCGGGGATTTCAGAACTAACTCACTTCTGTTACTTTTCAATTTAGGTTAGTATTCCCTCACAAATTCGCTGCAAATAGTTCAATACTTGATGTGATTTGGGAACGGCTTGTGCCCCGTATTACTGAATCAAACTTGTAAGGCTCAAGATGAATCTCCGTACGGCTGTTTGCTTAATTGTATTTCTCAGTTTCCTACCTTCCTGGCCAGCTAACTTTCAACAATCAACAGCAGAGCAAAAGCAGCGCTACAACGTACTCTTTATCGCTTCGGATGATCTTCGTCCCGAGTTAGGAAGCTATGGCAATCCGATTATCAAGACGCCTCACCTTGATAAGCTTGCTGCTCGCGGTGTCCGGTTTAGTCGCGCATATGCTCAATATCCGCTCTGCAATCCTTCGCGTACTTCTATGCTCACCGGCCGATATCCGTCAACAACTGAAGTAATGGACAATGAAACCTGGTTCAGAGCACTGCATCCAGACTTCATAAGTCTGCCGCAACACTTTAAGGAAAACGGATATGCAACGCTCCGTTCAGGCAAGATCTATCACGGTGGTATCGATGACACAGATGCGTGGACTGAAGGTGGCGAGCCCCGCAACTTTACCGGCGCTCGCCGTCCCCGCCCACCAGCAACTGTTCGGGGAGTGTCGCGGGCTGCGCAGTCCGACCGCTGGGGCATTCTAAAAGGAGAAGGTGAATCGCATGGGGACTACCGGCATGCGACGCAGGCGATAAAGTATCTGGAAAAGTATAAGGATAAGCCATTCTTCCTTGCCCTGGGCTTTAGCAAGCCTCACAGTCCGCTAGAAGCCCCGCAACGATTCTTTGACCTTTATAAAGTCGAGGAGATGCCCCTGCCGCCGGATTTTGCCCCTCGCCCAGCGCCCCCTCCAGGCTTCCCCGAGCCCTCCATACCAACGCGCAACGCCGATCTCTTCATCGGTCGTGACGCATCACCAACTGAGGCACGCGAGATGATCAGGGCTTATTACGCGGCCGTCAGTTACGTCGATGCTCAGGTTGGGCGAGTACTAGACGCGCTGGAACAGCTCGGTCTAAGCGACAACACAATCGTAGTCTTTTGGGGCGATCATGGCTTTCATCTCGGTGAGAAGGGCAAGTGGTCCAAAGCTTATTCCCTGTTTGAAGTCGGAACCAGAGTACCGCTAATTGTCGCAGTCCCTGGCGGAAAGGGTCAGGTCAGCTCACGAACTGTGCAGTCGTTGGATCTCTTCCCAACCCTGGTTGAACTCTGTGGTTTAAAACAACCTCCGGGGCTCGAAGGCCGCAGCTTGGTCCCACTGCTCAAGAATGCTAGTGCCAAATGGGATCATCCAGCATTTGCCGAGACAATCTATCAAGGTAAGCACGGGCGTTCAGTTCACACTGAACGGTGGCACTATGCTGAATGGGATGAAGGCCGTTCCGGTTCTATGCTCTTCGACCTGTCTAGTGATCCGCATGAACTAAAGAACCTTGCTGCCGATCCGGCTCTCGCCAAGCGCGTTCAGGAAATGAAAACGCTGCTGAATGGGATTCAGAAGTCAAAAATCAGGAGTCAGGAGTCAGAAGAGTGAATGGTAAATCGTGAAGTGAATGTTAACCATTTACCATTCACTCTTCTGACTCCTGACTCCTGACTCCTGACTTCTGACTTCTAGTTTTCAAGGCCCAAGACCCTATGCATTTGTTTTTCCTTTCGGCAACAGAGCAACCGCCATCGCCCCTAAAAGTGCCAAGCTGACTAAGATTACAAAGCCAATAGAGTAACTTCCGGTACTATCGTACACTGCTCCAATAAGCATCGGGACCAGCGCCTCAGCCGCACCATCCGCAGTCAAAATCAAACCCATCACACGTCCCATCACCTTCACACCAAACAACTCGGCGGCCATTAGCGGGATGATCATGTAATCACCACCCAAACCAATGCCAAAGATCACCGCAAAGATGTAGATCACTCCCGGCTGTTGCGCGAAGAAAAGAAGCGGAATCGACCCCGCAACCAGCAGATAGATCAGCAGCATTACATACTTTTTGGTGTAACGATCAGCCAGCCAACCCATCAACAGCCTGCCAACCATACTCGATGCCAAAACAAGTGAGACCACCGTCGCTGCTTGCGCTTGGGTGAACTTAACATCAAGACTCAAGAATAGCTTCAGGTGCTGATTCGTCCCCCCAACCGCACCAATCGAGCACAAACTACCAATAGCCAGTAAATAGAAAGCACCACTCTTAAAAGCCCAACCAATAGGCGCAGCTTCAGGCTTCTTCATTTTCGCGGCACTTCCCAAGGCCCTTCGTTGCGCAGCTAACTCTGGTGAATCTTTGACAAAGTACGCTAGAGGCCAGGCGATCACTATCATTAACACTCCCAGCAGCGACAGAGCGATACGCCAGCCGAACCGTTGCTCAAGCCAGAATGCGAGTATTGGTACGAGCGTGCCTCCAACACCTATCCCTAAGTAGGCAAATCCCATTGCCTTGCCGCGGGCTTTGTCGAACCATCGCGAAAGCAATACCTGGTTAGGTAATGGGCCGGCACACACGTAGCCAAGCGCATTGAACAAGTAGAAGAAGTAGAACATCCAAAGCGCGGTCATGTTACCCAGCCCTACAAGCGCGGCTCCGGCAAGGAAAATGCCAACCAGCATCAGCTTTCTTGGTCCAAACCGGTCTACCATCCACCCAGCCACATAGCCGAAGAGTGGTCCCACGATTAACTTGCTCAGCGCGTTACCCGAAGTAACGGTAGTTCGTGACCAACCGAACTCCTTCACCATAAAATCGTAGAAGAAGGGCAATCCGTAGAGGGCCAGCCCAACAATCGAAAAGAGCGCAAGGAAGGAGGTTGAAGCAACAAAAAGTTGATCAGAGCGCGCTCGTTCAACTGTTGGTGGCACTTCTACTTTAACGCTCATCTATTCTCCCATTTCATGCGGAATCAACCGACAGACCCACTCGTTTTTTGAGTTCCTCGAAGCGGCGATCACCCTTCACTTTATCGAACTGTGGCTCGACCCAAAGGAAGACCAGCCAGTTAAATCGCTCTTCGGCCGCTTGCTCGAGATGGTGCAAAGCTTGATTGTGATCACCGAGTCCAGCATAGACCACCGCGTAGTGATACGGTGACACATAACGCCTCAGCGAACGCTTTTTAAGTTCTGCAACCGTCTCCAAGGCTTGGTCCTTTTTTCCAGCTACTCCATAGGCAAAACCCAATCCTGTCAAGGCTGCGAGAGATTCCTTATCCAGCGCCAGTGCTTGTTGGAACTGTGCAATGGCTTCTTCTGTTTTGCCCATCTGCGTCAGCACGTAGCCGATTTCAAAATACGCACGAGCAAAATTGGGATCCATCGCAAGTGTCCTACGATGCACCGCCAACGATTCTTCGTAACGACGGGCAAAATAGAGATGACGTCCCACATCTGAGTTGATAGTAGGCGAGAATGGCTCCAGTTCATGAGCTCTAAGAGCTTCGGCGTTGGCTTCGTCGAAGCGGCCCATAGCCGCCAATAATGCTGAATACCATTGATGAGCTGTTGCGTAATCCGATTTGAGCTGAATAGCCCGTCTAAAGTGCTGTTCCGCCTCACTCCAGTTCCAATCGTAACGATAGCTAATGGATGCTAATGAAGCATGGGCTTCAGCCAATCTCTCATCTAACTCCAAAGCCCGACTGGCAGCCTCTCTAGCCTTTACACGCGATTCTGTTGCCGGTTCAACGTTGTAAACATTCAGCAGCCAAAAACAGTCGGCGAGACCGGAAAATGCAGGCGCGTAGTTCGGATCCTTCTCAGTGGCGCTAGTAAAATATCTAATTCCTATTTGAAGTCCTTCAGCCGTACGCTTATTCCAGTAAAAACGCCCTTGCAGGTAAAGGTGATACGCCTCGGCATTAGTATCGTAGGTTTTGGCAATCTGGCGCTGCTCTTCACCACTCAAACGCACCCTCAACCTGTTAGTGATGTCCCGTGAAAGTTCTTCCTGAAACCTGGGTAAGTCTGAAATTTCGCGTGTGTAGCGGTGGCCCCAAATGTGACTGTCATCACGGGAATCTACCAACTCTACATTCACAGAAATCCTGTCCTCTTGCTTCTCGACGCTACCAGTCAGGACACCATTGACGTTGAGTTCACGTCCAATGCTGCTCAGATCGCCTACTCGCCCTTTATATTGGAACACAGCATTACGAGAACGAACCTTGATTGAGGGTAATTGAGAGAGGCTATTGATTAAGCTTTCAGTGATACCATCCGACAAGTACTCCGTATTGGGATCTGCGTTCACGTTAATAAAGGGCAATACAGCCAGCGACTTTATGCCCTGTTCGTTACCTTGCCTTAGCAAGGTGAAGACAAGATAAAAGGCAGCCAGTAAAACAACGCCAATGAGCGCCATCGGAATTGCACGGTGTTCAGTTAACTTCTGCAGAAGATCAAAGTTCGAATGTTCGCGAGGCGGAATGCTGCTACTGAAACTGACAGCCTGACTAGCGTCCGGATCTATCTCTCGAAGGACAGCACGAAGATCATCTCGCATCTCCTCAATGCGTTGGTATCGGTCGCCCGGCCTTTTTGCCATAGCACGATCGAGTATCTCCTGAATGCGAATGATTAACGGTGATTGTTCGCCTCGTTTTTCTGAGATTGGGACTGGCGTTTCATGCAAAACCGCGTAGCGTACCTCGACCGTCGATTGACCATGGAACGGCCAAGTACCGGTCAACATTTCATAGAGCAACACCCCAGTGGAGAAGATGTCAGCTCGGTGATCCACTCTGCGTCCGGCTGCCTGCTCAGGCGCAGCTGCGGTAGCTGTTCCGTAGGGGACGCCTAGTTCCGTCAGTTGTGTCTGATGTATACCTTCGCCGTGAGTGGCAGTCTCATCCATGAGCTTTGCCAGACCAAAGTCGAGTACCTTCACTTGCCCGGAATCGGTGACCATCACGTTACCTGGTTTGATATCGCGATGGATGATTCCGCGGGCATGGGCGGCAGCTAACGCATCAGCTACTTGGATTGCAATCGAAACAGCAGCTCCCAGGTCAAGAGGCTTACCACTAACTAACTCTCGGACGTTACGGCCATCGACGTACTGCATGACGATGAAGTGCACGCCTTCAACCTCATGAAGATCCAGGATGGTGCAGATGTGTTGGTGATCCAGAGCTGAGGCTAGTTTCGCCTCTCGCTCGAAGCGCTTTAGACTTGCCTCTCTTGCGGTCAACTCTGATGGCAGTACCTTTAGTACGACTTTGCGTCCCAGTTTCGTATCAAGGGCTTGATAGACAGTGCCCTGCCCTCCTTCACCGATCTTTCCCAGAATGCGGTAATGGAGCAGAAGCCGGTCCTTCATTTCTTTACTCTCGAATGGCACCGGAAAAAGCCTTCTAGAGTGACGCTACACTGTAATTCTTGCGACGTACGACTAATGTCGGAATCAAAGGTTTGGTGTGACGGAGTGTACCCCTTCCGCTGATCAAGTCTCAACCTAAATCCCAAATCTGTAGGGGTGCGC
>CAZNPP010000078.1:0-5940 GCA_964574785.1 uncultured Chloracidobacterium sp. | reverse complement strand
GCGCTTCCGTGCACATCCTAATTCTTTCCCGTCGAACGCTGCCGGATACACCAAACCAAAGGGGTGGCTTGGTCCCATGCGCCTCCGTGCGCCCCCCTCAGATTGAGTAATTGATTCGGCTTAGGGAACAAAACCACGCACCCTGAACCAGTCAGCAAGTCGCGCCGGCCATGTCCTGAGAATTAGATCCTTTTCCCCGAGACCGAAACCATGCGCACCACGTTCGTAGATATGCAGCTCGAAAGATACTCCGACCCTTCTCAGTGCATTTGCGAATAGCAGACTGTTTTCGACTGGGACGCCAGCATCCGTAGTTGTATGCACAAGAAATGTCGGCGGAGTGTCTTTTGTGACTTGCTCGTCAGTTGATAACAGCGCTACTTGTTCTGCCGAAGGATCGGGACCAAGTAAGTTTCGTTTTGACGCAGCATGAGTTAGTTCGCGCATAGTGATCACTGGATAGATTAGAACTAACGCGTCCGGTCGTGAACTTACTCGTTCTATTTCTTCAGGCGAGCCTGCTTTCCCACTGTCGAAATGCGTTCCTGCGGTCGCAGCAAGGTGGCCTCCGGCAGAGAAGCCCAGGATTCCTATTCGTGCTGGATCGAGTCGCCATTCGCCAGCTCTAGCGCGAACGGTGCGTATCGCGCGAGCTGCATCTAGGAGAGGCGCAGGGTGTGAGTATCGAGGTCCATGTCGGTATTTGAGCACGAATGCAGTAACACCGATGGCGTTTAGCCACCGGGCAACTGGCTCCCCTTCATGTTGAGCTAATCGCGCATAACCACCGCCAGGACAAACAATGATTGCTGATCCTGTCGCTTTATCTTTAGCTGGAAAGTATGGGGTGAGTGTCGGAACATCGGCTGGCGCCCTACCCAAAGCACCAGGAGCACCTGTAGGCCATAGAATTATGGGTTCCTGATTGGATTTAGCTGCCGCAGTACTTCCGGCGACAATAAAGATGAAGCAGAACTTTAAAGCTAATCTCATTGAAATTGATCAGTTGTTTGTGGTCAGTGGTCCGTGGGACATTGCTCAATAACTTATATGCTTTATCAGTCGGGGCGTGTGTGGAAACGAGAGAAATAAGAAATACTGACAGTGGCACTAGCCTGAAACTGAGACTCACTAAGCTGAAGCATAGGGTATCTTTCCAGAAGTTAAGTGCACGATGCCGAAGAAACAGAGTTTCTGGTCCTCGCAACCGCGCAGGCGGTCCTACGCTGACTACTGACTACTGACACTGACCACTCTATCTTCTTCCCCAAGCTCGGCAATCTTCTTCATCACCAAATCTGCAATCTGTTTGTAGGTGCGGACGCTATCTTTCATTTCTTTGAATTCTCTAATATCGAGTGGCGCACCAAAGTGGATCCGGATAACTTCCTCGCGGGTCCAATTGCGTGCTACCTGCCGAGGCAAACTATTGCAAAGACCAGCGATGAAAACTGGTATCACTTGGGGCGAAGCATCCTTGATAAGTTTTCCTATGCCTGGCTGGGCAGGAAGAAAGGAATAGGCATCGTTATTCTTATTACGCGTGCCTTCAGGATGAAAGCCGATTACATTACCAGGCCCAGTTCGACAAAGCTCCGTTAATAATCGTACTGAAAAACGGTCGAATGCTCGCTTATCTCGAAGTGGATTCTCTCCAGCCGCAAAGAATGGTGGATACATAGACCACCATCCCATCACGAGATTGACAAAAAGCCCTAAAGACGATTGATAGAAAAATCGTCCCCTGACGGGAAAGAACAGTTGTTTGCGCCACTTCGTCCTCAAGAAGAGCACGGTTGAAACAGCATACATATCAAAGAACGATCGATGATTAGCAACCAGCAGTATCGGGCGATTGTGGTCAGCGGCCTCGACATGCTCGAGCCCGTAAACATTCATGATGTTGTACGTAGAAAGATGTATCCAGCCCGCGCCGAAGATCCTTTGGCACCACGTCCAAAAGCGTTTCCAGCCTCCCCTATTCATCCGCCGCACGAGATAGAACGCGGCTCTTTCAAACCACGTCAGCACAGCTAACTCTTCACTTGAAGGCTCGAGCGCTCCTTCCCCAACCACATTTAAGCCTTCAGCCAGAGATCCATCTATCGCCCCAACTCGCGACTTTGGACTTTGGACTTTGGACATTGGACATTGGACCGCAGTTTCTATTCGATTGAGAAGTATTTTGCTTCTGGATGATGAACAATGATTGCAGAGGTAGATTGCTCTGGATCGAGTTGAAACTCCTCAGTCAATTCAACATCTATTCTAGATGGTTCGAGAAGGTCGAAGAGTTTCGCCTGGTCTTCGAGATTGGGGCAGGCCGGATAACCAAAACTAAACCGTGACCCCTGGTATGTTTGATGGAAGAGTTTGGCTATTTCCGATGCATCCTTATCAGCAATTCCCAGTTCTTCACGGATTTTCTTATGCCAGAGTTCTGCAAGAGCCTCTGCACTTTCCACGCTTAGCCCGTGGAAATAGAGATAATCTGCATAGTTGTCAGCTTTAAAGAGCTCTTGCGAGTACTCACTCGCGCGCCGTCCCACAGTAACGAGATGAAAGGATACTGTATCGATCTTGCCTGAGTCTTTTGCAGCAAAGAAATCCGTCAGGCACAGGTGCTTTCCTGCTGGCTGGCGCGGAAATGTAAACCGCATACGCTCAGTCACTTTGTCGTCCTCATAAATGATTAAATCATTTCCCTCCGACTGGCAGGCGAAGTAACCATAAACCACGCGGGGAACTAACAGCTTCTCTCGTGCGCAACGCTCCTTAAGTTCCTCAAAAATCGGGCGCACAGTGTCTCTTACAAACGCCTGATACTCATCCTGGGGTTTTCGGCCTTGCTTGAACTGCCATTGTCCCTTAAACAAAGCTGTCTCATTAACAAATCTAAAAACGTCCTCTAGTGCGATCTCCTCGACAACCCGCGAGCCATAGAACGGTGGTTGAGGAATTGAAATTCCGGTACTGACGGCTGAGCGCGTAGTGTGCGTCGTATTTCCTGCTACCTTCGAGGTTCCCCTTGGCTTCACTGGTTTGCGGATCCTGAGCTTCGCCTCCTCGCCTACCAAATCTTCGAAATCATCCACGGTAGGTGTATCTTCACGCTGCTCGGTATTCCCGCTTTCCGGTTGCCCATTCCCCACAAGCTTGTCCATCGTATGTAGCCCGGCAAATGCGTCTCGTGCATAGAAGAGTTGGCCTTTGTAGAGCGACTTAAGATCATCTTCCACGTAACGTCGCGTTAGCGCTGCCCCTCCCAGCACAACCGGAACGGTGATGCTTCGCTCATTCATAAGCTCGAGATTCTCTTTCATGATCAGCGTTGATTTAACGAGCAGGCCACTCATACCAATAGCGTCAGCTTTGTGCTCCTCGCAGGACTGCAAAATATTCTCTATAGGCTGCTTGATGCCGAGGTTAATAACCTTGTAGCCATTGTTAGTGAGAATTATATCAACAAGGTTCTTGCCTATGTCATGCACATCACCCTTAACAGTGGCGAGTACCATTATGCCCTTGGCAGTAGCGCCGCCTTTCTTCTCCATGAATGGTTCGAGAAACCGCACGGCAGCCTTCATGGCTTCGGCAGACTGAAGCACAAACGGAAGCTGCATCTGCCCGCTGCCAAAGAGATCTCCAACTACCTTCATACCGTCAAGCAGAATATCGTTTATGATCTGCAACGCCGAATATTTCGTCAGTGCATCTTTCAATTCGTCTTCGAGACCGATCTTCTCGCCATCAATGATGTGATTCTTGAGACGCTCTTCGACAGTCTCACCTTTTGTTGCTTTCTTTGTGCTCTTGGTTTTTACGCCCTCGAAAAGCGTCGTGAACTGCGTCAGAGGATCATAGGTACAAACTTCTCCTTCATACTGCCGTTGATCGTAGATTAACTCACGCGCAACTTTGAGTTCCTGCTTACCAATTCGGTTCAATGGTTCGATCTTGCTGGCGTTAACGATTGCAGCATCTAAGCCTGCTGCAACTGCCTCATGAAGGAAAACTGAGTTAAGTACAACTCTTGAAGCTGGACTTAACCCAAAGGAGATGTTTGAAACGCCCAGGATGGTAAAAGAGCCTGGGAGTTCCTGTTTAATTCTGCGAATTGCATCGATCGTTTCCAGAGCGTTGCGACGATCCTCTTCAATTCCAGTCGAGATTGGCAACGCGAGCGGATCAAAGAAGATCTCTGTGGGACGTAGACCTAATTCTCCCGTTGCCTGTTCGTAGGCGCGTTTCGCAATCTGAAGTTTCCCTTCCGCTGTACGAGCCATGCCTTCTTCGTCAATTGTTCCAATGACGACGCTGGCGCCGTAACGCTTCGCCAGTTCCATGACCTTAACGAAGCGCGGTACACCATCTTCATAGTTTGTCGAGTTAAGGATGCATTTGCCACCTGCGTGTTGCAGTCCAGCTTCCATCTTCTGCCACTCGGTCGAGTCAAACATCAGAGGAATCTTGATGTTTGTTACAAGACGCGAAGCAAGCTCGTGCATGTCACGTTCGCCGTCTCGCCCGACATAATCGACATTAACATCGAGCACGTGTGCGCCTTCCCGCTCTTGCTCTTTGGCTAATGCTACGAGGCCATCCCAGTCTTCGGCCGTCAACAGGTCCCGCATCTTCTTTGAGCCACTGGCATTTACTCGCTCGCCAACAATCAGGAATGAAGTATCCTGGACGTACGGCTGTTGGAAGTAGATCGACGACGCTGCAGGGACTAACAATGGATTCCGAGTCTTTGGAGCGATTCGCTCCATAGCGTCAACCACCAGCTTAAGGTGCGCTGGAGTTGTGCCACAGCAACCGCCAACAATATTGACACCAAAGTCACTTGCGAAGTGAACCAGTTGTGCGGTGAAGCTTTCAGGCGTCTCGTCATAATGCATCTTGCCTTCCTTGACTGAAGGCAGACCCGCGTTGGGCAAAACAGAAACCGGAAGTGGCGCATTCTCGCAAAGATAGCGGATGCTCTCGGTCATATGACGCGGGCCAGTCCCGCAGTTCATGCCGATCACATCGATCGGAAATGGCGCCAGAGCTGTTAATGCTGCTCCGATCTCAGTGCCATTAAGCATTGTTCCAAAGACCTCGATGGTCACCTGGGCAATCACTGGGATTCGTTGGCGAGTTTCGCTGAAATGGTCAAAGATGGCCTGAAGCGCCGCTTTGGTTTGGAGCAGATCTTGACAGGTTTCTACAATCAGCAGGTCGACGCCGCCATCAATCAAACCCTGGACTTGCTCGCGGTATGCAGCTTTGAGATCCACAAAGCTGATGTGGCCCAGAGTTGGGAGCTTCCTCCCTGGTCCCATCGACCCGGCTACCCAACGTGGCCTCGCGTTTGTCGAGTAATCCGCGGCAATGCGTTTGGCCAGTTGTGCCGCCTTAACATTCATTTCGTAGGCTTTGTCGGCTATACCGTATTCGGCAAAGTCTACTGGCGTTCCATTAAAAGAGTTGGTCTCGATAACGTCGCAACCGACCTCGAGAAAGCCGACGTGAACGTTCTCGACAGCGTCAGGGCGGGTCACCAGCAGATTCTCGTTGCAGCCCTCAAAGCGGAGGCCCCCAAAGTCCTCGAGGGTCAGATTCTGAACCTGAAGGTTGGTACCCATTGCTCCGTCGAAGACGATGATTCGATCTTTAAGCGTGTCGAGAAAAGTAGTCATACGATCAGATTTCGGATTGCGAACTGGGAATTGTCAAATTGTAAACGCCGAACTTTTTACTGGAATGCACCCAAGACTGTTACAAATTGTAAGTTCGATTGCAAATTCGCAATTCGCAATCCGAAATTCGCAATTGAAGAGCCCCGCGCTTAACAACGCGGGGCTCTCCTTAACTCTATTCGGTTCTTCTGGAAAGTCTCACCGAGCTGTTTAGCGGATTATTTTACGTGGCCGCAAGTCGCCTTAACTCACCACG
>CAZNPP010000077.1:4506-19707 GCA_964574785.1 uncultured Chloracidobacterium sp. | reverse complement strand
ATGGCCGTGGTACAGCCAGGTAGCTCCCGTATCCTGGTTTGTTATTGACCATGTGAATCACGGACGTAGTCACCTGAACTTTTCCGAGTGGGGGAACTTCAGCAAGCGCGACGCCGAAGCAATGCTCGATGCGATCTGTAGGGAAGTAAAATCCGAGGCTATGCCGCTCAGTTCCTATACCCTAATGCATCGTGATGCCAAACTCACGCCGCAGGATGTGAAGACGATCTGTGATTGGACGGTGAATGGTAATGGTGAATGGTAAATGGTAAATGGTAGTAAATGGTGACTGATGAATAAACCATTCACCATTTACCATTCACCATTTACCATTTAAGCTGCGAGCGCTTCGGATTTGAGCTTTTCCGCCTGGTAGTGAGTTACCAGCGCCTGGATGATCTCATCCAGAGCACCTTCCATCACCAAATCGAGTTGGTGGATGGTGAGCCCAATGCGGTGATCCGTTACACGGTTCTCTTTGAAGTTGTAAGTGCGAATCTTTTCCGAGCGGTCCCCAGTGCCAACCATCGAGCGGCGTTCGCTCGCCACCGCATCATGCTGCTTCTGTTCTTCAATCTCTTGCAGTCGCGCACGTAGTACGCGCATTGCCTTATCACGATTCTTGATTTGGGACTTCTCATCCTGCATTGACACCACCACGCCCGTGGGTAAGTGGGTAATGCGGACCGCGGAGTAGGTTGTATTAACAGACTGACCGCCGGGACCTGACGAGCAGAAGGTGTCGATGCGCAGATCCTTCGGATCAATCTTGACATCCACTTCTTCAGCTTCCGGAAGCACAGCCACTGTTATTGCGGACGTATGTATACGCCCACTTGCTTCCGTTTGGGGAACGCGTTGGACGCGATGCACACCTGACTCGTGTTTCAATTTCGAGAAGACCTTCTCGCCCTCTATCAATGCAATCGCTTCTTTAATGCCGCCGATGCCCGATTCGGAGGCGTCAAGGATTTCGAACCGCCAACCGTGTCGCTCGGCATAGCGGCTATACATTCGAACCATTTCAGCAGCGAAGAGAGTGGCTTCATCGCCGCCGGTGCCAGCGCGAATTTCGAGAATCACATTCTTTTCATCGTTCGGATCGGATGGGACCAGGAGAAGCTTGAGTGCCATTTCGTTGGCCTCAATCCTTTCTTGCAAGGAGTCAACTTCAAGCCGCGCCATTTCGCGCATCTCCTCGTCGTCCGCCGTATCAAGAAGCTCACGAGCTCCGTTTAACTCCTCCTTCAAGGCTTTCCAGGAACGATACTTTTCGACAATCTCACCGAGGCCACGATGTTGCTTCGCCGCTTTGGCATAGGCGGTCGGATTCGCGAGCAGTTCCGGACTCGAGAGTTCGTTACCGAGTTCTTCGTATTTTGCTTCTATCTGTTCAAGCTTCTCCAACATAGTAATGGGGGACCTTTCTAGCTCGCAGCTTACGAAAGAGGAGCCAACGCCGGTTCTTTCGCCTCCGGCTCAAGTTTGAGCGACTCTTTCAGCGCTTCGATGGCGACCTCGAGCTGTTTGTCGTCCGGTTCTTGAGTAGTGATGTTCTGAAGCCAGACTCCTGGGCGCGTGAGCAGCTTAAAGAACCATCCACTTTCTTTTTTGGCTGATATTCGAATGATCTCGTAAGAAATTCCGGCTATTACAGGAATCAGCGCAAGACGCACGCCGAAGTTATAAACAAGTGAGTCAAACTTGATAACCGAGAACAGCACAATAGCTACGAGCATCACTACCATTAGAAAGCTCGTACCACAGCGGGGATGCTGGCGCGGTTGCGGGCGAGCATTCTCTACAGTCAGGGGTAGACCAGCTTCCCAGGTAAAGACGGTCTTATGCTCGGCCCCATGGTATTCAAAGACTCTCCTGATGTCCTTCATCAGTGAAAAACTGAAGATCATAATCAGGAAGAACGCCATACGGATCAGGCCGTCAATGAGGTTGAATGAGACAGACGGGCGAACCGGATGTAGATAGGTCCGTACAGAACCCCACGCGCGTTCATACCAAGGCCCCGCTATTTCTGTGACTGCGGTATCAACTGCAGCCACGCTCTCCGTTTGTGAAACCTGAGTTTGAGGCGTAGGCGCCCATCCTGCAGCAATGAAGAGAGCATTGGTTAGCAGTAACGGCGCTGCGACGAAGAGAAGAATGTTGAAGATTATGGCGAAGGCTATCGAGCCTACAGCTCCCGCAGTGCCACCCTTCTTCAGTTCATCTTTTGCCTTGTTCTGGGTTGGGACTGGAATAAGTCCTGGTACCCCACCTGTGATCCCCGCGAAGTCTCCTTCGCCCTCGATGGCAGCCGGTTTCAGCGCCACTTTTACCTCGGTTGCTTCGGTTTCGTTTGCGTCAGCAAAAGCTTCGTTGGCGGAGTAGTTCAAGGCCTTGATGCCAAGTCCCATTGACTGCACAAGTACTGCTCCGCCTCGCAATATAGGCAGTTTAAGGAGCGGATATTTGTCACTCCACTTTGGTAGCCGCGCGGCGGTATTGACTATGGTTCCATCGGCTTTGCGCACAGCGATGGCATAGGCATTCGGGGTTCGCATCATGACTCCCTCGATTACTGCCTGGCCGCCGACTATTAAGTCTCTTTCGTTAGTACTCAACTGGTGATCCTCTTAAAATTATCGTTTAAACACCAACGCCGACGTTTAGTTTGGTCGCTCAGGTGCCGTTTGTACACTGACAGCGACGGACGAAAAACGCCGGCGTCTCGATATTAGGTGCAGCTAGTGTTGGTTAAGCTTCAACTCCATCCTTTTCTTATGCAGCCGTAGTTTTCTCCACCTTCTTACCATAACGCTTATTAAATCGGTCTACACGTCCCGCCGTATCAACGAGTTTCTGCTTACCGGTAAAGAATGGGTGGCACGCTGAACAAATTTCTACGTGTAGCTCATCCTTGCGAGTGGAGCGAGTCTTAAATGTTTCGCCACAAGCGCAAGTGACGGTTATTTCGTGGTACTCGGGATGAATTCCAGGCTTCATTATGTTGTCCTTGTGTCTAATTGTCAGTACGGTGCTGACTACTCAAAACACGCTATGATATGGGTGTTCAGACGGGCTGGTCAAGTTTGTAAGTGTGAAAGATGAACTCGGTTGACAGTAGATAAATCGCATGTTTAAATCCAGTTTCGCCGTCCTTCTGTAATAGCATGAACACTTAAGCGCGAGCATTTGGCGCGATCAGGCCCCAGGGTTAAGCCAGATCGCACTTTCGAGTCAGCGTGTAATTGCAACTAACTTATGGCAGACGACAAGAAGGAGCCAGAAGCCACCAAACCTGCTAGCGAAGAGGCATCAAAAGAGAAAGATGCGTCTGAAACACCTCCCGCTTCTGCTATTCCTCCCGCAGGAGTGTTAGCGAGTGCCGATGAAGAAAAAGCGGCAATGGTCGAGCAGGCGAAGACTCGAGTTGCCGCCGTTAAAGAATCTCTTGCTGGGAAACCTCCTGCGCCTGCTCCCGGTACACCAAAAGCTCCAGTGAAAAAGAAGGACGAGGGTCCCAAACCCACTGACGCTGGAAACCATCCACTAGTCAAAACGTTGAAATCGCAATTCGATGGCGCTATTGCTGAAGCGGTTGAATTTCTCGGACAGCTCTCAATTCGAGTTGATCGAGCTAGCATCGTCCAGGTTTGCAAAGCACTAAGAGACGATGCCGAGACTCCTTTCAACTATTTATCAGATGTAACTTGTATACATTTTCCCGATCAAAAAGAGGCGCCTTTCGATATCGTTTATAACCTCTATTCCATTCCAGCTAATGAACGTGTGCGGCTGAAGGTTGCGACCAGTGATCATGACGGAGTCGAATCCGTGACCAGCGTCTGGCCGGCAGCAAATTGGTTGGAGCGCGAAGTATATGATTTGTTCGGCATTCAGTTTAAGAATCATCCTGACTTGCGCCGGATCCTCTTGCCAGCGGACTGGGAAGGTCATCCGCTCAGAAAGGACGTCTCGTTGGAGTTTGTTGAGAACGAATGGACGAAGAAACATCTCCCCGAGATGACGGATGTTCAGCGCGAACAGTTGGACCAGCGGCGCACTTATGGTCTGGAAATACTGTCTGTGCCCCAGGAACGTATGATGCGCGAGATCTTTCGCGGTGGTAAGGAAGTAATGCCAAAGGATAAGTAAATGGTCAGTGGTCAGTTGTCCGTGGTCAGTTGTTAAGTGGTCAGTGGTCCGTTGTCAGTGGTCCGTTGTGGTTTCTGGTTTGTTACTAGTTAATATAAGAGAGACAAACGACACGAACAACTGACAACGGACCACTGACCACTAACAACGGACAACGGACACCTGACAACGGACAAACATTCATGACCCCCAAAGAGATTGCGGCTCACTACGAAGCTAAAGTCTTCGATTCGCCGGATGCGGCGAAGGTGGCAGGCTATCTTCTTACTGAGACTGAAGCGCCGCGAAATGTTTGGAATAAGGCCAGCGCTGCTCAGGCCATCATCAGCAGGTTAATAAGGATGCGGGAGAGTGGGGAAGCAAAAGAGATTGGTCTGATTATCGAACCATGGAGTGTTACGGGTTGCTATCTTCCACCGGAACTTGAACCCGCTACAGCGTGATATGCACCAGGTAGAAATCGCAACAACTGACCAGACACTTCTCGACTCGCCAGAGATGGTGCTCAACATGGGTCCGCAGCACCCGTCCACCCACGGAGTGCTTCGGATCATCTTGAAGCTCGACGGCGAGACAGTGATCGACCTCGACTGTGACATCGGTTTTTTGCACCGCGGAATGGAAAAGATAGCAGAAAACCGAATGTACACGATGATTGCACCGTATTGGGACCGCCTCGACTACATTGCAGCAGTCTCGAATGGACTCGTGTGGGTTGAAACAGTCGAGCAGATGATGGCACTTGACGTTCCACCGCGAGCCCACTACTTGCGGACAATTCTCACCGAGCTGAATCGAATTGCTTCTCACCTGCTGTGGCTGGCTACACACGCTCTCGATATCGGCGCCATCACGGTTCTGTTATGGGCTCTACGTGAGAGAGAAGAGATTCTGAAGATCTTCGAGCGTCAGTTTGGCGCCAGGCTGACGTGTCATGCATGGCGAATCGGCGGCATGCCGAATGATGCGTACGATGAATTTGAATCAGACGTGCGTCGCTTCATCGGCAATTTCCCGAAGCGGCTTGACGAATATGAAACCGTGCTCTCGGAGAATCGTATCTGGCTAAGTCGCACAGTTGGGATTGGCGTGATCTCTGCCGAAGATGCTGTGGCGATTGGCTTATCAGGACCAGCACTGCGAGGCTCGGGCGTAGCTTGGGACATTCGCAAAGCGCGCCCCTATGCTGCCTACGCCGATATAGACTTCGAAATTCCTCTCGGTGAAAACGGGGACACCTATGATCGCTACCTCGTTCGCCTCGAAGAGATGAGGCAGTCGCGCCGTATTATCGAGCAGGCGATTGATCGTTTGCCAGATGGTCCAGTAAATGCGAAGTTGCCGAAAATAATCAAGCTTCCTGTTGGGGACTACTATCACTCGATAGAAGGACCAAAGGGAGAAATTGGTTGTTATTTAGTATCGGACGGTACGGCTCAGCCCTGGCGGGTTCGGGTGCGGCCACCATCGTTCGTTAATCTTCAAGCCTTACGCCAGTTATGTGTTGGACATCTGGTTGCTGATGTTGTCGCGATAATTGGCACGCTGGACATTGTGCTCGGTGAAATAGATAGATAATAAAAGCAACGAGGAAGATCTCTTGCTCTTACTTGCTCCGATAAGCTTTATCGACGAACTGTTGCTCCCTTACTTTAGCGCGGAGACGATCAACTATGTCTTCTGGCCTTTGATCCAGATTACTTTAGTCGTGACGATTGTCGCTGGGTGGGTGGCTTATGCAACATACCTCGAGCGAAAGATATCTGCTTTTATGCAGGCTCGGTTGGGACCCATGCGGGTTGGTCCATGGGGACTTCTCCAGCCAATCGCCGATGGGATCAAGCTACTTACTAAGGAAGATTTCATACCCGAGAAGGCCGATCGTTGGATCTTCTTTTTTGCTCCTTACATAGCAGTGGCTGCGGCTTTTATCGTCCTCGCTGTAATTCCATTTGCTCCAGACTGGGGAGTCATCACTGACATCAACATTGGCGTCTTGTTCGTACTTGCGGTTTCGAGTGTTGGTGTGCTCGCAATGATTCTTGCGGGTTGGTCTTCGAATTCGAAGTATTCGTTGCTGGGCGCTCTTCGCTCGAGTGCGCAGATGGTTTCGTACGAGGTAGCGCTCGGTCTCTCGATTATTGGCGCCTTGATGTTTGCACGTACTCTTTCACTATCAGGAATTGTAAATGCGCAGGCATCGGACTCTATCTGGTTTCTGGTCTATCAACCAGTCGGCTTTTTAATCTTTCTGATTGGCGGCATCGCCGAGAACAATCGCGCTCCTTTCGATCTACCAGAAGCGGAATCTGAGCTTGTAGCAGGATTCCATACCGAGTACTCCGGATTCCGGTGGTCGTTATTTTTCATGGCAGAGTATGCGGCGATGGTCGTTGTCTCTGCAATTACAGTGACAGTTTTCCTTGGTGGTTGGTATTTTCCTTTTGTCTACCAACTGACGGCTGCCAATGGTTATCACAATCTCTACGTCATAGTGAGCTTGTTGGTTTTTGTCGCAAAGTTACTGCTGATTCTTTATCTCTATTTCTGGTTGCGTTGGACGTTGCCTCGTTTTCGCTACGATCAATTAATGTCAGTTGGTTGGAAGTGGATGATTCCCGCGGCATTGCTCAATATTGGCATTTCCGCGATCGGGATTTTCATATTACAAGCCTTGGATGGGTGGCGCGGATTCAGGTTAATTGATTCAATCAGTAATGGGTTAAACCTAACCGCCACAGGCAAGGCCCTGATGATAGCGATTGGATTGCTTGGGATAGTTATTACAGGCGCGGTGCTGGCCGCGATTAACTGGCGCTCGCGTGACTTTAATTTGAAGGCTCAGCGGCGCAACATAAGGCTCGTCACCGTTCCTAAAGGCAAGCCGGCCGTACCTGTGAATGCTCCTGCCGCAAGTGAGGGGTGAGTGTCGCGCCTGTTCGGGTGTTTGCGATTATGGCTCACTAATCATAAGCTTATTTATTACGTTAAGGTCTGCAGTTGTTGACAGATGAGATTCGAAGCGCAGCGAGGACAATCTCGAATTGAGATTCAAAATCGCAAATCGACTAAAAATTGAAAATTTCTTATGTCATTAGTAAAAGTTCCAAAACCTAGTTTTACACAGAAGATAAAGCGGTTCTTCATGGTAGACCTTTTAAAGGGTCTGGCCCTGACGCTTAAGTACAACCTGGGGGCCCTTTTCGATAGGGACGCCGTTGCCGGCAAGGGAATCTACACCGAGCAGTACCCTAAAGTGCGTCCCGATGTGGCGCCACGCTTTCATGGGGCGCCACGGCTAAACATGGATCCCGAAACTCATGACACCTTGTGCATAGCTTGCAACCTCTGCGCGATAGCCTGTCCGGAAGATTGCATTGACGTGATTGCGATGGATGTTGAAATTATCGTTGCTGGTAAACCACGCAAGAAGAAGGTGCTCGACGAATTCATCTTTGATACTTCGCGATGTATGTTCTGCGCCCTCTGTCAGGAGGCGTGTCCAACGTCATGTCTGGAGTTGACTCAGGATTTTGAGCTCGCCACCTACTCGCGAGCCGGCTTTGTTTGGGATAGAAAAATGCTCGAACAGGGGCGCGAGACGGTTAAGTATACGAGTTAAAAAATAGTGATGAGTGATGAGTAATGAGTGATGAGTGTTCTTTAATAGCTTATGGCAATGCACAATCGACAATCGGCAGTCGCGTTAATCACTCGTCACTCATGACTCATCACTCATCACTTGTCACTCATCACTCATCACTGTGATTATGACCTTATCTGGTTGGGAAGCGGTCTTCTTCTGGGTCTTCGCTATCGCAGCGATCTTTGCCGGGCTTTTGACTGTCATGGCTCGGAACGCTGTGCACAGTGCGCTGTTCCTGATTTCATCACTCCTTTCAGTTGCTGCGTTATTCATCCTGTTGCGCGCTGAGTTCATCGCCGGTGTTCAGATCCTGGTTTACGTCGGTGGTGTGATGGTCCTCTTCCTCTTTGTAATTATGTTGGTAAACGTTGGCGCCGAGGAGACCGGGAAGGCTGAAGTCTTTAATAAACCACGTCAGGTAACAACTGCAGTTATCTTCTGTTTTCTCCTTGGCGGAGGGCTGCTTTATGCAGTCAACACTGGGTATCGAGGTCTTCAGTCCCGAGATGCAGCCGTACTCACCGACAGCGAGGAGCGGCGGGAGGCCCGAGAGCAAGCACTACCAATTGCGGCAACCAATGTAACCAGAATCACCAGAGACACGGAAACTGTTGGCGCGAGTTTGTATCGTTATGCCTCGCTGCCATTTGAAATTGCCAGCGTGCTTTTACTGGTGGCGATTATTGGTTCAGTAATGCTGGCCCGAACGCTCAAACAGGAAGCGGCTGTTGACGATGTCGCGCCCGAAGTTCTCGATGCGGAAGTCGTAGTTGACTCAAGAAATGAAGAAGACGCCAGCAGCAAACACTTAAATGCTTAATCCACATCTAGCATTCATGTTTCTTCAGGAAGCCGCTGACGGTCGGTTTGGAGTCATGTGGCAGAACACCGTGAACCCGGACATCTCAAAATTCTTAGTGGTTGCAGCCCTATTATTCATTATCGGCGTGGCTGGTGTACTTACGCGCCGCAATATCATTGTCATCTTCATGTCAATAGAACTCATCCTGAATGCGGCTAATCTCAATTTCATCGCTTTCTCGCGATATTTGCAGGAAACAGGCAGTGTTAATGCTCTTGCCGGTCAGATCTTTACCGTTTTTGTGATCGTCGTTGCCGCTGCCGAAGCGGCTATCGGTTTAGGTATCGTAATCGCGCTTTACCGGAATAAAGAGACAATCTGGGTCGACGAAATTGATCTATTGAAGTGGTGAGTATTGGTCAGTTGTCCGTTGTCCGTGGTCAGTTGCTCGTGGTCCGTGGATAGTTGTTTGTGATGCGTTGTTCTTGATTGGTTGTCCTGGTGCCGGTTGTCTATGAACTGTGGAACTAAAGGTTTTAGGCTACTGACAACTGACAACTGACTACTGACCACTGGCCACTGACCACGAACAAATGAGCAATGACCACCAACAACTGACTACTGACCAGTGACCACGGACCACTGACAAATACATGCATCGCTTCATTTGGCTAGTTCCTCTTCTCCCGCTGTTAGGAGCCATCGTCAACGGTCTATTGGGCCGTAAGTTCCGTTTTTCTGAGAAATTGATAGGCGGCATTGCCGTTGGTTCAGTCGCGCTCTCATTTCTAATCACACTGTTAGCCGTCTATTCGTACGCGTACAGCAGTCATCCAATCTGGCCCGAACCATATGTGACGAGCCAGGATGGTGCTTTCAAGTACGAATGGATTCCAGGTGGCGCAGTGCGGTTGACCACAGGGGCCACTGAGCGCGCTGCCGCGGCAGAGTCCGGAAATCGAATGGCTCTAGCGGCTGATTCAAGTGTTCTCAACGTTGAGTGGAGCTATCAGCTTGATCCGCTGGCCGCAGTCTTCATGCTCTTTGTAACAGGAGTCGGCCTATGCATCTTCGTTTTCGCGACGGGATACATGCACGGCGATCCTGGATATTACCGGTTTTTTGCCTACATGGGACTGTTCATGTTTTCGATGCTTGTGCTTGTCATGGGCTCGAACTTCCTGATGATGTTTGTAGGCTGGGAAGGAGTGGGTCTCTGCTCGTATCTGCTGATTGGGTATTACTTCAATCGCCAGGAAGCTGCTGATGCCTCACGAAAGGCCTTCATCACAAATCGTATAGGTGATTTTGGTTTTGCGCTCGCAATATTTGCCGTAATAGCAACTTTCGGGACAGCTCAATACACCGATGTGTTTGCTCAGGCTCAAGGCTATCCATTGGAAGGACTCTGGCAGTGGGGAATCATGTCGTGGATTGCCCTCGGCTTGTTTGTTGGAGCCTGTGGTAAGTCCGCGCAACTACCTCTTCACGTTTGGCTTCCGGACGCGATGGCTGGACCAACTCCAGTGTCGGCACTGATTCACGCTGCGACAATGGTTACCGCCGGCCTCTACATGGTCACTCGCACAAATGTCATTTTCCAACACTCTCGGACGATGATGTTCGTCGTTGCCATTGTAGGCGCGGCGACTGCTTTGTTTGCCGCCACCATTGCGATTACTCAAAACGATATCAAAAAGGTGCTGGCTTATTCGACCGTCTCACAACTCGGCTTCATGTTTATGGCGTGTGGTGTCGGAGCATTTGTGATCGGCATTTTTCATGTCGTAACTCACGCTTTCTTCAAGGCTTTGATGTTCCTTGGTGCTGGCAGCGTGATTCACGGCATGCACCATGAGCAGGACATGCGACGAATGGGCGGGTTGAAGAAGTACATGCCCTACACCTACATGACATTTCTCGCTGGGTGGCTGGCAATCTGCGGGATCATTCCATTTAGTGGGTTCTGGTCGAAAGATGAGATTTTATGGAGTGCTGCGTCTACTGAATACATTCCATTAGGTTGGCTCATCTGGCTTGTCGGAACTATCGCTGCAACTTTTACGGCCTTCTATATGACGCGCTTGGTTGCAATGACGTTTTGGGGTAAGGAGAAGTTTCTCGCTCAACCAGCGGGCGGTCAGGCAGATGAGGCCCATGCGCATGCATTCGATGTTGGTCCTAAGCCACATGACGCGCGAGTGGAGTCGCCGTCAAGTCGTCCTCGACATCAACCTGGAGAAAAAGTCGGTCCCATTCACGAGGATGTTGCTATGCATGTTGCGAGTGGGCAAGGCGACCATCAACACGGCGCCCATACTCCGCATGAGTCTCCACCGTCGATGTGGTTGCCTTTAGCGGTTCTTGCTGTCCTCGCAACCATCGGCGGATTCATTGGGATAGGTCCTGCTTTCAAGGCAATTACTGGCAGTGAACATCCGGGCGGCCGTCTGAACATCGTGAACTTTTTGGATCCGATAATTTGGAATAGTCAAACAGGTCAGTTTGGCTCAAAAGCCACTGCGGGTGCACACGTAGAAACGACCGCGGGTACTGCAGGGCATGCGGAGACTGCCACAGCCGCTGTTGCGCACTCCGAATGGTTCAATCTGGCCCATTCTGTGGAGCATGCTCTCGGAAGTCATACAGCCGCGGAGTGGCTTTTCATTGTTATTTCACTACTGGTTGCCGGTGTGGGCATCGGTTTAGGCATGCTCTTTTACGTAAAAGACACACGGCTACCAGATCTCTGGGCGACTCGCCTACGCCCACTTTACGAAGCCAGCTATAACAAATACTGGGTTGATGAATTCTACGGTTGGTCCGTGACGCGCCGCGTAATGGATGCGGCACGAGCAGCATTTGTTGTGGATTCGAAGCTGTTAGACGGAGCAGTGAATGGCTCAGCATGGGTTACACGACTATCGAGCCGCCTAAGTGGTGGTGTTGATATTCATTTTGTAGATGGCATCGTCAATGCCATTGCGGCATTCATAATTCGCTTAATGTCGCCATTGTTTCGCGCAGCCCAAACGGGCCTCACCCAGAATTACGCATTGGTAATGGTCCTTGGACTTGTAGTTGCCGTTGCGCTCTTTTTTGGCGGTGACATTCTGGCGGCAGTAAGGCAGTTTTTTGCCTTGGCCTCATGGAGTTGAAAATGTCTGAGTCCATCTCACACGACTTTAATTGCAGCCGTGTTGTACGAGCGAATCTGAACCAGACGAGGAATAAACTAGATGCGTAATCTTCTTTCCATCATCACCTGGTTGCCCACTCTGGGAGCCATTCTCATTCTGATCCTCTTCAAGAAGGATCAGGGCAATTTAATTAAGAAGTTCGCAACCGGCTGGTTTGGCTTTGCATTTATAGCCTCGTTGTTCCTGATTGGATATGACCGCGCAGTGGGCGGAATGCAGTTTCTCGAAGACTACAGCTGGATTCCAGTAATCGGTGCTCGTTACCAGATGGGAGTCGATGGCGTAGCTGTATTGCTGATCATTCTTACAACTTTACTTGGTGTAATAGCGGCGTTGTCTTCGTGGAATTACATCCAGAAGCGGGAGAAGGAGTACTACGTTCTTCTACTCGTTTTGCAGACTGCTGTCGTGGGCGTGTTTGCTTCGATGGACCTCTTTCTTTTCTACCTGTTCTTCGAAGTCTCGCTCGTCCCGATGTACTTCTTGATAGGAATCTGGGGCGGTGAGAACCGACTGTACGCTGCATTAAAGTTCTTCCTCTATACGCTGGTCGGATCCGTGGTGATGTTGTTGGGTGTTCTTAAGATCTACTTCTTAACTCAGGACACTGCTTATACCTCACAAATTACAGCGGCAACGATCAGCATGCTCGCTGGTAACGTTGATGCGGCAGCGATGGTAAATAACAGCGTTCAGCAAGCGGTGGCCAATGGAACTGGAACCTTCAATCTGGTGTATTTGCAGGCGCTCGGCTCCACTTTGACACCAGTGGGTCAGCTTGTTTCAACGCTTGAGGTGCTCCTCTTCTTTGCTTTCGCACTTGGCTTTGCCATAAAGGTGCCAATGGTGCCATTCCATACGTGGTTACCAGATGCACACGTTGAAGCTCCCACGGCCGGGTCGGTCATCCTTGCTGGAGTCCTGCTCAAACTCGGAACTTACGGATTCTATCGCTTTAACTTGCCGATGTTTCCAGCCGCCTCGGCAGATGAAGCCTACTTTGGCACCTTTGGTGTTCGCAGCATTATGGTGTTTCTGGCAATCGCCGGAATCATCTATGGCGCGCTCGTAGCGATGTACTTTGTGGTAATCAGAAACGGAGACGTAAAAAAACTTGTCGCCTATTCGTCTGTTTCTTCAATGGGCATTGTTATGTTGGGACTGTTTGCGTTGAATCCAAACGGTCTGCTCGGAGCCGTCCTGCACATGGTCAACCATGGTATCTACTCAGCCGCTCTCTTCCTTCTGGTGGGTATCATTTATGAGCGGCGACATACTCGGAATATCGCCGAGTTTGGTGGCTTGTCACACGTGATGCCTGGTTATGCGACAGTGTTTCTCGTGATGGCAATGACTGCTATCGGCTTGCCATTATTATGCGTGTTTATCTCGGAGTTCCTGGCATTGCGAGGAGCGTTTGAGGCCAATCCATACTGGGCCGCCTGGGGTGCGCTCGGAATTATTCTGAACGCGGGTTACATGCTCTGGTTGTACCAGCGCATGTTCTTTGGAAACATTGAGAATCCTAAGAATGAGAAGTTGGTGGATCTGAATGTCCGCGAATGGGCCTATATGGTACCTCTGGTTATTGCATCTTTGTGGATTGGCGTTTATCCAAAGCCATTTCTCGAATACATTCAGCGGCCCATCAATGCAGTAGTGAAACAAGTGCGCCCGAATTATCCGATTCCCGGTATGCCGGAATTACCGGCAACTGAGCGGGCAGCAAGATGACGAAAACCTAGACGAAACTTAAGCGGATGTTTCTGCAAGCCAATACAACAGCATTATTTAATCTGGCAGATCTCCAGTTGATCGCTCCAGAGTTGATTCTCACATTCACGGCATGTGTTGCCCTTGTGATGGAGGTGATCCTCCCTTATCGGAAGACGAAACTAACTGCTTACTTTGCGCTTGCCGGAATTGCGCTAGCCGCAGTGAGCTTGGGTTTGCTGTGGCGCGCAAATCAAGGAATTGCCGTTGACGGCTTTTACGGAATGATTCGGATTGATGGCTTTGCGCTGCTGTTCAAGTCCATTTTCCTTGTTGCGGCAGCCTTTGCTATTGCTATCTCCACCAGATATCTCGACATCGAGGGCGAACAGCACGGCGAGTACTATGCACTGGTCCTATTCGCAACCATAGGAATGATGTTTCTTGCCTGCGGATACGACCTGATTTCGCTCTTCATCAGCTTGGAGTTGATGGCCCTGACCTTCTATGTCCTCGTTGCTTTTACTAAACGCGTAAAGCAATCCAATGAAGCGGCAATGAAATACTTCCTGCTGGGCGCTTTCTCTTCTGGGGTGCTGATTTACGGGATGTCGCTGCTTTATGGTATTGCGGGTTCTACCAACCTCGGTGATATCGCTCGTGTTGTAGGGAGCACGGTTGGTCAAATACCCGCTGATGGATCATTGGAAGGCGTAGGTGCTGTTAGGCCACTTCTGCTGTTAGCGCTGGTTTCTTTGGCGGCCGGACTCTTCTTTAAGATAGCCGCTGTGCCATTTCACATGTGGGCGCCAGATGCCTATGAAGGTGCTCCGACTTCTGTAACAGCTTTTCTCTCCACGGGTTCGAAGGCTGCAAGCTTTGCTCTGTTCGCACGGCTATTTCTTGAAGCACTTCCCGCCATGCGAGTCGACTGGGCGCCACTCCTGGGCCTGGTTGCTGCGATTACGATCATGGTGGGTAATTGGGCGGCGGCAACTCAGGAGAACTCGAAGCGTCTGCTCGCGTACTCATCGATATCAAATGCTGGTTATCTCCTTTTGGGTATTGTTGCGGCCAACACTTACGGTTACATCGGATTAATTATTTACCTGTTCGTCTACACGTTGATGAATATGGGCGCCTTTGGTGTGATCATTAGTCTCAGGCGCCGAGGCATCATTGGTGACAATGTTGATGACATGACAGGGCTGGCCCAGAAAGCTCCAGCCATGGCTGCCATGATGGTGGTCTACATGTTGTCGTTGGGTGGCCTGCCGATGACGGGAGGTTTTATTGGTAAGTACTTCCTTTTCGGAGGCCTTATTCAACGCGGCGATGCTGATGGCAAGCAGTGGTATTACTGGCTGGCACTTTGGGGCATAGTAAACACTGTGGTTTCATTCTATTACTACGTGCGATTTATTAGAGTGATGTACTTGGGCGATCGGCTTGCGGATGACCAACCGCTTGCGCTTTCTCCTGCCTTGCAAACAGCGCTGGCAGTTGCGCTTGTCGGCATCATTTTTGTTGGCATCTATCCGCAACCCTTCATCGATATAGCCCAACGAATGATCGGATCACTGACGCTCCTCGCTTTAAAGTGAATGGTCAATGGTGAATGGTGAATGGTGAATGGTGAATTTACGGTTCACGATTCACGATTCACGATTCACTATTCACCATCC
>CAZNPP010000077.1:0-4496 GCA_964574785.1 uncultured Chloracidobacterium sp. | reverse complement strand
GGTGAATCGTGAATCGTAAATCGTGAATCGTGAGTCGCCGTTAATGAGACGTACGTCGACTTACGATTCACGATTCACGATTCACTATTCACCATCCATGTTCGTCTTCTATTTCTTTGCCGCTGTAGTTGCCTTCCTGGGCATTTTATCTTTTCGTGGCGGCAGTCGCTTTGCAAGCTATGTGCGGCGGGAGTCCGTTGAGGTCCTACCCGATTACACTCCATTTGCCTCTATCATTGTGCCTGGGCGCGGACTTGATGAAGGGTTGCGAGAGAACCTGAAAGCTTTGCTTTCACAAAACTATTCAGAGTACGAAGTCGTCTTTGTTACTGACCGAGCTGATGATCCATCTCTCAAGATCTTTGAAGAAATTGCTGACTCATTGACTGTCCCCACACGGACCGTCATTGCAGGTCATGCAACTACAAGTGGCCAGAAAGTACATAACTTAATACTGGCTGTCGCTGAGATTGATGCTCGGAGCGAGGTTCTTGTTTTCGCCGATACAGATGCCCGACCCGGTTCTGATTGGCTGCGCGCTCTAATCGCGCCGCTCCAAAATGCAAATGTGGGTGCCACCACGGGTTATCGCTGGTTTATTGCCGCAGAGGGTAGCCTTGCTGCGCATCTACGATCGGTTTGGAACGCTTCCATTGCATCGGCATTGGGAGAAGCGAAGGAGAAGAATTTCTGCTGGGGAGGAGCAACAGCGATCAGGCGAGAAACGTTCGAGCAACTTGGCATTATCGGGAATTGGAAGGGAACTATTTCCGATGATTTCACTCTGACTCGAGTTCTGCAGAAAGCCAAACTCCCGATCCACTTTGTTCCTCGTTGTCTAACTCCGTCGCTCGGTGACTGCAGTTTCCGCGAGTTCTTCGAGTTTACTACCAGACAATTAAAGATCACCCGAGTCTATGCCTCACACTTGTGGAAGATTGTTCTGTTCAGCAGCCTGCTATTCAGTCTCGTTTTCTTTGGGGGGTTGTTCCTTGTACTGGTTCGAGCAGCGCTAGGTCAACCTTTCTTGATCTCACTCCTCTTGCTCGTCCTGATTTTTCTTTTAGGAGTAGCCAAATCGTGGGTTCGTCTTCGTGCAGTTAGTAGGCTTTTCCCGAGTTATCATAAAGAATTCAAGGCATCCCTGCTGCCACATCTGCTTTTATGGCCGGTCGCCTCATTGCTCTTTCTCTGGAACGCTCTGGCGGCTGCATTCTCGCGTCGAATTCGTTGGCGCGGGATCGTTTATCAATTGAATTCACCTACCGAAGCTGTCATTATTTCGCGCGAGTAATTACATGCCCAGTAAAGCGGTCCAACTAGTCCAACTGCTTCGCTCAACCAGGCGTAAAAAGCACTTGGGAACAGTGATCCTCTTTGTCACATCGCGGTGTAACGCCTTCTGCCAAACCTGTTTCTATCATGAGGAGCTAAATCATCCGGGTGACATGACGTTTGCCCAGATTGAAAAAATCTCTCGGACGATGCCGCAAATCACCGATCTTTGGTTATCAGGAGGTGAACCAACTTTAAGACGCGATGTATCGCAAATTATTGATACGTTTATTAATAACAACGGCGTAGAACGCATCATCATCCCGACTAACGCGCTGATCAAATCGAAGGTTTTCGCAATCGTGGACCAGGCCTTGGGCCGCCGCGAGAAGCTGGATCTTTATCTCAACGTAGCACTCGATGGTTACGGAGACACGCACGACCGCATCAGGGGTGTTCCGGGAAATTGGGAGAAAGCCCTTGATTGTATTGAGTCGCTATATCCACTTAAGGAGCAATATAAGGACAGGTTTCGCCTGAATGTAAACACTGTCATTTGCGCAGCGAACTACAGAGAGATCGAGAAGTTAGCGGAGTTCATGTGGAAGAACTACTGGTTAGATGGTCAGTATTTCAACATTGTCAGGGGCGAGACTTTGGTTGGCGACGAGATCAAGCAGGTTCCTCCTGAAGTGTTGCCGGGTATGTACTCTTATGTCTCAAAACTTACGAAGCGGTACAGCGAAAGAATGTTTGCAGACGATGAGGCAAGCAAGAGATTCATTAAGACAGTTGCTTACGTTGGTACCATCACCACACATTACCGGACTCAGCATGCTAACTTCAATAATTCGGTAGCCTGGCCATTTCCATGTACTGCTGGGGAAACGACTGCGGTGATCGACTATAACGGTGACGTGCGGGCTTGCGAGTTGCGCGAGAAATTCGCAACGTTGTCAGATTATGATTATGATTTCAGCGCCTTGTGGAATTCTAACGATCGCGGTTTGGAACTCGAGGCTATTGATGGTGGGAAGGCATGTTGGTGCACTCACGTATGTTTCATTCATGATTCTATGCGGCACTCGCCGAGAGCTCTTTTGTATGGAGTACCGAAGAATTACTTCACGCGTGAATCATGGTAAGAGAGTGTTATGTCGCGACGAATTAAACCGAATTTGACCTCTGAAGAGTACCTGGCGCTTGAACGGAAAGCTGAGTACAAGAGTGAGTATTTAGACGGCGAAATCTTCGCGATGACTGGCGCCAGCCGCAAGCACAATCTTATTGCCACCAATATACTTAGCATTTTACACCAGCTATTGAAGGGAAAGCCCTGCGAGGTTTATCCCGGCGAGATGCGCGTAAAAGTGCCGGCGGTTGGTCTGTATACTTATCCCGATGTAACCGTTGTTTGTGGTCACCCGAATTTTGAAGATGATTATGTTGATACGTTGCTTAACCCCACTGTCCTCATCGAGATACTGTCAAAGTCGACTGAACGTTACGATCGGATAGCAAAATCGAGATTTTACCGGACTCTGGACTCGTTGGCAGAACATCTGCTTGTGGCCCAGGAGGAATACCGAATTGAGCAGTATGTCAGGCTGCCTGATGGAAGCTGGTCCTCATTCGAGACCACCTCGCTTGACGGAACTGTAGAACTGCAATCGATCGGTTGTTCACTGGCATTTCGTGACGTTTACGATCGGGTTTCGCTAGATTGATAAATTATTTTCACGAAGGAAGGTCAATAACAGTGGGATGCCTACAGCGTGCTGTTATCGGTTCTCACTAGATCAGTATTATGGGAGTCAGCGATCCAGAAGCAAACCGAAAGAGTGGGCTTGCATACGCTGCCGCCTTCACGCTCTTCGCGTGTGTTGCTGCTCTTACTGGAGTTGGCTGGTTGCTGGATCGCTGGTTGGAAACGGCTCCGTGGATGCTAGTTCTCGGACTTATTATTGGCGCAGGAGTCGGCTTCTATGAGTTTGTGAAGATCACTTCGAAGCTGTCCTGACCGCTCGCTCAAGAAGACATAAGCTCACCGAAACTCGTAGAAGAGACATCATTCGTGTTATTTCGCGTGGTTTAGTGGATCAAAAACGAGAATGATATGATTCGTTCGAGGCCTTACTATGAGTACTACATTGCAGCCAGTAACAGCAGACGATTTGCTGAAGATGCCCGATGACGGCTTTCGCTACGAGCTGGTGAAAGGAGAGCTGAGAAAAATGGCGCCTGCTGGGCCTGAACATGGCCGGGTAACCGTCAGATTTACCTGGCGACTTGCCCAGTACGTAGAGGCCAACAATCTCGGAGCCGTTTATGCGGCAGAGACGGGATTTTTAATAGCAACGAACCCTGATACTGTGCGTGCTCCCGATGTAGCGTTTGTGAGTTCGAAGAGGCTTAAAGAAATCGGAAAAGTACAAGGCTATTGGCCAGGGGCGCCTGATCTGGCTGTGGAGGTAGTATCGCCGACAGATACATATTCAGAAGTAGAAGAGAAAGCGATGGAATGGTTAGAGGCAGGCGCATTGATGGTACTGACTCTCAATCCACGTAAACGGACAGCCACTGTCTACCGTTCGCTGAATGATATAACCATACTAAGTGAAGATAGCATCCTTGATTTTGGAGAGATAGCGCCCGGTTTCAAAATAGCGGTCAAAGACATTTTCAGCTAAACCTGCTGTTGGTGTAGTGTCTAACATTGGCCCTAAGCGTTAAACACGAAATGAGCCTTACCGTGTTTTTGCTTTAATTCTTTTACTGAAGCTGGGTTAGGTTGTCAGAGTGCCGCTATTTGCTATCATTCGAATATGGATTATACAAAGATCATTACGATCGAACCTGGTAAGCGTAGCGGCAAGCCTTGTATTCGCTGAATGCATCACAGTGACCGATGTTTTAGAGTATCTTGCCGGTGGCATGACTCAAGAAGAGATTGTGACCGAATTTCCAGACCTTACCGCTGAGGACATTCGCGCCAGTTTGGCATTTGCAGCAGACCGCGAGCGTAAGCTGGCGACCTTGCCGCATTATGAAACTGCTGTTTGACCACAATCTTTCTCCCCGCCTACCTTATTTGCTCGCCGACATTTTTGCCGAGAGCATACAGGTGAGGGAATCCACATATACTTATGGCGATCCCTGACTTTCAATCGCTCATGTTACCGCTCCTAAGGTCGCTTGCAGATGGCAAGGAGCATTCAACC
>CAZNPP010000076.1:0-19862 GCA_964574785.1 uncultured Chloracidobacterium sp. | reverse complement strand
GACCGCCTGCTGATCGTAACCTGCCAACGGCGTGGACAGTATCACGTGATCGGCCCGTTGAAGCTGAGAAAGATAGACGACCCGCGGAGTATCACGATCGATGCTAGTTACGTGGCTGACACCTAGACTCGGCAGAATTTCAGCCTGGAGTAACCGTCCGAACTCTCCCCGGCCCCCTACGACAACTACCTTGCCACATTCACGCGCCGTCCAGCAATCAACACCGCATAATGTCCCGAATTCTCGATCGTTAAGATGCTCTAAATTTCCCTTCTCAGGTCGAGCTGCGAGCTTGTAATGAGCATGAACTTGTAATCTGCGAAATAACTAATGATCAATGATATAAGAGGTTCGCTATTTCGATTATGATGGTCAACCTTTATCATGATCAGAGGATTGAAAGTATTGAAGGCAATTCGAGTTTAATGAACGGCATCGACGGGAAGGCATTCATTCTTGAGATGTAGGTCGTCAGGCCTCTCTTAAGGGTCATACTATGAAACTAAGTGACAAAGTTGCGGTGGTCACCGGGGCTTCGCGCGGTATCGGTCGCGCGACGGCACTTGAGTTGGCCCGGAACGGCGCAAACATCGCCTTTAGTTATATCTCGGCAGATGATGAGGCGACATCGCTTATAGAGCTTATTAAGAACATGGGGAGGGACGCGATCGGACTCAAGGGGGACGTGGCTGATCGTGATTTCGATGAGCAGATGTTTGCAAAGACTCTGCAGAGCTACGGCCGCATCGACATTCTCGTCAATAACGCTGCTACCGGTACGCGAAAGCCCTTTATAGATCTGACAGTTGAGGACGTGGCGAGGACCTGGGCCGTATCGCTCTGGGGCGTTTTCCACTGTGGTCAGATAGCCGCGCGCCAGATGATCAAGGCAGGACGCGGAGGTGCGATTATCAATATTAGTTCGATTCATGCATTCCGACCCTATCCCTTGTCCACAGAATACAATGCCGCTAAGGCCGCGATTAACCATATGGCTGCAACTTGGGCCCTCGAGTTGGCTCAATACGGAATCCGTGTCAACACGATCGAACCAGGTTGGATTGATACGCCGGGTGAGCGGAAAATCTTCACCGAAGAGCAGATTAGAGAGATGGGGCAGAAGCTTCCCTTCAAGCGTTTGGGAAAGCCGGAAGAGATTGCGAAAGGAGTGGTCTTTCTTGCCTCGGAGGAGGACTCGTCTTACATCACCGGGAGCGTGCTGCGTATTGATGGAGGAATGGTGTTGCCGTACTCGAACTGAGTGGTTCGGTTCTACTGTTCAACTTCAAGCTAGATCTTCTGTAAGACTCGTGACTGCGTCTTGCGTTTTGACAAGTTAGTGTGATTTTTATACTACATTAGTTTGGGGAGTTGGGATGAGCAATGCATCGCTGGAACTGACCGCCGAGCAGAAACTTGAAAGGCTGGGGTATCAACTCGAGAGAGTAACCCCCGAGGGAAACCTAGTACAAGCGGTAGCTATTGATGGCGTCACGCTTTACGCTTCAGGGCAAGTACCTTTTGATGGGGACATCCTTGTGAGCAAAGGAAAAGTGCCTTCCCAAGTTAGTGTCGAACAGGCAGTCGAGGCGTCGGCGCTCTGCGCGGCGAACGTGTTACGCGCGGTGCGAAGACGCGTAGGTTCACTCGAGAAGATTGAGCGGGTAATCAGAATTACCGGTTACGTCAATGCAGATCCCGATTTTACAGGCGCGCATTTGGTGATAAACGGGGCGTCTCAACTTATTTTGGACGTTTTTGGTGAGCGTGGACGGCATGCCCGTACAGCTTTAGGGATGGCGCAGTTACCGCTTGGCGCAAGCACGGAAATCGAAATGATCTTACGACTCAAGCCCAACGGTTAGTGCTAAATCAGAGTCTTTAGGAGCTTGCGTCGCTTTGAGTTGTTCCGAGATCGCCGCGGCCGTCGCCTTCACCTCGCGGGTCAGCGCATCAAGTGTCTCATGATAGATCTGTTGCTTGTACCCGGCTACGCTCACCGCAGCTACAACCCTTCCATCATGGTTCCTGATCGGCGCGCCGATGCAACGTGAGCCAATCGTCTCCTCTTCATCATCTACCGAGTACCCTAGTTGTCGAACCTGCGCTAACTGCGCCTTCAGCTTCCGCGCCGAAACGATTGTGTTCTCGTTATAGCGAGGGAGCCCATGGTTAATCAGGCGTTCGATGTCCTCCTCAGACCAATCGCTGATTAGCGCTTTGCCCGCGGCGGTGCAGTGAATCCCCATCCTTTTGCCCACCCACGTTCCGACGCGTGGCGTATAAGGTGACTCAATCTTCTCGATGATGACAGCTTCATTCTGCTCCTGGATCGCCATATGCACGGTTAGCCGGGTCTTCTTGGTGAGTTTTCGCAGATGAGGAGACGCTTCCTTACGTAACTCCAATCCGTTCATTGCCATGTTGGCGAGTGTGAACAGTCTCATGCCAAACATGTAACGGCCGGTACTTTCACTCCGGTGCAAGTAACCGAGTCGTTCAAGTGTGACCAGCAGTCCATAAGTTGAACTCTTGGGAAGAGATAGGTTGCGGGTCAATTCAGACAGGCTTAATCCGTCCCGGGAGGAAGCAAGCCCTTCCAGGACAAACATCGCCTTTTCCAGCGCCGGTACCGATTTCGTCTTCGACTGAGGCATTGCGTACTACCTGTAACCTTTTCAATTTAAAAGAGATCAGTTGCCGGTTTGTTGCGTGGATCGTTATCTAAGGGAAAAGAATCCTCGAAGAGAGCGACCCTATTTGTGTTCAGCCTGCTGAACGGAACCCAGATTGTACGAGAGTTTCTTGTTCCCATCAAGAAGTACGTAATTTATCTTCGCAAGGTCGAAAAAAGTCAGATTGAAAAAGGCTCGGTGCTACTCACATCCGGCGCAGAAGTTTTTCTAGATCAAAGAAACATGGACTCCTACACCTGCGAAAGATGGTATGCAATTCACGCAAAAACCCGACAGGAGGATCTTGCTGCGTTGAACCTTGGCCGTATGAATCTTGAGGTCTTAAACCCCAAGATCAAGCGAGAGATTCCAGCCTGGGGCCAAAAGCGCACCGTTATTAAGCCACTATTTCCAGGTTATCTTTTCGCAAGATTCGACCCGGCTAAATACTTGCATCTGATTCAATACGCACGTGGAATTCGTCAGGTGCTTCGCTGTGGCACGGCACTGCTTCCGGTGGACGATCAGATCATTCAGAGCATTTGTGAGCGGCTCGATTCAGATGGATGTGTGGAGACTCCGGTTGAACCAATGGTCCCAGGGAGCGCTGTGACAATCCAGGACGGTCCTCTCAACGGATTGCGCGGCGTCTTCGAACGAGACACGAGCGACCGGAGACGCGTAGTAATCCTGCTGGAGGCCATGCAGTCCCGCCTTCGGCTAGAAATCGAGCGACAAGCACTGAAGCCCGTGGCGTAAGTAAGCCTCTGGGAAGGTCATTTGCACCTTCGATAAGATTGTTTTTAACGCGGATGAAGCATCAAGTGCTTCTGAAATGGCGGTAGCTTGTCCGCAACTCCTGTTTGCTCGAAACAAGGCCATCAATTAACATTTAAATCGTCTCTTTCCCGGATTCACAGCCGAACGAACTGGTAGGGCTAATGGTCTCTGCATTATTTGAACCGCAATGCTCGGTTGACTGTGCCTGCCTTAATTTAACTTCATAATTGCGTGAGTGTAATCGATCTCTTCAAACTTAGTGGGCGAGTTGCCCTCGTCACTGGCGGTGCCGGAATCTATGGCGTCCACATCACAAGCGCGCTGGCCGAGGCAGGTGCACGAGTAGTCATCGGCTCCAGGAACATTGAGCGATGCCAGCAGTTAGCCGAAAAGCTGAGAGGCTTAGGATTGGAGGTGGCTGCCGCCCAACTGGACCTTGGTTCAAAGGACTCTATTCAGGCACTGAGTGATTGGATCGTCGGCCACTATGGCCGGCTGGATATACTTTTTAATAACGCCGTTGCCCGGTCAGGTGGCGATATGGGCGCCACGACTGAAGAGGAGTGGGAAGAAACAATGAAAGTGAACTCGACCGGCCTCTTCCTATCGTGCAAAATTTTTGGCGAACAAATGGTCGAGCAACGGTCGGGAGTGATTGTAAACATTGCATCGATTTATGGCATCGTTGGGCCACAGTTCGAGATCTACGAGAATGCCGGTTTTACGAATCCTGCTAACTACGCTTTTAGCAAGGGAGGAATGATCAATTTTACGCGGTACCTGGCCAGCTACTACGGCAGGTATGGAATACGAGTCAATGCGATTAGTCCAGGTGGGTTTCAAACAACAGATCAATCCAAGGAGTTCGTACGTCGCTATGCTTCCAAAACCCTGCTCGGTCGGATGGCCAGTGATGACGACATCAAAGGGGCCGCTGTCTTCCTCTCTTCCGACGCATCAGGCTACATCACCGGACAAAATTTGATAGTAGACGGGGGTTGGACCGCCACTTAGCCCCGGATGATCTAGTGAGTTTGTGGTGAGAGCATTCTTTCTAACAGACGGGTTGGTGTGATGGCTTCTCTGGTCAAAGACCCGGCCAACATCAGGCTCGCTATGGTCGGAACTGTCGCTGAGAATGCCCATCCTTACAGTTGGAGCGCGATATTCAACGGCTTTGATGATGAGCGGATGGCTGAGTGTCCTGCGCCGGTCGTTCCCCAATATCTTAGAGCCCAACCTCGAGATTCTATCGGGATTCCAGGGGTTCGAGTAACTCACATTTGGGGTGATGATCAGCGTCTGGCTCAACACATAGCGCAAGCCAGCTTGATTCCTCACGTTGTGGATCGGCCCGAAGATGTCATTGGAGAGGTTGATGCGGTCATTATTCCTACCGACATCGGCGCTGAGCATCTGGAGCGGGCCAGGCCATTCATTGACGCCGGCGTGCCGGTTTTTATCGACAAGCCATTAACTGATCGGGCGGACCACCTCAGTCAATTCGTAAAGTGGCAGGCAAGCGGAAAGAAAATTCTCTCCAGCAGCGTCATGCGTTACGCAGAAGAATTCTCAGAGGCTCGCCGAAAGTCCAGTGAGATCGGAACCCCTCGTCTCATAACGATGACGATGGTGAAGAGTTGGGAGCGCTATGGCATTCATGCGGCCGAAGGAGTTTATCCGTTCTTACCGGCCGGTGGTTGGTTAAGTGCGGCTAACACCGGCACGGAGGCGGCAAACATCGTTCACTTGCGGCATCGGAGCGGAGTTGACGTTGTCCTGGCAGTTATCGACGACATGGATGGAGCTTTCGGATGCCTCAATCTATACGGCAGCAATGGAACACTCGCCGCGCGGTTCGAGGATCGTTTTAGCCCGTTGAAGAGCCAGTTGGAATCATTTGTCTCTTATTTGCGCGATGGGCGTCCACCTTTCCCGTTCGATGAAACGGTGGAGTTGATGAAGATAGTTATCGCGGGTATACGAAGTCGGAACGAAGGTGGACGCACGGTTAAACTTGCAGAAATCGAGGTCTAGTAGACCATACTTTCAGGACGTTGAAGATGTTCAGCCTTAAGGGAAAAGTCGTTCTTGTCGCTGGAGGCGGCGGATATTTTGGCTCCTCAATCTGTTCAGCTTTGGCCGAACAGGGCGCCAACATAGTAGTTGCAGATTCAAACACTGAGAAGCTGAACACCGTCGTCAGAGAGATTGCCGGCAGTTTTCCCAGCGCCGAGGTCTACGGACTCGCTCTCGATGTAGCTGTCGAGAGTTCGATTAAGTTAGTGATACGGCAGATAGCAGAGCGTTCGGGCAGGTTAGATATTTTGATCAATGCTACCTACGTAAGCATCGGGAAGAAGGTAGAGGAACTTTCGGTCGAGGAATTTGATTCGTCGTTACACCTCAACATAACCGGGGCTTTTCTTCTTGCGCGCGAGGCTGCATCGCTGATGGAGCAGGGAGGGAGCATCATCTTCTTTTCTTCAATGTACGGACAAATCTCGCCCAATCCTGAAGTCTACCCGCCGCCGCTTAATCCGAATCCCATTGAATACGGTGTAGCGAAAGCGGGACTCGAGCAGATGACTCGTTACCTTGCGGTCCATTGGGCCAAACAGAACATTCGCGTGAACGCAGTGGCTCCCGGTCCATTTCCGCATGCGCACCAGCAGAACAGCTACCCGCAGTGGATGGAGAATCTGGCGCGGAAGAATCCACTCGGTAGAATTGGTCGTCAGGACGAGGTGGCTGGAGCCGTGGTGTTTCTCGTTTCGGATGAAGCATCGTTTGTGACAGGTCACGTTTTGAATGTGGATGGCGGCTGGACGATCTGGTAGCGCTACACAAGCACCATTCAAAGCTAACAGGAGAAGGACCCTCGCAGAGAGACAGGTTGATAACCGTAAAACGGAGAGCTGGATGAAATCGCAGAAATTGCATCGTCGAGATTTTCTTTACAAGTCTGCCCTGGCAGCGACTGCTTTGCCGTTGGTTACTGGCAACACCCAGGCATCAGATCTGGCAAAGTGGTACGCGTCACCTGAAAGAAGCACGGCTACGCCTAAGGTTCTTTCGCGTTCGCTGATCTTCAGGTGCGAGAATGCTGACCCCTATGATTTAAAGAACCTGTATGGCTTCAACCATGCGACTAGTATCGTGACGCTGCCTGACGGCCGTCTCCTGGCAGCATGGTTCTCCGGACCATTTGAGGCTTCAGTTCATCAGGTGATACTCGCTTCCTACTCTTCCGATAAGGGTCACACGTGGGCGCCGGCATTCGAAATACAAAATACGCCACGCACCTCTGACTTTGATCCGGCTTTCATCATCGACGGCAGAAGGGTTTGGTTCTTCTACTCGGCCGGGCGTTGGAATCGTTACCCGTTCGTGCGGGATCAGAAGAACGAGGTTGGTGTCGAGTCCTTCAAAGTCTACCACCGTTACAGCGACGACTCTGGCCGGTCCTGGTCATCGCCAACTCTGGTGCTGGAGAAGATTGGAATGGGCTGCCGCAGCAACGGAATAAGACTTTCGACGGGAGAGCTTCTTCTACCATTGCACGGTTTCCTCAGTGGTGTAGCCGGTGTGCTTAAGTCTGCGGATGGCGGGAAGACCTGGCGTCGTTTTGGTGAGATCAAGACAGAAACTGTGGCGCACGAGCCTTCGATCGCCGAGCTCCCTTCCGGGGACATCATGATGGTTTTACGTACCGGTGATGGTTTTCTTTGGCAGGTCTTTTCAAAGGATAAAGGCGAGACATGGCTACCGGCAGAAAAAACGGACATTGTCGCTGCCCGTAGCTCTCACAATCTCTTTCGCCTCGAGGACGGACGGATAGCGCTCACGCACAATGCTTCCAAATCCGTGCGTACACCTTTGACGATCCGTATTTCGGCGGATGCCGGAAAGACCTGGAACGAGCCCGTGACAATAGCAGAAGTACCAGTACCAGGTCCTGATGACGAAGTCTGGACCAGGCAGGTTAGCTATCCGTCGGTGACTGCCATCGACGCACGCACGCTCGCTGTGGCGTGGGGCGAGATTTCGATCTCAAATGTCGAGCAGCGCGGCGACATCTATTTGGCTAAAGTTCAGGTGTAGCTTGAAACGCAAGGACTGCTGAGTATGACATTGAAGGGAATCATTCCGCCTATTGGGACACCCCTTACGGCCGATGAACGGGTTGACGAAAAAGGTCTCCGGCGACTCGTTCGCTATCTGTTGGCGTCGGGCGTTCACGGGATCTTTGCGAATGGCACAATGGGCGGCTTTGCGCTACTCAGAGACAGCGATCAGTTGCGGTCCGTTGAGATCGTTGTGAGCGAGGTAGACAGACGTGTTCCGGTGATCGCGGGGATCTCGGACACTGGAACGAAGCGGGTAATTGAAAGGGCAAAGCAGATTCAGAAATTGGGCGTAGACTATCTGACAACCGTTCCTCCCTTCTATTTTAATTTGACGCAGGAGAGTGCTAGCCGGTTTTTTCGCGAGGTTGCGGAAGCTGTCGAGAAGCCTCTATTCGTATACAACAACCCTTACCTTGCTCATTTCGATTTGAGTGTTGACTCGATTGTCGCTTTATCGCAAGAGCCGAACATTGCAGGGATTAAAGAGACCAATCAGGATTGCGCCCGTTGGGCGGAGATGATTTCAAGTTTGCGCGGAAACAACAATTTCAGCATCCTCGTCGGCACGGAAGTGTTAATACCGATAGGCCTGATGCTTGGCGCTCACGGAGCAATCGGCGGCGCACATAATTTTGCGCCGAAAATCGCAGTGGATTTATACGCGGCAGCTAGAGAAGGGAATTATGACAAGGCGTTTGAGTTGAGCGACCGCTTAAGAAAGCTGTGTAAGATCTTTGAGTTAGCCGAAGTCTGGGGAGCATTTGAGGTTGCGTTGCAATATCTTGGGATCGTGGAGAAGGTAGCTGCTTCACCCTTTCGTGGCGCGACGGCCGCAGAACGTGAAAAGGTCGAGAACATTCTCCGTGAAGCTGGTTTAGAGCCCTTGAAAGCGCAATCTGCATGAGAATTACCGAGCGTCTTTTTTTAGTGGGCAGCAAACAGTTGGGCATCTCCGGGCCGTGGGATAGTCACGTCTACTTGATTAAGGGAAGCGACGGGCTGGTATTAATCGATGCCGGCGGTGGGGGCCATGGAGAGGCAATTGTCAGAAACATCGAGACCGAGGGCCTTAACCCTCGCGACGTAAGCGCATTGCTAATCACTCATAATCACTTCGATCATTCTTGCGGCGCTGCAGAGTTGCGAGAGTTTACTAATTGCGAGGTTTATATGTCTGCCCAAAGTCGCGATGTGCTCGAGCACGGTACGGAAATTAGCGCGGGACTTCACGTTGCAAAAGAGTTAGGTATCTATCCGCCAGAGTTTCAGTTTAGAAACTGCCGCGTCGACAGGGATGTCAACGATGGTGACGTAATAAACGTCGCAGGTTTGAGATTTGAGGCGATTAGCGTCGAAGGTCATAGTCCCGACTCGATCTGTTATTTGACAGAGATCGAGGGAAAGCGTCACTTGTTTCCAGGCGATGTACTCTTCTACGGCGGCGTGATTGGCTTGATCAACTTTCCTGGTTCAACGATGGACGGCTACCGCCGGGATCTAAAAAAGCTCGCTGATCTGAAAGTTGATGGCCTATTTCCCGGTCATATGCTCTTCTCTCTTGCAAACGGACAGCAACATATCAATGCTGCAATCGAACAGTGCAAGAGAAGCGAGATACCGCAAACCATCGGTCAATTCGGACACATTTTCTAAAGCTGTCCGTCGCATTCCATGGCGACTCATCTTAACGTCGAGGAATTCCATCCTGATGCTTTTCCCGTTGGCGCCAAGCAAGCGGTTTTTCTGGATTTCTTTCCGCCAGGACACGGCGAGAACCTTGGGATTCCGGTGCTGCTTGCGAAAGGGCGAAAGCCTGGCCGGACGTTGGTAGTGATTGCAGGCGTCCACGGTGACGAGCTTGAAGGCGTGCAGGCTGTGCACGAAGTATTCAGCGATCTCGATGCTGAAACGATGAGCGGCTGCGTGATTGCCGTACCTATTGCAAACCTCTCTGCGTATAGGGCTGTTAGTAGAGGTAGTCCAGTGGATTCGCTCAATCTCGCTCGCACGTTTCCCGGACGAAGAGATGGCACTTTAACTGAGCGCATTGCCTTTTATCTGTCGGATTACATTATTCCGCACGCAGACCTGTTCATTGATCTACACAGTGCCGGATTGACCTTTCGTCTCCCAAGAATGATTGGTTATGACGCCAACGAAACAGAGAAGGGAAAAGCATCGAAAGCGGCGGCGTTGCACTTTGGCATGCCTGTGATCTGGGGACACACTGAGGTTGGTCCTGGCCGGTCGTTGGGTGAGGCCATCCGTCGCGGCATCCCGTGGTTGTATGTCGAATCACCCAGCGGGGGACGCGTGAGCCGGAGGGAATTAGGGTACTACGTCAATGGCTTAATGAATCTGCTCAGGTTTATGAAGATTCTTCCCGGCGATGTTGAGCCTCAGGCGCCGGAAACTCATCTGCTCGGGCCGGCTGATCTGGACCATACGACCAGCGTCAACACCTCAGGTTTTTTCGTGTCGCTCGTGGGGTTGCTTGAAGAAGTTCAGGGTGGCCAGGTGATCGGTATTGTGAGAGATCTTTTTGGCAGGACCATTGAAGAGGTACGAGCGCCTCAAACTGGTGTGGTGGGGATGCTACGGGCCGTACCGGTTGTAATGCCGGGCGATTCGGTTTGCCTGGTGGTTCAGAGGGAGTCGAATCTTCGATGAGGGGACGGTTTGAATAACTTCAGCACAGTTGACTGGACAGTTTTGGCAGTCTATCTCGTGGCAACTGTGCTAATCGGCACCGCGTTTTATCGAAAACGTCAAACCGCTCATGATTACCTGCTCGCCGGCCGCAGCATGCCCTGGTTCCCTATCGCGATCTCGATCATTGCGACGGATCTCAGCGCGTTGTCGTACATGGGCATTCCCGCGCTGGTCTATCGGACAGACCTCAAATATATGTTGAGTGCTTTGCTGTTCCCGCTCCAGATGGCACTCGTAATTGCAATTTTTATCCCGCTTCTCTATCGCCTCAATATTTATACGGTTTACGAATATTTGGAGCGTCGCTTTAACTCGGCCGCACGCCTATTGGCCTCCGTCTTGTTTCTGGGGGGTCGCGGCGCCTGGGTGGCGACGATGACGTTTGCTACTTCAGTGGTGGTAACCGAAATTACAGGCGTGAATACGTATCTCGCAATTGCCATCTGCGGATTCAGCACCACGCTCTATACCTTTTTGGGGGGAATGAAGGCAGTTGTTTGGACTGACTTCATGCAGTTCTTCGTTCTCGTTGGCGGTGCAGTTGCCATCCTCAGCTTTATCCTGATCGGATTCGGCGGCGATGTAGGACGTATTTGGAACATCGCCTCGGCAACCGGTCATACACAGATGTTTGATTTCTCGGCGGACCCGACGCGGGAATACACGTTCTGGGGCTTATTTATCGGATTGCTGATTTATCAGCTCTCGGTTTACGGGACTGACCAGTTAAACGTACAGCGGTACTTTGCCACCAAGAGTCTTCGGCAAACGATCAAAGCCACGATTGGCTCTGCCGTAATTCTCTTGCCGGTCCTTCTACTGCTTTACAGTATCGGCATAGGACTCGTTGCGTATTATCAGGAGCATCCGGAAATTGCAGGCACGCTGCAAAGCGCCGATCGCGTGATGCCTCATTTGACTACAAACCTGTTGCCGTCGGGTTTCCGTGGTCTGGTAATCGCAGGTATTTTTGCGGCAACGATGTCCAGCATGTCGTCAGGCATCAATTCATTAACCACGAGCACGATGAAGGATCTGCTGGTGCGGATCGTTCCAGGTATCGAAAGGCGCGAGCTCTTTTGGGCGCGTTCACTAAGTGTGCTCTGGGGCATGGTGGCCACGGGAGGCGCGGTGCTAATGGTAGACATTAAACTCACGATACTTGAACGTTTCAATTCGATCTACACCTTCTTTGCCGGTCCCCTGGTCGGTATCTTCCTGCTTGGCATCCTTACCAAACGTGCCGCGGCTTGGCCCGTCGTGATCAGTTCGATCTTTGGTTTCACCGCCACAGCCGTTGCAGCGCAATGGACCTCGGTCCACTGGCTTTGGTACTCGCCGATTGGCTGTTTAGTCACAGTGGTATTGGGGTACTTCGGCAGTCTCCTTTCGCCGCAGCACAATAGGGCCCAGGCCGAGCGGTACACGTTGTTGGGAAGCAGAAAGTTTGCGGTCAATGCTGACTGAAGTCTTTTAGCCGACACTAAAAAAATCAGGGCTCGGCTTTGAGCGCTATCGGAACAAAGGACCCATCAGTTCGGAGTTTATAACATTGAGATACCTGTTAGTCGTTATGCTGGCTGGCTTGACATTAGCAACGTTAGTGCACCAACCGGCGCAATCAGAGTTGGGTTTAAGTGAAACGATAAACTGGGTCAGAGGGCCAGATATTCCATTGCCCCGGGGCGGCTACTATGCAGCATGGCATAAGGGTGGGCTGGTCCTGGCCGGGGGGACCTACTGGAAGGACAAGAAGAAGATCTGGACCGATCTCGTCAGTTACTACAATCCGGTGCAAGGCGTCTGGCGGGAATGGACCCCACTGCCAAAACCTCTGGCTTATGGTGTCATGGCCAACGTGGCTGGCAATCTTTACTTGATTGGGGGCATCGACGAGACTGTCTTGCACCACGATATTTATAAGTATGAAGGGGAAGAATGGCGAAAAGTAGGCCAAGCGCCGGCTGGAGTGGTCTATGCTTCAGCGGTTACTGTCGGTTCACGAATCTTCGTTACGGGCGGGGGAACCAGCAACAATGACCTTACTACCGCTACTAACCAGGCGTGGTCATATGATCCGCAAAGCGGAGTCTGGGAGAAGCTACCTGGTGTGCCTGGACCACCACGCCTGGTGCACGCCGCTGGAGTACTGGACAAGAGCATTTACATCTTTGGCGGGCTCACCCAAAAGTCGGGCGAGCCTTATCGCAACCTTGATGATGCTTATAAGTTCGATACTCTAAAGAAGCGTTGGACCAAAATCCGGTCGTTGCCTCAGGCAGCGCGCGCTTTGTGGGCGACTAGCGCTGGACACTATATCTATCTATTTGGCGGGATGGGTGAGAAAGAGCTCAACACCGTCTACCGCTATAACCCCTCGAGCGATAAGTACGAACTGGTCTCCCAGATGCCGCTGCCACTGATGGATACCAAATTTTTCTACTTCAATGGAGCCTTTTATGGAGCAGCAGGTGAGGACAAGGCGGCCTCGCGGTTTAGTGGGTTGCTCATCGGACATAAGAGGGAAAATGTTCATTAGATAGCCTGATTGCACAAATGGTTACAATCCTCCAAAAGTATCGCGAGTATCTGCCACTTGAGACTATCCTGGATACTGCCGATCTGGGGGAGGGGAACACTCCGTTAATAAAGAGTACACGGTTAGGGGAACTGAGTTCCCTGTATTTCAAGCTTGAACATCTCAATCCAACGGGCTCTTTCAAGGATCGTTTTGCTGCTGTTGAGACCGCCCTCTTACGAGATTCCGGAGCGAGATCCTTTATCGCCACCTCGTCCGGAAACACCGGTTCAGCTCTCGCCGCCTATGCTGCCAGGCAGGGGCTGCAATGTCTTCTATTCGTCAATGAGATCGCTCCCGTCAACAAACTAAGGCAGATTGTGGCGTATGGTGCGAAAGTATTTCGAGTAAAAGGATTTGGCGTTTCGAATGTGACGTCGGCCGGGATTTTTAATCGACTTCAGGAGCTAGCTGAGGAGATGCAGACTCGTCTCTCCGTGTCGGCCTTCAAGTATTCAGCCGACGGTATGACAGGAATTAAGACCATTGCGTACGAGATCGTTGAACAACTTGGCGAGTCTCCGGATCAGATTTTTGCACCTGTGGGAGGTGGTGGTCTTCTCACCGGTATATGGCGAGGTTTCCTTGATATGAGGGCGCGCAATCTCATTGATCGAATGCCACGAGTGAACGCGGTCCAACCTGTCCTGAACGACACGATAGTCTCAAGTCTTTTGAATGGTGATAACAAGGCTAGAGAGGTGACAACTACGACAAGTATTAGTGGTCTTGCGGTTCAGGTTGATATTGACGCGACATTAGCGTTGCAGGCAGTCAGGGCTTCTGGAGGCGGTGGTTACTTAGTTACCGACGACGAGATTCGGCAGATGCAGCAACGGTTGTGCTTAGACGAGGGCTTGTTCGTCGAACCAGCCGGTGCGGCGTCTGTGGCAGGTTGTTTAAAAGCAGCGGGAGAAGGGCGAGTGCTCAAGGATGAAACGGTGGTATGCATTTTAACTGGGCATGGGTTGAAAGACATTTCCAGCGCACCAGATGTGAAAGGAACGGTCGTGAGCATCAACCCCGCAGATATCAATCCAAACCTCGGACATGTCGTATGAAGATTCTGGTAGGTGGTATCTATCACGAGTCGAACTCGTTTTCTAACGTGCCGACCGACCTTGAGGCCTTCAGACGCGTCATGCTGCTGGAGGGGCCTGAAATGTTTGACCGGCTCCGGGAGACAACGAGCGAGATGGCGGGCTTCATGAAAGGAGCTGAAAGCTTTGGTTTCCAGCTCGTGCCTACGCTCTGGGCGTGGGGCGTAGCAACCGGACCGGTCAAGGCTGACACTCTAGATTTCATGCTCGAAGTCGTGCGCCGGAGATGTCAACAGGAGGGTGAGGTTAATGGTGTCCTTTTCGCGCTTCATGGGGCGCTTGTTGCTGAGCAGGCGCTGGACGGTGATGGATACATTCTGACTGCTCTGCGATCGCTCGTTGGGCGGGTTCCGCTGGTTGTAACGCTCGACTTTCACGCCAATATATCGGCGCGTATGGTAGAGATGGCAGATGCGATTGTGGGTTACGACACATATCCGCATGTCGATCAAGTAGACCGTGGTTATGAGGCGGCTGAGCTTTTAGTCAGGACGATACGCGGTGAGATCAGGCCTTTTATGGCTCTTGAGAAGCCGCCATTGATCATCCTACCTCATAAGCAACCTACCGATAGGTCGCCGATGAAGGAGCTCATGTCGATGGCACACGAGGCAGAAGATGAAGTGCTATCGGTCACTGTGGCAGGAGGATTTGCCTATTCGGATGTGGAGGAGGTTGGTCCCAGCATTCTGGTAATTACAGACGACCAGCCGGAACTCGCCCGTAGCTGGGCCAAAAGACTTGCTAATCGTATGTGGGAACTCCGCGAGGACTTTGCGCCGGTGTTGCCTGATGTAAAGGAAGCGGTTCGATTGGCGATCACAAGCGACAAGGGCCCAGTGGTCCTCGCCGATGTCGGAGACAATATTGGAGCAGGAACTCCGGGTGACGGTACTTTCATATTGAGGGAATTAATCGAGCAAGGTGCTGAAGGTGCCGTCGTTATTCTTGCGGACGCAGAGGCGGTGGGGAAGGCTATTGCAGCCGGGATAGGCGCAGAAGTCAAACTTGAGGTCGGCGGCAAGTGTGATTCCCAACACGGCGAACCGCTGGTCTTCAGTGGGGTTGTAAAACTTCTTGCGGATGGTTGTTTTCGCAACCGAGGACCAATGCGAGACGGTATTCTTGAAAATATGGGTCGTACGGCCGTGCTCTATGGGAGGGGGATAACTTTGGTGCTGACCGAGATCAAAATGCCGCCCTGGAATCTGAAGCAGTTGCGTTCGCTGGGTATAAGTCCGGAGGAGGCAAAGATCATTGTACTAAAGTCGGCAGTCGCGTTTCGCGCCGCCTATGAACCAATCGCTGCCCAAATAATCGAAGTTAACTCGCCTGGTTTATCAGCAGTCGATCTACATCAATTCAACTACCAGCACATCAGGCGTCCTCTTTATCCGCTTGAGCAGACCTGATCTGCTAAAGGTAAGGGAGATCACAGGAGGCTACAGGTAAATGAGAAGTTATAAGAAATCTCGTCAGTTATATGAACGTGCGTGTAAATCCATGGCCGGTGGCGTCAGCAGTCACTTCAGACTGAACGCTAGACCACATCCTCTATTTTTCAAGGCCGCCAACGGGGCACGGATCACCGATGTCGATGATAATGAGTATCTCGATTTCACTCTAAGTCAGGGGCCCTTACTTTTAGGACACTCTCATCCCGAAGTTTTGCGGCAAGTATCAGAGGCCATGGCAGCCGGCCAGTTGTACGCTGGCCAACACGAGGCTGAACTTAAGCTGGCGGAGAAACTTCAGAGGCTAATTCCCTGTGCCGAGTTGATCAGGTTTAGTAACAGCGGGTCGGAATCAGTGCAGGCAGCATTGAGACTGGCCAGGGGGGTCACGGGCCGGCGATTGTTTGTAAAGTTTGAAGGTCATTACCACGGCTGGTTCGATAATGTCTTGATTAGCCAACACCCTTCGACGGAGAACGGCGGATTGCGTCAAGCTCCAAATAAGGTTCTTGAGACAATTGGACAGTCGCCGAGCGTTCTGGAAGACATAATTATTCTTCCGTGGAACGATCTGGACACAGTTAGGAGAGTTTTTGAAGAGCGAGGAGAAGAGATTGCTGCGGTTATCACGGAACCCATAATGTGTAACAACGGCTGTATTGAGCCAGTGCCTAACTATCTTCAAGGTCTGCGCGCGTTGTGTGACGATTATGACTCGATCTTGATTTTCGACGAGATTATCACTGGTTTTCGCCTTGGGCTTGGGGGTGCGCAAGAACTCTATGACGTGATACCTGATATAGCGACCTTTGGAAAGGCACTTGCTTCAGGTTTTCCCCTCAGTTTCCTTGCTGGAAAACGTCGGGTAATGGAGGACATGGCATCTGGTAGGGTAATGCATGCTGGAACGTACAACAGCAACAATCCTTCAATCGCGGCCGCCGCCGCAACAGTTGAGATCCTCGAGGCGGGTGGTCCTGAGTTGTACGAGCGATTGCGCGATCTAGGCCTTAGACTAAAGAAGGGGTTAGCCGAAGCGGCCGATGAGGCAGGACACGAGGTTCTTTTGAGCGGTCCGGGCCAAATTCTTCACATGGCCTTTACCGGCTGTACGGAGCTACGGCATTACCGAGACTGTTTAGCGTGCGATGGGCACAAATATAGTGCTTTTGTTAAGGCCATGCTCGATCGCGGTATTAGGCTGATCGGTCGTGGCATTTGGTATATTTCGACGGCACACACCGCGGACGACATCGAACATGCTCTAGATGTGACGCGAGAGGTCCTCAGTCTCATGCGAGAAGAGGATTACTCTTTGATGGATGAGCCCGAACTTTCGACAGCCTGATCAACCCTCCTCACTTAACTGAAAATAGTCCGTGAACGTTCCAAATGGATCGTAGTTTAACTGTGATCGACTTTGGGGGAGTACTATGAAGAATCTCTTAATAACCGTAATTGTGTTTGCATGGGGGCCAGCATTGATCGTTGGCCAACAGAGTTCCACAGAAAAAACCGGAAACGCTGAAATTGAACAGAAACTCTGGATTGATTCGCGCTTCAAGCCACTTCCTGAAAACACCCCGCGAAGTTTTGTAAAGCTTAGCGATGGCAGGCTACTTATGATCCGCAGCAATGGAACCGTAACCAGTCGCGATGGAGGTAACACCTGGTCGGAACCGCGGCCTATGGTTAACGATGACGGGCCCGGACAGCCCGCGGGTGGTCTCTTAATCCGTACCCGGGACGGCGTGCTTGTTGTGGTCTACGGCGATTCAAAAAATGTGAAATGGAAATGGGACGAGTCACGTGGCGAGGCGTCAGAAGCGCGCATGGACGTCTGGGCCATTCGCAGTCTGGATGAAGGCAAAACCTGGGTCGACCGCCAGAAGATCTATGATGGTCACGGTGGAACAATGCTAAGCATCATTCAGACAAAGAGCGGGCACATTGTGGCGCCTATTCAGCCTTATCTTTCAAATCCCGGTCGCTGGGGAACCTTCACGGTTGTCTCGGCAGACAACGGCAAAACCTGGCAAAAAAGCAATCTAATCGATCTCGGCGGTGCGGGCCATCACGACGGAGGAATCGAGTCTACTCTTGTGCAGTTGAAGGACGGTAGGCTCTGGATGCTGTTGCGCACCAGTTTCAACCGGCTCTGGGAAGCCTACTCCAGTAACAACGGCCTGTACTGGGGAGCGATTGGACCTACGAAGATCGAGGCCAGCAGCGCACCCGCTTGCATTGCGCGGCTCGCAAGCGGACGCCTGGTCTTGGTATGGAACCAAGTGTTTGCGGAGGGTGAAGATTCCTACCCAAGCCGGCCGCCGGCATACTCACTCTATCCGGCAAGTTGGCAGCGGGAGGAGGTTTCGATTGCCTTTTCTAACGATGAAGGAAAATCTTGGACGAATCCGATTGCCTTTGCACGGGAAAAAGGAGGACGTCTTGTTTACCCAAAGGTCATCGAGCCGGAACCCGGTCTCCTTTGGATCTTCGCCAATACCCTGCGCGTGAGCGTACGGGAAGCCGATCTCGCGAAGAATTGATATTAACTTGCCGAGCCTGATTGGAACGAATGACCATCTCATAATATGAAGCCGGCTTCGCTGTCTTACCTGCTGAAACCGATGACTCGATCGAAAGAATTTTGTTCAGCCTGCTGAACAGAACAGCGATGAATCGCCAGATTGTTGTTTGCTTGATTCCATACCTACCTTATCTTGACGCTGTCGAAATAAACGGAATTTTCAAGAACAGCAAAACGTTTTAGGCGCTTTGTCGCCGATATCTAAGGGCCCCAAAAGTTCTGTTGGAACAGGTTAAGTTCCAGGCGTTCACCGACTCGCGGTTCCAACAGAAGCAAAGGCTATCCTCACGCCCGAGAGATTTCCTGGCTTATTGCCGATTTTGAATCATGCAATTAAATACATAGGATTTCGATTAAATGGCGCAGTGCAAACCGCCGCAGAATCGCAAAGATTACAACTGTGCTGTGCGTGACGCTTGTCAAATAAGGTAACGCTGATTAGCTGAAGCCAGCTTCAAACGTGGAGGTTCGACATGAAAACGATTCGGATCGCTCTGCTAACCTCGGTTCTTTTGAGTGCCGGGATCTGCCTGGGTCAATCAACCAATCAAGGTGCGATTGTAGGGACAATCACTGACATTAATGGCAGCGTTGTACCTGCGGCACAGATTGAAGTTGTTAATCTGGAAATCAAGTCAACCCGTAGCGTTAGGACGGATGACCGAGGTAACTACCGTGTAGACTTCTTGCCTCCCGCGAAGTACAGCATCACAGTAGATCTGGTGGGGTTCAATCCGACCAGGGCTGAGGTTACTGTGCACGTTGGTCAGGTGCACCGAGTGGATCTTCAACTGGCGCCCGGAGGAGTAACTGAGACGGTTATGATCGACTCCGACGCTGGTGCGGCGATAACGACCGAGAGTGGCACGCTTGGGCAGGTCATAAATGACCGAAGCATTCAGAACCTGCCGCTTAACGGCCGCGAATTCCTGGGACTGGCCGGGCTGGTGCCTGGAGCACAGACCGACAATGCGAAGCGGGGTGCTGTAGCCAGTAAAGGAATCACTGTTGGCTTCAACGGCGCTCGATCTAATTATAACGCCTACTACGTTGACGGAGCAGACAGCACTGACGTCGTTCGGAACCAACTAATCTCTTCGCCGCCTCTTGATGCGATAAAGGAGTTCCGCATAGAGACCAACGCCTACTCAGCTCGGTACGGCCGCGCCGGAGGAGCGATTATCAACGTGGTAACCAAATCCGGTACCAATGAATTCCACGGGTCTTTGTATGAATATCACCGAAACAAGTGGTTGGATGCGGCTCCGGTTCTGGATCAGCGCCCTTATGAACAGCGCTCTCCTTATCTCTTCAATCAGTTCGGAGGCAGCGTCGGCGGGCCGGTCACCTTCCCAAGGTTCGGCGAAGGCGGTCCCGCTTTAAAATCGCTGCGCAACAAAACATTCTTCTTCTTTAGCATGGAGTTCTTCCGGCAAAAGAAACCAGGCCAGTTAACCGAAAGCTTTGCCCCCACAGCACTGGAGAGAGCCGGAGATTTCAGTCAATCTCGCAATCCTTTTACCGGTGGGCCGATGGTGCTCAGGAATCCGTTCACCGACACAGTCATCCCCAGCGGGGTCATTCCCCCGGAATTGATCAATCCGGTCGGAAAGAGACTGATGGATCTATTGCCTGAGCCTAATTACTTTGGAGACCCGATTCTCAACTATCGCCATTTTCGCTCCGGCACCAACCGACAAAATAAGTGGTTAGCGAGAATCGACCATAACCTGACCAGCAAGAGCACTCTGAGTTTCAGTTATGACTTCAGCAAATACGATAACACCACCGTAGGTGACACCATCTACAGTGATAAGAATGATCTTCAGCACGATCGTACACT
>CAZNPP010000075.1:0-19974 GCA_964574785.1 uncultured Chloracidobacterium sp. | reverse complement strand
GGCTTGTTAAATGAACGTGGCGACGTGGTGATTGGTGGACAATCGGAGATTGCGGCGTTTGATCCGCGGAACGGCCGCGAACTCTGGCGCGCGCGACACACTCCTCCTGGGCGCGGATTTTTCAGGACTGTAGGGGCGATTGCAGCGCGTGCAGCCTCCGTTTACTTTCGCTTCGGTGGAACAGCGACGACTGCCTTCCGCGGCGTTCAGCTCGCGCGTTCGGTTGGCGGCTTAAGCTGGTCAGGTTTAGCCGCACGCTCCTCATTCTCGAATCTGCAATCGCTTGCAACTAGCTCAGCGAGGAATTACGCGGCTACGCAATTTAAGTATTTCGGTGTGGCCGCCCGAGCGCGCGGGCTGTCGTCTGGTTTGGGTTCCGGTACGTCGTTGAACATCGGCGGACAAGTGCGATCGATAGATGTTGAGGATAGATTGTTGGACCGTCTGGATCCCGCAAGACAACTTGAACGACTTTCCCGTTTTCTATGGCATCGGGATCGACTAGCAGCCTTGCGTGGCCAGTGGATGTATTTCTACACCGATCTAAAAGACCGCGATGGAAATGGTCTTGCTGGATTGAACGTACACACCGGTCGCACTGAACGTCAGATCACACTCAGTGATCTGGACGAACGTTTCGTGGTCGATGAAGCGGTTGGGTTGATATTTGTGGCAAACGGGAATCGGTTGGGGGGCCATTCCGTATCGAGTCGGTAAGTACGCATCAACCCAGTGGCAAAACAGTAGTACCGTCACGCGGCAGCGTAGCGTCTCTCAGTCCGTACCGTCACACGCCAGCATCGGGTCACCTCATCGATAGCTTGAGCGACGCTTTGGTCGTTGCGCAAAACTACCCTAGGAAGCGCCAAAGTACCCAACTGAAACGACTTCGGCGGTTACGATAGCCCTCTACGCACAGTTTCGCAATTGGCACAAGGAATGCTCGATTCCGAAAGTAAGCGATGCAGATCTGAGGGATACCCACTGGGCGATACCCGTTAAGTCACGTGCGGACTCGCCGGCGGTAAAAGATCTGGAAGCGCTTCGAAAGGAAGCGATGGCGGACAACCGTAATCAGGCTCTCAGCTCGACACTCGCCGGGCGACCCTTAGCTCAAGAAGCGTCGGCTCCTTTATTGATCAAGCGATTGATGACCGAGCGACGCGTGGGCTATTCGGTCGCGCCCTTCCCGCGCATACGACAATTGATAATTTATGCGGGCCGAATCGCGCGTGACAAGCACACCATACGCTGCCTCGTCGAAGTGGATTTCGATCACGACATAATCGATGGCGCACCGGCAGCGAGATTTATGAAACGGTTCAAAGAATTGATTGCCAACGGGGACGTTCTTACTTGAACGACGGAGACATGCATCGTGTTTTCGGTTTAGATGAAAAGGAGCTTGAAATGAAAGTGCTGACAAAAATGGCCCTCGGTTTGGCAGCGGCGGGCACGGCTTACGTCGTGGTCCAAAAGGCAAGACACGCCCCCTCTGGCAAAACTAAGAAAGTCCCTGAGATTCACGGCTTTGTGAGTAACGGCTATGAGCCGGTTCTAGAGGCGTTTGAAGAAAATTTCCGAACGCGGCGCGAAGTTGGGGCAGCCTGCTGCGTGTATCACAGAGGCGAAAAAGTGGTTGATTTGTGGGGAGGCATACGAAACAAGGAAACGGGAGAACCGTGGGAAGAGGACACGATGGCGCTGGTCTATTCGGCGACCAAAGGGTTGGCGGCAATGACGCTGGCAATCGCACATTCCCGCGGTTGGCTCGATTACGACGAACTCGTCTGCAAGTACTGGAAAGAGTTTGCCCAGAATGGAAAAGAAAAAATTACTGTGCGGCAGCTTCTGGCTCACCAGGCCGGACTGTTTGCCTGCGAAGAGCCAATGGATAAAAGTCTGGTTGCCGACCTTGATCGATTGGCCGCGGTAATCGCTCGACAGAAACCCGCCTGGGAGCCGGGAACACGGCAGGGCTATCATGCGGTCATGCTTGGATATTATGAAGGCGAACTACTGCGGAGAATTGATCCACAGCACCGCAGTCTCGGACAATTCTTTCAAGACGAAATCGCCACACCGCTGGGCTTGGATTTCTATATCAGGCTCCCGGAATCGATTCCCGATTCGAGGCTCGCACCGCTAATTGATCCCAGCCTTACTGAGATGTTGATGGGATTCCCCATCCGAATGGGATTGGACCTGCTGAGCCCGCATTCTAAAATCCGAAGGTCGCTGGCCGGGTCCGAACTCGCTCATGATGAGAAACGTATTTATCCCCGCAACTTAGAAATTCCGTCGGGAGGAGGGGTCGGCACGGCGCGAGCCATCGCGCATGCGTACAGCGTATTTGCCAACGGTGGCAAGGAATTGGGATTACGAGAGGAGACCTTGCAAGTAATGAATGCGCCAGCTATTGCCCCGACGCGCGGCTTCTACGACGAGGTGATGAAGGGTGAGATTCATTTTTCGCTCGGCTTCATGAGGAGCTGCCCAAGTTTTTCTTTCGGCTCACCGGGTTCGTATGGTCACCCTGGAGCCGGTGGTTCGCTTGGTTTTGCTGATCCTGAAGCAAGAATTGGTTACGCGTACGTGCCCAATCGTAAGAGCGTCGAATTCGCTGGAGATCCGCGAGACGTCGCGCTGAGGCATGCTTTGTATTCAGCGATGCCAGCTGTTCTTGACTCTAAGGCTGCCACTGCTGCACATGCGTTATGAGCTCAATTAGAATTGGATTCGGTAAGACTCGCTGCTATAGCTATCAATTCTTCCGGTTCGATGGGCTTCGCCATGTGGACCTGATAACCAGCGGCAATTGCCAGCTCCCGATCTTTGTTTGTAGCGTATCCGGTAAGCGCTACGGCCGGTATTTCTCCACCCTGGTTAGGCGCACGCGCTCGAATCTTTTTAATCAATTCATATCCGTCCATTTCGGGCATACCAACATCGCTTACTAAAAGATCTGGTACCCGCTCTTCAAACTCCTTCAATGCCTCATTTGCGGACGCCGCCAATATCACGCTCGCACCCTGGTTCTTGAATAAGGTCCCCACCAATGAGCGCGAGTCGTCGTCATCCTCCACGATAAGCACACGCACCCCCTTGAGTTTGCCACTATTTTCTTTGGTCGGACGCGTCAGACTGCTTGCCTTGGTAACCTCAGAATTCTGCGTTTCAGTCATGAACGGGAGGTAAACCCTGAAGGTCGCTCCTTTTCCCTTCCCCTCGCTCTCTGCACTAACCGAGCCACCATGCAATTCGACTAAATGCCTCACAACGGCTAGCCCCAGACCGAGTCCACCCTGCTTTCGCGAAAAAGAGCTTTCAGCTTGACGAAAGCGATCAAAAACATACGGCAGAAACTCTTCGCTTATTCCCTCCCCTGTATCCTTGACGGTGAGTCGCACATATATCTCAGTCCTTTCTAGCTTTATGTCGATTCGTCCGCCACGACTAGTAAACTTGATCGCATTCAACAGGAGGTTCCAAGCGACTTGGCGTAGCCGATTCGGGTCACCCTTTACAAGAGGTACGTCGGACTCGAAATCCATGTGAATCTGGATACCCTTAGCATCAGCCGCAGGCCGAACTACATCACACGCCGCTTCAATTACATTTTCCAGGTGTAGCGGGCGAACGTCCACTCTTAGATTTCCAGTAATAACTCGCGAAACATCGAGCAGGTCATCGATTAGTCGTGCCTGCACCCGAGCATTGCGTTCAATGACATCAAGCGCGCGCGGCAGATCGCCTTCTGGAAAGTCGCCAGAACGAATTAATGCCGCCCAGCCCAGCACCGCAGTCAGGGGTGTACGTAATTCGTGCGAAAGAGTTGCCAGGAACTCATCTTTTAGGCGATCAGCCAGTTCCGCGGCCATTCGCGCGGCTCTTTCACTCTCTAGCAGTGAAACGCGACCTGCCTCCGCTAACTTACGAGCTGTGACGTCAAGAACAAGAGACAATATGGACACAAGCCTGCCGGAGCTGTCAGTCAATACCGTGTTGTACCATTCACAGTGCAACACCCTGCCGTCCTTGGCGTAGTTGCGATTGGATAGAACTCCTTGACGCTCGACTCCCTCACGCTGTCTCTGCCCAACTCTCTCGACAGCGTCCAGATCCTCCGCGAATACAAAGTGCCAGTCGCTAACACGCTTGCCAAGCACTTCCTCGGCTTTCCATCCAAACAAACGTTCAGCAGAATCGGACCATCGCGAGACGCTGAACCCGCTGTCCCATTCAATCACTGCAAGCGGAGAATTCTCGATAAGGAATGTTAGTCTCTGGTGGGCTTCAAGCGCGGCTTCCTCAGCCTGAACTCGTTCACTAATCTCCCGGATGATCCCAACGCCACCGACAATAGAATCTCCTTGATATAGCGGAGAGTAGCGCGCTTCAAAGAATCCCTGACGCCCTGTTTCAGGAATAACATAAGGTCTATTTTCCGCAATTATGGTTTTTCCGGCTAAAGTTTCGTAGAAGTATCTGTCTTCACCGGTTTGTTGCAGGAAAGGAAAGAGGGTAAATGCATAATTGCCGATTACTTCGCTGCGCCTGATTCCGGAAATGCGCTCCATCGCGGCGTTCCACGCAATGTAACGGCAGTTGCGATCGAACGCGAGAATGCCGTCTATGCTCACGTCCAGGAGTTGTCGAAGAAGAAAGATCTCTTCTTGCTCTTCTTCAGAAGCGTTGTTAGTTTCCGGGGATTGAGTTGCCATATATGAAAGGTCGCCAGCGAGTAATGCTTGAGTGAGCAATGTCTCCGACTGATGCTCTATGTCAGAGGGTATAAAAGTCAAGGGTAACGGTATAATTTCCCCGGAACTTATCTGGCTAATATACGAAACTATACGAAACACCTAGCCACAGCGTTCGTTGAGGAGGACTAAAGAGTGCGAGAGATCAAGCGAATAGCAGTATTGACTGGCGGTGGCGATGCACCGGGTCTAAACCCGGCGGTCAAAGGCTTGGTTTATCGAGCAACTGAACTCGGGATAACTGTGGTGGGATTGTATGACGGGTGGCGCGGATTACTAAATCCCCTCCCAGAACCACTCATCCTGGAAAACGTCAAAGTGCGCCGCTGGGATCGGGACGGCGGTACAAACTTGGGATCATCTCGAACGAACCCGTTTCGGTCGTTGACGGGAAAGGGAGAGCCTGTTGATCGCTCAGAAGAGGTTTTGGAAAACTTCAGCGTTCTGGGCCTTGACGCCGTCGTAGCTTGCGGCGGTGAAGACACTCTAGGTGTTGGAGCAAAGCTCGCAGAAAAAGGCATTCCTATCGTTGGTATACCGAAGACCATAGATAAAGACCTGGCGGGCACTGACTACACGCTTGGCTTTGACACAGCGTTGCGCAACGTTACGGAAGTAATAGAACGCTCACGCACTCCGGCGGGCTCGCATGGATGGGTACAGGTTATTGAAGTTATGGGACGTCACGCGGGGCATCTGGCTCTGTGGTCGGGGGTAGCAGGGCAAGCAGATCTGATCCTTATTCCTGAGCACCCATTTCGCTATGAAAAGATCTTTACGCACCTTAAAGAAGGACTTGGAGATCCTTCGCAGATCACGAGGGACGTGGCACGGCCTCGCTATTCAGTCATTGTTGTTGCCGAAGGAGCTTATGCCGAGGATGGCGAGTTAGTTACCATCGATGATCATCATGATGCGTTCGGTCACGCTCGTTTAGGAGGTATCGGAGAAGTTCTCGCCAAAAGAATCATGTCGGAAACTGCTTATGAAGCTCGTTCAGTTATGCTTGGACATCCACAACGTGGCGGTGCGCCGTCACCGATTGATCGAATCATGGGAATGATGTTTGGGGCGCGTGCTGCCGATGCTGTTGCTGCAGGCGAATTCAACAAGATGGTTGCCGCCCGAGGTTTGGCTCCGGCCTGCGACTTACTGCTGATAGACATCTCACAGGTGCTTGGCAAGCTCAGCACAGTTGATGTTGATCGTTACTACGATACTGAGCGCTACCACTTCAAAGGATTAGGAATGTAGTGCTTTGGTCTTGGGTCCTGGATCTTGGGTCTTGGGACTAAGGTTGGCTTTTGGTTCATGTTTTCTATCCTTAAGAAGCTTGAGTCAAACCCAAGACCAGACCAAATCAACAATCAGGAATTAACAATCCACAATTGCCAATTGCCAATCGCCAATCGCCATCCCCATCGCAAATTGCAAATTACAAATTACAAATAAAACCCTCGTTTGATTTGATTCTTACGGGGCGCTAAACTAAGCTGCACCTGAAAGGGGAGTAGGTCGCCCACTCTAAATGGGTCCGGTGATGCCGTCAGGACGGCGCAGTTATAAGCGCCCGGTTCACAGGGAGGAGCCAAGCTCAATGACCAAGACCTTTCGCGGCTGATTTTGCACGCGGAAGGTCTTTTCTTATGGCGGTTGAAACTGTTCCTACAACGCACACCGGTGACCGGCCCCGCAATTTGTGGCATACCCTCACCATCGATAACACTTTCGCACGATTAAATTCAGATCCAAATGGTCTCACTAATAATGAGGCTGAGCAGCGCTTAATTGAATACGGTCCCAACGAACTTCTGTCTAAGGGTCAAATTTCACCCTGGAGAATACTCTTTGACCAGTTCAAAAATATTCTCATAGTCATTCTGCTGATAGCGACAGCAATCTCCTTCTTTCTGGGACACGGGATCGAAGCGATAGCTATAACGGTCATCGTGCTGTTCGCGGTCCTTCTTGGATTCATTCAGGAGTATCGAGCAGAGCGCGCCATCGAGTCCTTGAGGGAAATGGCTGCACCGACTGCTAGCGTCATTCGTCAGGGAATAGAAAGCGAAATTCCCGCGCGACAGCTCGTGCCAGGTGACGTAGTACTCCTCGTTGCTGGAGACAAAGTACCTGCTGACCTGCGTTTAATCGATTCTATCAATTTGCGCGTTGAAGAAGCTGCGTTAACCGGTGAATCTGTTCCTGTCGAAAAACATGCCGCTCCATTAAGTGATCCCGAAATGGCTGTTGGTGACCGCAAAAATATGTCATATGCGGGAACGGCAGTTACTTATGGTCGTGCCCGTGCGGTCGTAGTTGCCACTGGCATGGACACAGAGTTCGGCAAAATAGCTCAGATGTTGGAGTCGGTCGAATCCAGCAGAACCCCGTTACAAGAAAACCTCGACAAACTTGGCCGGAAGTTGGCCCAAGCTGCATTTGTGGTAGTGGCTGTCATCGTAGTCCTCGGCTTGTTTCGCGGACAGCCTTTCATTGAAATGTTTATTTTTGGTGTGGCGTTAGCAGTCGCGGTGGTACCTGAGGCACTCCCGGCCGTGGTGACTATATCACTCGCCTTGGGCGTAAAGAGGATGGTCAAGCGTCACGCGCTTGTACGCCGTCTTCCTGCCGTGGAAACTCTGGGAAGCACTTCAGTTATCTGCTCAGATAAAACCGGCACCCTCACGCGAGACGAAATGACGGTCCGCAAAATCTTTGTTGCTGGTGAACTCGTGGAAGTTTCAGGTGTGGGCTACGAACCAGTGGGCGGATTTTCAAACAACGGCTCATCCGTCGAGCCTTCTGAATCCTTATTGTTGTTACTTCGAGCCGCAGCCCTTGCTTCCGATGCACGTCTGATACGCGAGACATCAGATAGTCGTTGGCAGATCAAAGGCGACCCCACGGAAGCTGCATTGGTAGTTGCAGCCGCCAAAGCAGGATTGAATAAGGTTGAACTGGATTCACAATTTCCGCGGGCGGGAGAAATTCCTTTCACTTCAGAGACCAAGCGCATGACTACGCTGCACGCCACACAGAATGGAGCAGTTGCCTATGCTAAAGGCGCGCCTGAAGTCATTCTGGATTCATGTACGAGCTACTGGACCGATGCTGGATCGATAGAACTTAAAGGTTCAGTTCGTGCTGAAATTCTCAATGCTGCGCAGGAGATGGCTACCGAGGCGATGCGAGTTCTCGCGGTTGCTTACAAACCCAATACTTCTATTGAAGACGCCGAGCACAATATGACCTTCCTGGGTCTTTTAGGAATGATTGATCCGCCCCGACAGGAAGCTCGAATTGCAATTGAAAAATGCCAGGAAGCGGGCATTACAGTAATGATGATTACGGGCGATCATCCATTAACAGCTCGTGCCGTAGCTGCTGAACTGGGACTGCTAAATGGCGGGCGCGTTTTTACTGGAGCAGAACTTGAAGTAACTCCAGACGACGAATTCCGCGACGAGGTAAAAGATATAAGAGTGTTTGCCCGCGTCTCTCCGGCTCATAAGCTGCGGGTTGTAACTGCCCTTCAGGAAAAGGGCCACGTGGTGGCGATGACTGGAGATGGAGTCAACGATGCTCCGGCACTTAAGAAGGCTGATATCGGCATAGCAATGGGACTCACCGGAACGGATGTCACCAAAGAGGCATCCGCGATGACGCTTACCGACGACAATTTTGCTTCCATCGTCGCCGCAGTCGAGGAAGGCCGCGGCATCTTCAGCAATATCAAAAAATATTTGATGTATCTTCTATCATCAAACATCGGTGAGATCGGGCTCATGGCCGGCGCATCGCTGGCCGGTTTACCCATGCCGCTAACTGCTGTACAGATTCTTTATGTTAACCTGGCTACGGATGGATTGCCTGCACTCGCGCTTGCAGTTGATCCAACTGAAGAAGACCTCATGCGAAGACCTCCTCGCAATCCTCGTACTGGCATATTCACTCGGCCTGTCGTCGCTCTAATGGTGGCTGGTGGTATATGGTCCACTATTGTCAATCTTTCACTTTTTATCTGGGCATTGAATTCCGGGCGCGGGCTTCGCGAGGCGATTACGATGACGTTCGTTTCGCTTGTCCTAATTCAGTTTTTCAAGGCTTACAACTTCCGCTCGGATCGTCATTCAGTCTTGCGGCAGCCCTTTGCCAATAAATGGTTGAATCTGGCTATTATTTGGGAACTGTTGTTATTGTTCTTGATAATCTATGTTCCGTTCCTGCAGGAAACGTTTGGAACATTCCGCCTGACATTGAACGATTGGTTGATCGTCACGGCGATGGCCTTCACAGTTTCGCCAGTTCTCGAGCTAACAAAATGGATGGAACGCCGCGGCTGGTTTGGTGAACTTAGTTCTTAGACTGGTGGTACTCCGATGTCGACTTCACACACAAACGTTCGGCACGTGAAACCTTACGACTAGCGTTCAAGACGCAGATCTGATGGTCTTGTCATCTTAACGGAAGATAAAGACCTGGTGGAAGCTCTCAGGCGTATTAACCGCACTCCAACCAGGATCTCCCATCCGTAAAATAGCACCATGAATAATCGTTGAGCATACCCACCAAAACCAAGAAGAAGTATAGAGATCATTCCCACAACGAATGCTGCAATGATACCAATCGCCAACGAAAGCGCTGGAAAGGATAAATTTTCCCAGTCCGGATTGCGGCGAAAGCCGAGTGAAAACAGAAAGATCCCTGCCGTCATAGTTGGAAATCCTGTCAGCCCAGCGAGAGCATGAATGATACCCGCAGCAGTACGAGGCGGTGGAGGGTAATCCATTGGAAAGAGTCCGGCGACGATAATAGCCATAGCAGCTATCATAAAAAGCCAAACGCCAGTTCTCGTGGAACGAGCAGGTGGTAACGTCGTCACAAGACCATAGTTCAATGCTAGTAGACCAATGCACATGGCAAAGTAGCTAGTGGTCATCCAGCCGCCGTAGGCGCCTAGAACGTAGGCGCTCATCGGGGCTCTGAGGGGATTGAATTCCGGTTTCAGGACATGCATCGCTAAAATTAGAAGTAGGTTATAGACAACGCTGGCAATTACCGCCATGCCCAGAACCCGCGTTGAAACCAATCTCATCTCTAATCTCCTTAAGAAGTAGACCATCAGAAATTCTACAAATCAAACGCAACATGGTAACGTCATGTTGTCGGGCGCGCTTCTATAGCGGCTAACTGATAATAAAACTAACTGAGCGCGACCTCTTGGGCCGACTGTAATGTTTCTGTTCTAAGGTCCGCATTTTTCAAGAAAACATGTGCCCGGAGAGTGTTAGGTGAGTTCGACGCAACGTTTGACCATTTCAACATTACATCGAACTCACACGCATCAGCCTACTCAAGACGTTCGCCCACCCTGATTGCACATCGCACCTCAATGACGTTGCCACTCGGATCAACTGCTTCCGCCGTGTCGTTGGCAGTGAACTCTTCAGAGTTTTCCTCAAGATCAATGTCGCCATTAATGGTAACCGTTCCGTCATAATTGCCGTTCACCGGATTGAACAAGAAAAAGACGACTTTGTTAGAGAACCTCCGCCCACCCATGTGCTTCCAAACACCGTGGCCAGTGCGCAGCACAACAGGCGGTACGGCAGGATCGGACAGCATTGACCCCCCGGCAAGGAATGTGTTCAGGGCTGGCTGGGGCGGGAGTGGGTTCCCCATTGCGTCTGTTAGTACGGCGCCAGTTTGACAATTGAGAAGTGTTATCTGTACCCGCCATGTGCCTTCAATTCGTCTGCCCAGTGCGTTTTGTCCGGAGGTCTGTGCTGGAATTTGTGCCGCAGTCAAGACCAACATAACTGCCAACGTTATTACCGCGGTTGCTTTCAGGTAGCTCTTTTTCATGGTGCGTCTCCTTTTGCGATCAGAATTCTTGCTGAGTTAGCGAGCATGCTCTTCCCAAGAGTCTCTGAAAGTCCTTAGAATGCAGCCTGAAAATCCTGAAATTCTCTGAATACCGCTCTATGAATCAGTTCCAAGCGGAAATTTATGACTTTGGCGAATTCCGCCTTGATGCCAGCAAACGCCTCTTAATCCGGAACGGCGAGACAATTCCCCTGACACCTAAAGTGTTTGACACTTTGCTGTACCTGGTAGAGCACCACGGAGCAGTCCTCGACAAGAATGATCTGATGGCAGCAATTTGGCCCCATACTGTTGTTGAGGAGAATAATCTCAATCAGACAATCTCTGCTTTGCGGCGCGTCTTTGGAGAGAGCCCCGGCGAGAATCGCTATATAGCAACCGTACCCGGACGGGGCTACAGTTTCGTGGCTGATGTGACGAAGGTCGTGGCGGCTGAATCATTCCTCGTTGATGAGAGTCTTGAGCCTGCTTCAAAATGGAAGCTGACCCGCAGCCACAAGCGAAATCTATTGTTCGTCCTGGTTTTGGCAATTTGCCTTGTTGGAGTGGCCTCAGTCATTCATTATGTAGGACCCGGTACAAACCCGCTCAAATCAACCCCTCCATCCGATGCAGCGGTGCACTCGAGTTCTCACATCAAATCCATTGCTGTTCTGCCCTTCAAACCCTTGGTGTCAAACCACCGGGATGAGTCTCTCGAAATGGGAATGGCCGACACATTAATCGTTAGGTTAGCCAACCTAAGTGAACTAAGCGTGCGGTCTATAGGTTCGGTGCGCAGGTATAGTGGGTTGGAACAGGATCCAATTATCGCGGGCCGAGAATTAGGCGTTGAATCCGTTCTCGAAGGTCACATACAGAGATCCCGAGAACGGATCAGAATCACCGCGCGACTCATCGGTGTGCGCGACGGCAAGCAGCTCTGGGCCGAGCAATTCGATGAGAAGTTTACGGATGTTTTCACAGTACAAGACCTTCTCTCCCAGAAAATTGTGTCAGCACTAGAACTTAAGCTTACGAGCGAAGAGCAGAGGCAGTTAACGAAACGCTACACTGAAAATTCCGAAGCATATCAGCTCTACATAAGCGGACGATTCTTTTGGGAGAAGAGAACGGCTGAAAGCCTGATGAAAGCCATTGAGCACTTTGAGAAGGCGATTGAACAGGATGCAGACTACGCTTTGGCTTACGCAGGGTTAGCAGATGCATACGCCCTTCTAGGAGTATTTTACTTACCACCAAAGGACGCCTTTCCTAAATCAAAAGATGCGGCCTTAAAAGCACTTAACATCGACGATAGCCTTGCCGAAGCACATGCCGCGCTGGGACACGTCAAAGTGCAGTACGATTACGATTGGGCCGGTGCGGAACGCGAGTACAAACGGGCTATCGAGTTGAATCCTGGCTATGCCAATGCGCATCATTTCTATGCAATCTACCTTCTGATGATGGCACGATTCGATGAAGGACTCGGCGAAATCATGAGGGCGCGTGAGCTTGAGCCGTTTGCCTTGTTCATTCACGCAAATGTCGCCGTGGCGTTCTACGCTGCGCGCCGTTACGATGAAGCAATAAGCCAAGCTCAAAAAGTCTTGGAGATGAATCCAAACATTGGGCTAGCACGGAGCGTGCTAGGACGGTCATATCTTGAGAAGGGAATGTACGAGCAGGCTATTGCTGAATTCAAAAAACAGCCTCCTTCTGGTGCAGTCGCGCTTGGAGACCTAGGGCAAGCTTATGCCCTGGCAGGCCGAAGAGGTGACGCTCTCAAGGAGATCGAAAAGCTTAAAAAGTTATCGCAACAGCGCTACATTCCGCCGCATAGCCTGGCTTGTATCTATGCAGCCTTAGGCGACAAAGACAACGCGCTTGAATGGTTGGAAAAAGCTTATGAAGATCGGTCGACGCTGTTGATCTGGATTAAAGTCGATCCGAGGCTGGACGACCTTCGCTCCGATGCCCGTTTTATGAAAATTCTCAACCGTATGGGGCTTGACTAGCCTTGCAATCATCTGCTTTTGATTTTTGCTTCACTTTCGGCTATGTTGACATTCCCGAGTTAAAGCAATCGCTTTGAACCCCTTCCCGACCTGAGCTTTTCGCTTTCCGATACCCTTAGTCTTTGTCGTTCCCTCAGCTCTCCCAACTAAAGCTGTGCTTTAGAGCACAAGGGATTGAATGCAAAATTTTGTGCTGAAAAGGAGCTGGTATGAGCACTAATGGAATCAAAACTTCTCAATGGTTGGTTTTAGTTTGCGGCTTGGCATTGGTCATAGGAGCAACACCCATCGCGTACGGGCAAGATCCCGACTTACAAGCAAGGGATCGCACTATAAACACAAGGCCAGTCCCCGATGCCGCGAAAATGAAATTCAGAGGTGTCGTGTTGTCGCGCGATGCCGACGGCTTCACGATACGGGACAGGAACCGCGTAGATTTCGACGTGCTGTTGACTGACGACACAAGTATTAGGACCCATGGGGGCTTTCTTCGTCGCGGCAAGAAGTATCCCGTCACCGATATCCTTCGTGGTTTGATCGTTGAAGTAGAGGGTCGCGGTAATCATCAGGGTCAGCTTGTAGCCGACAAAATTCGATTTAATGAATCAGACATGAGAGCGGCGACGCAGACTGATGCACGGGTGGGTCCAGTCGAGGAGAATCAGGCGCGCATCGTGGGCCAGATCGACGAGCTGCATGCGATTGCCGCTGAGGCCAGACAGGTTGCGACAATGACAACTGAGCGCCTTTCGGCTCTCGATGATTATGACGTACAGGAAGTTGTTTCCGTTAACTTCAGAGTAAATAGCGCCGTGCTTTCGCCTGAAGCGAAACGACAGCTCGATGACTTGGCACTTAAGGCTCATAACGCCAAGGGTTATATGATTGAGGTTGCGGGACACGCAGATTCAACCGGGAACCCGGCAAGAAACTTTCGTCTCAGTCAGCAACGAGCCGAATCAGTGGTCCAGTACTTGGCAGTGAATCACAAGATTCCGCTGCGGCGCTTCATTACACCAATGGGCTTTGGCGAAACTGACGCTGTGGCAGATAACACGACAGCGACCGGACGAGCTCAGAATCGAAGAGTCGATGTAAAGATAATTATCAATCGGGGCATAAGCGGCAATACGCCAATGTCCTCTGCAACGAGGCCTTAACAGTTAAAGGCGAAAGGATGAAGGATGAAGGATAATGGTGTCTCAAACTTCCTTTCGCCTTCATCCTTCATCCCTTAAGTACGCAAACTTGAGTAATCAACCGCCGGAACGCCGTAAGACAGGTTCAGGCCTTCCACCTCGGGCCTGGCGAAGCGGTAAATCTGCTCGTGAAAGAGTGGAAGGAGCAACGCTTCACGTTCAATCACTTCCTCCAGTTGCCGGTAGATCGAATGGCGAGCTGCCGGTGACGTTTCTGACCGACCCCTTTCAATAAGACGATCAACTTCCGGAGAGCCACACAGTTGGCCCAGTAATCCCTCCTTTGAGGCCAGTATATGTGCGAAGGTATCTGCGTCCGGATAGTCCCCAGCCCAGCGTCCGAGCACTAAGTCAACGGATCCCTCTCTAACGGCCTTAATCCATTCATCCATCGTCTTATTTACCGCACGGAGTTTTACTTGCTGCTCTCGAAAAATATTCGAGATCTCTCGAGCAAGTGCCGAGTATTCCCCAAAAAACACCGGGTTAAGCACCGCAGATAATTCCAGCTCTGATCCCGGCTGCTCAGCTAGGCGCAGTGGCGTAACAGGCGTTCTGACTGTGACCGCCGAATCATGACCAAGTAGACCAGGCGGAATAAGACCGCTGGCTGGTACCGCAAGTCTCCCCAGTGTCTGGCGAATCAAACTTCCAATATCAACAGACCGCGCCAGACGCCGGCGCAGCTCCCTGTCCTTTAAAGGACCGCGGTGAATGTTGAAGGCGACGTAATACGTTATCAGCCGCGGACTCTCCCGATACCGTGAAGCAAATTCCGGCTCGCGACGCAAAGCCTCTGCGTCCGCCGGCAAAAGATCCGACGCCAACGAAAACCGTCCCGCACGAAACTCTGAGAGTATGTCTGCGGGCGGCACACCAAAACTGAACACAAGCCCCTCGCTTTTCGGATAGCCCCTGCGCCAATATGTCTTGTTCCGCTCCAGTTCAAGTCGCTGGCCGGGCTTGAACTTGACTACGCGAAATGCTCCTGTTCCGACACAACCCTCCCGCCATCCACCTTCAAAACGCTCGGTGCCTTCGGGAATGATCGAAGCTGCGGCATAAGAGATTAAGGCGGGAAAGAATGAGACGGGTTCGTCGAGCTCGATCGTGAATTCAAGAGCGGAATGAATTCGAAATCCTGACAAGTCTCGCGCTTCTCCGTTGAGCATTGCCTTTGCTCCACGAATTTCTGAGTAAAACCAGCGACTGGGGGCAGCTCCGTTTTGTAAGAGCCTTTCGAAGGAATAACGAACGTCGCGGGCTGTTAACCTCCGACCATCATGAAATGAGACATCATCGCGAAGCCGGAATCGATGCCGCTTTCCCCGCTCTTCAATGCGGAACTCAGCGGCGAGCCAGGGCGCCACTCTGGCCCCAACGTCCATGGTTAAGGTTTCGAAGATGCTGGGAATGACTTCTCCATCCTCGATAGTTGCCGATAGCGATGGATCTAAACTATGAAGAACACCAGTTATCGGAACATGGATGATGCCGCTACTACTCCGAAATGTTTCTACCTTGGCAGCAGACGACTCGAGCCTACCGAGTTCAGAGTAATTGACAAACGGCGCACCGCTCCTCAATTTAAGTCCCAGAACTTTCGAGTTTGCTAACCGGTAATCCACATCATGGAATAGCGGCAGTATTATCCCCTCCTCCAGCAAGAAGTTCTCGTATTTACGATAAAGAGCCGCTCTGACACTGGGCCGACTCTCGGTGCGCGCCTCAACTAGAATTTGATCTCCATTTGAAGACGAGATGTAACCTCGGTAAAGGCCTACTCGTGAATGAAACAGGCTGTAAGTGAAATCGTCTGGGTCGTCATAATCGGCGTTCCACCGTCCTATGAACAGATCCACTCCCTCACTGTTCTGGAATGTTTCAAGGTATGAAGCCATATTGGGCGTTACTACCTCGACCTCGACTCCCAGCTCTGACCAGATTGAAAGGAGCGCCGTCAACAACGATTTATAGCGGTCTTGGAATAGCGGATGAACAGCAGCTCGTAGCCGCAGGGGGCCGCTTATTCCCTCTGCACGGAGCTTCTCCAGCGCCTTGTCACGAGTCAGTGTATGCCGCCTTCGCCCGGGATCATGGCCCAGCATGCCTGGTGGAATTACGCAGACAGCAGGCTGTGCAAATCGTCCCAAGGTTTGCCAAACAACATCATGAGAGCGAACGACTCCGGCCAGAGTCCGCCGCACTGACGGGTTTTGTAATGAGGTGCTATTTGCGGAGTTGAAAAGCACGAAATAAGTGTTCTTTCGAGGGGCCTCAACCAATCCGCCACGGAACCGGAGGTCGCGTTGAAACTCTTCCAAATCCTGTGGCGACAGATCACGTGCAAGGTCAATCTCGCCCGAACGAAGACCCGCAGCAATCGCGGTAGCGGTTAAGCCGGGTCTGAATTCGATTGAGTCAACTGCCGCAGGATTGCCTCGCCAGTAGTCTGAACTGCGTTCAATTATGATCCGGTCCGGTGCGTAAGAAGCTAATCTGAAGGGTCCAGTGCCAAGCAGAATCGAACTGCTAGCTCCGTCTCCTTCTATTACCCTCGTGATACCAGTTTTGTAATCCGTGAGTAGTGACGGATAGATCGATAGCGGCTCAAGTATTTGAATCTCAAGTTTCTGTTCGGAATGAACGACTATTCCGGCAACTTCCGTCGCTTTTCCTTGCGAGAATTCAGTAGCGCCTCGAATTGCCGCAAAAGCGGCAGGCATCTCTCGCACAACATTTCGGATGCCCCGCGCGAATGAGCTCTTTACGTCCGCCGCAGTAAGACGATGGCCGTCCTGAAAGCTAACTTTGGCTCGAAGAGATAAGAGGAACGAAGTTCCGTCACCGCTGATTTCCCACCTCTCGCAAAGCGCCGGCACCAGATTTCCTTCATCATCAATGGCAAGGAGAGTCTCAAACACATTAGCAAGAATCTCCTGTTCCTCAACCAACTCCATATTTACGGGATCTATAACTTCGACCGGAGTTGCAAGCGCTACTACGAGCCGACCTCCGCGAGGTATTTCTTCATGAGTCTCACTTCCCTTGCCTGCCGGCGCCAGCTTCTCGGCTTCCTCGAGATACTCATTCGCCTTCTCGTATTCACCGCGCAGATTTGCCAGGGTTGCGGCGAGCGATAGAAGATGGCGCAGACTTTCAGTTTCTCCCGTACCACGCGCTGCTTCAATTCCTTTGAGCACCCATCGAGTCGTATCCTCAACGCGCCGTGCTTGCCATGCCGTCTCGGCAGCCAATAAGGTTGGTCTAACCGTTAAGGCGTTCTTGTTCGCCCGTTCGAAGATCTTGATGGCGTTTTCGAACTCCTTCAGCGCGCCGTCAACATCTCCGGTCATTTGGTGAGCCTGCGCGAGGAGCATTCGCGCTTCACCTTCTGCTGTTGGTTCGCCCTCCCACTCTTCGTCCAGGAAATCGAGTGCCGTCTTTGCAGCTCGAGCGGCATCCTCCGGGCTGAACGCTTCAAGTGCATTCTTTGCCAGCCGTAGACCATACTCAACAGTCTTGTCCGGAACATCTCCCTGAGAAAAATGGTGCACAAGCTGGGGGTAGACACGTTCAAGCCGGCCGCCGAATCGGGTCTCGAGTTGTGCTGCATATTTACGATGCAACGAGCGCCTCTTGCGACGGGGAATGCCTCCGTAGAGCACGTCACGGATCACGCCGCTTGAGAAAGTCAGCCGGTCGCCTCTAGACTCACGCTCTTCCTCGACTAACCCATCTTCAATTAAACGGTCTATCGCTTCATCAATGTCTTTGTCTTCCGCCAGAGCTTCTAATTCACGAAAATCGAAAACCTTGCCAATTACCGATGCCGTTGAGAGCACATCACGAAGGTCTTCTGGCAGGCCTTCTATGCGTTTTTCAACAGCTTGCTGGATAGTAGCCGGCAACTCTCCGGTCGATAGATCGGCAGCTAGGGACAGGCTCCAGGTCCCTGTCTGGTCTTTCGAAATCCTGCCAGAATCGAGCAACGAACGAACCAGCTCTTTTGTAAAGAATGGGTTTCCTTCGGCAGCTTCGTAGAGTCTCTCAACCAAACTGTCCGCCAGTTTGGGGCCACCAATCAGAGTTTCAAGAAACAGGCGGTGTTCTGCGGCCGAGAATGGTCCTAAAGATATCGACGAGAAGCGACGATCGCCGCGGAAAGTATCAAGCATTCGTGACAAGGGATGGCGCTGGTCCACATCGGTGGAGCGGTAGGTGCCTACGATTAGCGTAGGCGTTGGGCCCAACCGGCGCACGATGTACTGCAATGCTTCGATAGAGATCTCGGCTGCATGTAGATCTTCAAGAAAAAGGATTAACGGTTTACCACCGGCAATTCGCGTGAGGGCACGAGCCAGTAGCTCGAAGATTTGAGTACGATTCTCAGGAACCGCCGATGCACCGAGCTGGGCAAGCTTCGAATCTCCGCTCACCGCCGAACGAATCTCGCTAATCTCAGTGAGCATCGGAAATAGCGAAACAAGATCGGGCGCGATGTCAGATAGTTCGACTGAGCCACTCGCGGATGAAGCCGTATCCTTTAAAAGAAAGAATTCTTGAATCGCTTCGCAGAATCCTTGATAAGGAAAAGCGCCGTCCTTTTCAATGGATCTCCCGTGTAGTAAGAGCAGCTTGCGCGCTTTTGCCAAGTGCTCGATCTCATCTAGCAATCGAGTCTTACCGACTCCGGCCTCTCCAGAAACCACTACAAACTGACACTCACCAGTGATCGCGGCATTGAGGCGCTTTTGGAGCTCGGCAAGCTCCTTCTCTCTATCAATAAAGGGAGAGAGCGCTACTCGCGGCAGCATCATTGTCTTAGTCATTACAACCGACCTGGAGAGGTCGCTCTGATGTAGACGGGTCTGGGAGCGACGCAGAGACTCTGCAACCTCACTCGCGTGCTGTGGCCTCTTGATGGGATCCTTTGCAATACACGCCAGGATTACCGCTTCCAGCTCCTCATTAATCTCGGCTCCCAGCGCCCGCAAAGGCTGAGGTATCTCATGAACTATTCTATAGAGGATTGATTGGAGCTCACCCGAAAACGGCGGCTCGCCCGCCAGACACTCGTAGAGGACAGTGCCAAGTGAATATATGTCTGAACGATGGTCGATACCACCTGCCGCTACTTGCTCGGGGCTCAGGTACGCAAGAGTTCCGGCAATGGTCCCTGTTTTTGTGATCCGACTCTCAGCGGCGCCTCTGGCTAAGCCAAAGTCCATGATGCGCACTCTGACCCGGCCGCCGTCCTCCCGGGAAACCATAATGTTTTCAGGTTTGATGTCGCGATGAACGACACTCCGAGAATGGCTATAGTCCAAGGCCTCCGCGACCTGAATACCAATGTCGATGACTTCACCTAGCGTCAGCGTAGATTCGCGCTCGAACCAGCGCAGGTTAGTTCCCTGAACTACTGGCATGACAAAGAACAACGAACCCTCATGTTTGCCAAAATCGAAGATCGGCACGATAGCGGGATGATCCATCTGGGCGACCAGTTGCGCTTCCCGCTGGAACCGCAGTTCCATTTCAGGATTTAGAAGCGTCGGGGGAATGAGCTTAATTGCTACTTCACGATTCAGCATTGGATCGAGGGCGCGATAGACGACTCCCATACCACCACGACCCAATTCCGCAAGCAATTGATAACGACTAGAAAGAGTTTGACCGATCATTTATTTGTTATGGCGATAAAAAGAAAGAGCTAGCATCTTGTACTCTACAGATTAAACGCCAACCCCGAGTTCGAGATAGAAGCTAGCTAGACGTTTTTTGAAGCGTTCTGGCGAGCTACGACGATATTGATCGTTAGACGTTGCAGGTGGAGATGGTATCGCGGATTAACAGAAAGTCCAACTCTACTGGCGCGGGCAGCACGGGCTCGGGTTCTTGGAGCCTAGTGATCCAGCAATAAAATGCGATAGCCTTGGCGCCGACGTATCGTAATTTACCCAGGAAGTTACCAAGCTGATGAACTGCCCTCACTGTCTACCAACCTCATTAATATGCCAGATGGGTTTAAGGATGAAGGGCGTTACAAAACCGGGCATTACAGAACTGGGAGCGGCATTACAGAACTGGGAGCGGAGAAGCGGGAAAAATTGCGATTCCAACACT